>CAKSZY010000003.1 GCA_934526015.1 uncultured Dokdonella sp.
ACCGGGGAAAGGCGAACTGTTTGAGGCCAGGGATGGCCGAGTTGTTCGCCGGCCGGTGGCTGGCGAGCACCGCAGGGGACCGGGCGGACGCAGTCCGACCGGCGCGACTGCCGGGGGGCGTTTCTCTTGGTTACTTCTCTTTTCGCCAAAAGAGAAGTAACCCGCTCGCCGCCGAGGCGAGCGGAACCCGTGGTTCACCACATCCAAGAGAGCGTGAAGAGACAAGGCAGGAGCTGGATGCAGGGCTCCACCAGCATGACGGCGCAAGGGCGCGGCCGAGGCGAGCGGAACCCGTGGTTCACCACATCCAAGAGAGCGTGAAGAGACAAGGCAGGAGCCGGCTGCCGGCCTCCACCAGCATGACGGCGCAAGGGCGCGGCCGAGGCGAGCGACACCAAACCCCCCAAGGGATGCGCCGGCCCCCGCCGCCATGACGACATCGGCGCAGCACCACAACGAGTGCGAAATACCAATGTGATAGCGTTGTCCCTCAAGTCGAAGGAGCCACCGATGTCGGCACACCTGCGCCGCACGCGCATCATCGCGACGCTCGGTCCGGCGACCGATGCACCCGGCATGTTGAAGCGCGTGCTCGCCGAAGGCGTCGATGTCGTCCGCCTCAATTTCTCGCACGGCGAGGCCGATGACCATCGTGCGCGCGCGGCGGCGGTGCGGGCGGTGGCGGCCGAACTCGACCGCGAGGTGGCGGTGCTCGGCGACCTGCAGGGGCCGAAGATCCGCGTCGAACGCTTCGCCGAAGGGGCCGTGCAGCTCGAGGCCGGCGCGGCCTTCACCCTCGACTGCCGGCCCGACGCGCCGGCCGGAGACGCCAGCCGCGTCGGCGTCGGTTACCACGACCTCTGGCGCGACGTGAAACCCGGCGACACCCTGCTGCTCGACGACGGCCTGATCGCGCTGGAAGTCGTCGAGGTGGTGCCGCAATTCGTGCATTGCCGGGTCGTCATCGGCGGGCGCCTGTCCGACCGCAAGGGCATCAACCGCCAGGGTGGCGGCCTCACCGTGGCCGCGCTGTCCGACAAGGACCGTGCCGACATCCGCCTCGCCGCCGAGCTCGGCATCGACTTCCTCGCCGTGTCCTTCGTCAAGACCGCCGCCGACATCGAACAGGCGCGCGCGCTGCTGCGCGAGGCCGGCGGCGAGGCCGCGCTGGTCGCCAAGATCGAGCGCAGCGAGGCGATCGCCGCGCTCGGCGAGATCGTCGATGCGGCCGACGTGGTCATGGTCGCGCGCGGCGACCTCGGCGTGGAGATCGGCGATGCCGAGCTGCCGGGCCTGCAGAAGAAGATCATCCGCGAAACGCTCGAGCGCAACCGCGTCGTCATCACCGCCACGCAGATGATGCAGTCGATGGTCGAATCGCCGATCCCGACGCGTGCCGAGGTGCTCGATGTGGCGAATGCCGTCATCGACGGCACCGACGCGGTGATGCTCTCGCAGGAAACCGCTTCCGGCCGCCATCCGGACAAGGCGGTCGCGGCGATGCGCCGGGTCTGCCTCGGCGCCGAGCGCCAGTTCGAGCCCGCGGCCGATTTCGCCGCCCCGGCATCGCCGCTGGACCGTACCGACCAGGCGATCGCGCTGGCGACGATGTTCCTTGCCGCGCGCATCTCCGTGCGCGCGATCGTCGCCCTGACCGAATCCGGCGCGACCGCGCGCTGGCTGTCGCGCCATCGTTCGACCGTGCCGATCTACGCGCTGTCGCGCAATGCCGGTGCGCGCCGGCGCATGCTGCTGTTCCGCGATGTCTACCCGATCGAGTTCGATCCGCACGATGTCGGTCCGACCCAGGCCGCACGTGCGGCGATCCAGCACCTGTTCGACCTCGGCCATCTGGCCGAGGACGACCGCGTCATCCTCACCAACGGCGATCACACCGGCCAGCTCGGCGGCACCAACACGCTGAAGCTGCTGCGGGTCGGGCCGGGGGGCATGGCAGTCGGGCTCGGCGACCTCTGAGCGGCGGCCGGGCAGCGGCCGGCACGAACGATCGACATGCATGCCTGCGGGGGCCGGCGCCGCGGATTTCCGCATCGGCTCCGGCAGTGTCCGCGTCGAGCCGTTATGCTTGCGCACTCGCGAACCGGGAGTCCTGCATGTCCGCACGCAACGTCTCCACATGCCTCGTCCTCGCCGCCGGCCTCGCCCTTGTGCCGGCCTTGTCCGTGGCCCAGCAGGCGCCGCGCTCGGTGACGCCGGAAGCGCTCGGGAAGTACTGGGTCATGATCCATGCCTCGCTCGAGGCGGACGTGCCGCTCGGCGGCCGGCGCATGACCGGGCCGGGATGCGCGACGGTGTCCTTCGTGGTCGAGAAAACCGGGCGCACCAGCAACATCAAGGTGCAGAAAGTCGAGCCGCCCGGCGACCTCGGCGCAGTGGCGGCGAGCGCGGCGGCCAGCCTGGTGTTCGAGCCGACCATCGCCAATGCCGGCCGCGACCGCGTGTTCAGCTCGCTGATCTTCCCGTTCAACCTGCCGGCCGATCCGCAGGCGCGCACGGCGGTGATGGAAAAATGCGTGATCGCGCCGTTGCGCTGGAGCGATCCGGCCGCGCGCGTCGAGGCCCGGCCCGTACCTTGACGCCGGCGGGACGCACGGCGGACCCGGCGCCGGGTGCGACCTTCCGTCCGGCGATTTTCCGCCGGCGCGCGGGCCGTTCCGCACGCGTCCGCACTGCGGCATCGGCGCGCCTGTACCGCCCCGGCATCTGGCCTATAATCGCCTGCTTTACCCGCCCCGCACCCGCGCCGAAGGCGCCTGCGCGTCCCGTTTGCCGGAGTCCTTATGAGTATCGAGCAGCTTGAAAGCATCGCCCAGGCCATGGTGGCTCCGGGCAAGGGCATCATCGCGATCGACGAATCGAACAACACGATCAAGAAGCGTTTCGACGCGGTCGGCGTGCCGAACACGGAGGAAAACCGCCGTGCCTATCGCGAGATGCTGCTGACGACGCCGGGTCTCAACCAGCACATCTCCGGCGCGATCCTGTACGACGAGACGATCCGCCAGTCGACCAAGGCCGGCGTGCCGTTCACCAAGCTCATGCTCGATGCCGGCATGTTGCCCGGCATCAAGGTCGACAAGGGTCCGTCCGCATTGGCCGGTTTCCCCGGCGAACTCGTCACCGAAGGCCTCGACGGCCTGCGCGACCGTCTCAACGAATACGCCCGGCTCGGTGCCCGCTTCGCCAAGTGGCGCGCCGTCATCACCATCGCCGCCGATGCGCCGAGCGGCACCTGCATCGAGGCCAACTGCCATGCGCTGGCCCGTTACGCGGCGCTGTGCCAGGAAGCCGGGATCGTGCCGATGGTGGAGCCCGAGGTGCTGATGGACGGCGAGCACGACATCGACGAGTGCTACGACGTCACCGAGGCCACCCTGCGCAGCCTGTTCTCGTCGCTGTACGAGCAGAACGTCCTGCTGGAAGGCACCATCCTCAAGGCCAGCATGGTCATTTCCGGCAAGAACTGCGCGGATCAGGCCAGCGTCGACGAAGTCTCCGAGATGACGATCCGCTGCCTGAAGTCGGCGGTGCCGGCGTCGCTGCCGGGCATCGTGTTCCTGTCCGGCGGCCAGTCCGACGAACTGGCCACCAGCCACCTCAACGCGATGAACCAGCAGGGGCCGCACCCGTGGCCGCTGTCGTTCTCCTACGGTCGCGCCATGCAGCAGGCTGCGCTCAAGCTGTGGAGTGCGGACATGGCGGCGAACTTCGCCGATGCGCAGAAGACGGTCGCCCAGCGCGCGCGCGAGAACGGTCTCGCCGCACTCGGCCAGTGGAAGAAGGGCGCCTGAGCGCAGCTTTCTCCGCTCCGGATTGAGCAACGGGCGCCGCGAGGCGCCCGTTTCCGTTCAGGCGGCCGCACCGCCGCGCAGGGCGAGGTAGCGCGCATGCAGGGCGGCCACGGCGGCATCGAGATCGGCCAGGGTGCCGGCATTGGCGATCACGTCGTCGGCGATTTCCAGGCGTTGTTCGCGACTGGCCTGGGCATCGAGCATGGCCTCGGCCAGCGCGCGGTCGATGCCATCGCGGGCGGTCAGGCGCGCGATCTGCAGTTCACGCGGCACGTCGACGACCAGCACGCGATCGACCCAGGCATAGTGCGGCCAGGCTTCGACCAGCAGCGGCACGGCGAGGATGCCATAGGCACTGTCGATCGCCTCGGCGCGCGTGCGCATCGTGCTGCGGATGCGCGGATGCAGGATCGATTCCAGCCGGGTGCGCGCTTCGACATTGCCGAACACGCGCGCGCGCATCGCACGCCGGTCGAGGCGGCCTTCCGCGGTCAGCATGTCGCTGCCGAAGGTCGCGGCGATCTCGTCCAGCGCCGGCATGCCGGGCTCGACCAGTTCGCGCGCGACCACGTCGGCATCGATGATGTCGACGCCGAGGGCGGCGAAGCGGTCCGCCACGGCCGACTTGCCCGAGGCGATTCCGCCGGTGAGGGCGACGGTGCGCATGCGACGAGGGTAGTCGGCGTGGAGACTGGGGGCTAGAGCCTAGGGGCTAGGGGCTAGGGGCTAGGGACGCTTTGCCGCTGCGCTTCACCGGCCCCTGCACAGATTGATCGCGTCGCGCAGTTCAGCAGTGGCGCGGCGGGCGGCATCGGCATAGTCGTCGCCATCGCTCGCGTAGAGGATTGCCCGCGACGAGCTGACCAGCAGGCCGCGGCCGTCGGCATCGCGGCCGTTGCGCACCACGGCTTCGACATCGCCACCCTGGGCACCGATGCCGGGCACGAGCAAGGGCATGTCGCCGACCAGGCGGCGCACCGCGGCCAGTTCGCCGGGCCAGGTCGCGCCGGTGACCAGCAGACAGTTGCCGTGCGTGTTCCATTCGCCGGCGACGAGAGCGGCGACATGCTGGTAGAGCGGCCTTCCGCCGACGTCGAGGTCCTGCAACTCGCGCGCGCCCGGGTTCGACGTCCGGCACAGCACCACGACGCCCTTGTCGGCGCGGTCGAGGAACGGCTGGACCGAATCGCGGCCGAGATACGGGTTCACCGTCACCGCATCGGCGCGGAAACGCTCGAATGCCTCGTGGGCATAGTGCTGCGCGGTCGAACCGATGTCGCCGCGTTTGGCGTCGAGGATCACCGGCACGCCCGGCTGGTGCGTGTGGATGTGCGCGATCAGCCGTTCAAGCGCGTCTTCCGCGCCGAGTGCCGCGAAGTGCGCGATCTGCGGCTTGAAGCAGCAGGCGAGGTCGGCGGTGGCATCGACGATGTCGCGGCAGAAGGCGAACACCGCATCGGCGTCGGCGGCGAAGCGGGCCGGAAACCGCGCCGGCTCCGGATCGAGGCCGACGCAGACCAGCGAGTCGTTGCGCTGCCAGGCCGCACGCAGCGATTGCAGGAACGTCATTGCCTCGTCCTCGTTGGGGGCAGGAAGCCGGAAGCCGGAAGCCTTTGACGCGGAGCACACGGGGCAGACGGAGGAAAAGACCAGGAATCCTGATGCTTCGTTTGCTTTCTCCGTTTGCTCTGGGTGCTCCGTGTTTCAGGTTTCCGCGCTCTTCCTTCAGGCCAGCTTCTTGTAACGCAGGCGATGCGGCCGGGCGGCTTCCTCGCCGAGGCGGCGCTTCTTGTCTACCTCGTATTCACGGTAGTTGCCCTGGAAGAACTCGACGTGCGAGTCACCTTCGAAGGCGAGGATGTGGGTGGCGATGCGATCGAGGAACCAGCGGTCGTGCGAAATCACGAAGGCATTGCCGGGGAACTCGAGCAGGGCGTCCTCGAGCGCGCGCAGGGTCTCGATGTCGAGGTCGTTCGACGGCTCGTCGAGCAGCAACACGTTGCCGCCCTGCAACAGGGTCTTGGCGAGGTGCAGGCGGCCGCGTTCGCCGCCGGAGAGCGAACCGACCAGCTTCTGCTGGTCCGGACCCTTGAAGTTGAAGCGGCCGATGTAGGCGCGCGACTGGATCTCGATGCCGTTGATGTTGAGGATGTCGGCGCCGCCGGAGACTTCCTGGAAGACGTTGTGGTTGCCTTCGAGCTTTTCGCGGCTCTGGTCGACGTAGGCGATCTTGACCGTCTGACCCATGCTGATCTCGCCCTTGTCGGGCTTTTCCTGGCCGGTGATCATCTTGAACAGGGTCGATTTGCCGGCGCCGTTCGGACCGATGATGCCGACGATCGCGCCGTTCGGCACGACGAAGCTCAGGTCGTCGATCAGCAGGCGGTCGCCGAACGACTTGGAAACGTTCTTGAACTCCATCACCGAGGCGCCGAGGCGCTCGCCCGGCGGAATGAAGATCTCGTTGGTCTCGTTGCGCTTCTGGTAGTCGACCGACTGCAGCTCCTCCATGCGCGCCAGACGCGCCTTGCCCTTGCTGCGGCCGCCCTTGGCATTGCTGCGCGCCCATTCGAGCTCGCGCTGGATTGCCTTCTGGCGCGCCTTTTCCTGGCTCTCTTCCTGCTTGAGGCGCTCGTCCTTCTGTTCGAGCCACGAGGAGTAGTTGCCCTTCCACGGAATGCCGCGGCCGCGGTCGAGTTCGAGGATCCACTCGGCGGCATTGTCGAGGAAGTAGCGGTCATGGGTGACGGCGACGACGGTGCCCGGGAAATCGGCGAGGAAGTTCTCGAGCCATTCGACCGACTCGGCATCGAGGTGGTTGGTCGGTTCGTCGAGCAGCAGCATGTCGGGCTTCGACAGCAGCAGGCGGCACAGGGCGACGCGGCGCTTCTCGCCGCCCGAGAGCTTGCCGACCGTCGCGTCCCACGGCGGCAGGCGCAGGGCGTCGGCGGCCACTTCGAGCTGCCGTTCGAGCGCATGCGCGTCATTGGCGGCAAGCAGGTTCTCGAGGCGTTGCTGCTCGGCGGCAAGCTTGTCGAAGTCGGCACCTTCCTCGGCGTAAGCGGCATAGACCTCGTCGAGGCGCGCCTGTGCGCTCATGACCTCGGAGACGCCTTCCTCGACGACCTCGCGCACGGTCTTGTCCGGGTCGAGCTTCGGTTCCTGCTCGAGATAGCCGATCTTGGTGCCGGGATGCGGCCGCGCCTCGCCCTGGTAGTCGGTGTCGACGCCCGCCATGATCCTGAGCACGGTCGACTTGCCGGCGCCGTTGAGGCCGAGCAGGCCGATCTTGGCGCCGGGGAAGAACGACAGCGAAATGTCCTTGATGATCTGGCGCTTTGGCGGGACGACCTTGCTGACGCCGATCATCGTGTAGATGTACTGCATGCCAACTCCGGGGAAGGGGCGCGCCGGCCGGCGGGCTGGGCCCGGGCCGCGTGCGTGGACGAAAGGCGACGATTATCGCCGATTGCGCGCGTGCGGTCATGTCCGGCGCCGGTTTTGCGCGCCTTTCGCCGCCTTGGCGCTGCCAGTGCGGTGCCACAACGCGGTAACATGGGCGTCTTTCCGGCCAGGACGGGGTTGCGACGATGTTTCCACGTGATTCGCGCATCGAGGGCTACGATCCGGAGCTTGCCGCGGCGATTGCCGCCGAAGCGAAGCGCCAGGAGGACCACGTCGAGCTGATCGCCTCGGAGAACTACGCCAGCCCGCGCGTGCTCGAGGCGCAGGGCAGCGTGCTGACCAACAAGTACGCCGAAGGCTATCCCGGCAAGCGCTACTACGGCGGCTGCGAACACGTCGACGTGGCCGAACGCCTCGCCCTCGAACGCGTGCGCGAGCTGTTCGGCGCCGACTACGCCAACGTGCAGCCGCATTCGGGCTCGCAGGCCAACCAGGCGGTCTATCTCGCCCTGCTCGCGCCGGGTGACACCATCCTCGGCATGTCGCTGGCCCATGGCGGCCACCTGACCCACGGTGCCAAGGTCAATATCTCCGGCAAGCTGTTCAATGCCGTGCAGTACGGCGTGAATGGCGAAGGCCTGATCGATTACGACGAAGTCGAGCGGCTCGCGGTGGAACACAAGCCGAAGATGGTCGTGGCCGGTTTCAGCGCGTATTCGCAGGTGGTCGACTGGGCACGCTTCCGCGCGATCGCCGACAAGGTCGGCGCGATCCTGTTCGTCGACATGGCCCACGTCGCCGGCCTCGTCGCCGCCGGCGTCTACCCGAACCCGCTGCCGCATGCGCACGTGGTCACCTCGACCACGCACAAGACCCTGCGTGGCCCGCGCGGCGGCATCATCGTCGCCAGCGGCGCCGGCGAGGACCTGCAGAAGAAGCTGCAGTCGATCGTCTTCCCCGGCATCCAGGGCGGTCCGCTCATGCACGTCATCGCGGCCAAGGCGGTCGCTTTCAAGGAAGCGCTCGAACCGGCCTTCAAGGCCTACCAGCAGCAGGTGGTCAGGAACGCCAAGGCCATGGCCGGAGCGCTGCTCGCGCGCGGCTACCGCATCGTTTCCGGCGGCACCGAGAACCATCTCATGCTGGTCGACCTGATCGGCAAGCCGATCACCGGCAAGGACGCCGAAGCCGCGCTCGGCAAGGCCCACATCACGGTCAACAAGAACGCCGTGCCGAACGACCCGCAGAAGCCGTTCGTGACCTCCGGCCTGCGCCTCGGCACTCCGGCGATCACCACCCGCGGCTACGGCGAAGCCGACACCGTCGAACTGGCCGGCTGGATCGCCGACGTCCTCGATGCGCCCGCCGACGAAGCCGTCCTTGCCGCCGTGCGCGCGAAGGTGGCTGAGCAGTGCCGCCGACATCCCGTGTATGGCAGGGATTAGGGCGAGGGGCGAGGGCGCAGAAATCCACGACCGGACCAGGATTGCAATGGCGCTACAAAAGCAGCTTTCGTACATTTCCGCCGTGGCGGGGGCCGGTTTTCGCGCCCTTGCCCCTCGTCCCTAGCCCTCTCTAGCCCCTCGCCCCTCGCCCTCTCTAGCCCCTAAGCATGCACTGCCCCTTCTGCCAGCACGATGACACCCGGGTGGTCGACTCGCGCGTGTCCGAGGATGGCAGCACGATCCGCCGGCGGCGCGTGTGCGAGCACTGCGGCGAGCGTTTCAACACCTTCGAGACGGCCGAGATCAAGATGCCGGCGATCGTCAAGAGCGACGGTCGCCGCGAGGCCTTCGACGAACACAAGCTGCGCATGAGCCTCGATCGCGCACTGCAGAAGCGGCCGGTGTCGAGCGATGCCGTCGACGCCGCGGTGCGCGCGGTGGTCGACGAGCTGCGCCGCAGCGGCGAGCGCGAGCTGGCCTCGCTGCGGGTCGGCGAGCTGGTCATGCGCGAGCTGAAGAAGCTCGACCAGGTCGCCTACGTGCGCTTCGCCTCGGTCTACCGCAGCTTCGAGGACGTGCAGGCCTTCCGCGAGGAGATCGAACGCCTCGAACGCGACCTGCCGTCGATCGAGGGCATGCAGCTGCCCCTGCTCGGCGAGGTCGTCGCCGCGCGCAAGGGGCGCGCCTGACGCCGCCGCCCGCGTCCGATTCCTCATGTCCGGCCGCATCGATTCGACCCACATGGCGCACGCGCTGCGCCTTGCCGCCCGCGGCCTGTACTCGACGCAGCCGAATCCGCGCGTCGGTTGCGTGCTCGCGCACGGCGACGAAGTCGTCGGCGAAGGCTGGCATCGGCGTGCCGGCGAAGCGCATGCGGAAGTGCTGGCGCTGGCCGAAGCCGGCGCGCACGCGCGCGGCGCGACGGCCTACGTGACGCTCGAGCCTTGCGGCCTGCACGGACGCACGCCGCCGTGCGCGGATGCGCTGATCGCTGCCGGCGTCGCCCGCGTCGTCGTCGCCGGTGAGGATGCGTTCCAGCGCAACGGTGGCGCACTCGATCGCCTGCGCGCCGCCGGAATCGGCGTCGAGACCGGCCTGCTGCGCGCCGAGGCGCGCGAACTCAATCGCGGTTTCTTCGCCCGCGTCGAACGCGGCCGGCCCTGGTTGCGCATCAAGCTGGCGATGAGCCTCGACGGCCGCACCGCGCTCGCCGACGGCCGTTCGAAATGGATCACCGGCGAATCCGCGCGGGCCGACGTGCAGCGCTGGCGAGCACGCAGTTCGGCGATCCTGACCGGCAGCGGCACGGTTCTCGCCGACGATCCGGCGCTGACCGTGCGGCTGCCGCCCGCCGCCACCGATCCGGCAGGCGACGGCGCGACGGACGTGACGACCGCTCCGGTACCGCCGTTGCGCGTCATCCTCGATCGCAGCCTGCGCCTGCCGGCGAGCGTGCAGGTCTTCAATGGCGCGGCGCCGACGCTGGTCTTCCATGACGCATTGGCCGGCGCGACCGCCGGGAGCGGCCAGGTGGAACGGGTCGCGGTTGAATCCGCGGCGGGCGGCCTCGATCTCGAGGCCGTGCTGCGCGAACTGGCGCGACGCGGTTGCAACGAGGTGCAGGTCGAGGCCGGACCGACCCTGTGCGGCGCCTGGCTGGCGGCCGGCCTGGTCGACGAACTGCTGCTGTATGTCGCGCCGGTCCTGCTCGGCGACAGCGCGCGGCCGCTGCTGACGCTGCCGCCGCTGGCCGACATGCTCTCGGCCTGGCGCCTGCGCATGGTCGACCAGCGCATGGTCGGCAGCGACCTGCGCCTGTTGCTGCGTCCCCTCGCGGAGAATTGAATGTTCACCGGCATCATCCAGGCCATCGGCTCCATCGAGCGTATCGAGACCCGCGCCGGCGACCGCCGGCTGCTGGTCGACAGCGGCACGCTCGGACTCGACGACGTGCGCGAGGGGGACAGCATCGCCGTCGCCGGCGTCTGCCTGACCGCGCTCGACATCGACGCTGCGCGCTTCGCCGCCGACGTCTCCAACGAGACCCTCGCCTTGACCACGCTCGGCAGGCTGCCGGCAGGTGCGGCGGTCAACCTGGAAAAAGCCCTGCGTTTGTCCGACCGCCTCGGCGGCCATCTGGTCAGCGGCCACGTCGACGGCGTCGGCGAAGTCGTCGCCATCGAGGGCGACGCACGTTCGCAACGCTGGACCTTCGCCGCACCCGTCGCGCTCGCACGCTATATCGCGGTCAAGGGTTCGGTCTGCGTCGACGGCGCCAGCCTCACCGTCAATGCCGTCGACGGCGCGCGCTTCGCGGTCAACCTGATTCCGCACACGCAGGCGGTGACGACCTTCGGCCAGCGCCGCGTCGGCGATGCGGTCAACATCGAAGTCGACCTGATCGCCCGCTATGCCGAGCGACTGGGTACCGCGGATCGCGCCTGACCAGTGATCGAAGCGGACTCGGAACGACGCAAACACGAAGGCCACGAAGCAAGGACAGTCCAGTATTTCGCTTCTACTCCGTGTGCTTCGTGTTTCAGTCTTTCGCTTTCGCGTCAAGATCGAAGCCGAAGCCTGAAACACGGAGCACACGGAGCACACGGAGAAAATCCGGTGATTTCCTCTTTTCCTTCGTGTGCTCGGTGTGCTTCGTGTTTCAATCTTCATCGCTTCTGCTGCCGCACTGCCAACCAGAGACCTGTCCATGGGCTTTTCCGCGATTCCCGACCTCATCGACGACATCCGCGCCGGGCGCATGGTCGTCATCCTCGACGACGAGGACCGCGAGAACGAGGGTGACCTCGTCATGGCGGCGGAGAAGGTGCGTCCCGAGGACGTCAACTTCATGGTGCGCGAGGCGCGCGGACTGGTCTGCCTGTCGCTGACCGCGGCGCGTTGCCGCCAGCTCGGCCTCAAGCCGATGGTGCTCGACAACACCTCGCCACACCACACCAACTTCACCGTGTCGATCGAGGCCGCGGAAGGGGTGACCACCGGCATTTCCGCCCACGACCGCGCGCACACGATCCGCACGGCGGTCGCGCCCGGCGCGCGCGCCGAGCACCTGTCGCAGCCAGGGCACATCTTCCCGCTGACCGCACAGCCCGGTGGCGTGCTGGTGCGCGCCGGCCACACCGAAGCGGCGACCGATCTGGCGGCGCTGGCAGGACTGGAGCCGGCCGGCGTGCTGGTCGAAATCCTCGCCGATGACGGCACCATGGCACGGCGTCCCGCGCTCGAGGCCTTCGCCGCGAAGCACGGTTTGAAGATCGGCACGATCGCCGACCTCATCCGCCATCGCCTGGAAACCGAAAAGACCGTCGAGCGCCTGCGCGACGTCGAGGTCGATACCGAGTTCGGCGCGTTCCGCCTCGTGGTCTGGCGCGATCTCGTGCAGAAGGCGCTGCACTACGCGCTCGTGCGGGGCTGCATCGACGACGGCGAGCCGGTGCTGACGCGCGTGCACGTGCGCAACACCTTGAGCGACGTGCTGCACCTGCGCCGCGACGATCTCGGCCTCACCGTTACCGCGGCGCTGCGCCGCATCGCCGACGAAGGCCGCGGTGTCGTCGTCGTGCTGAGCGAAGGCGAGGGCGACGCGGCCGTGCTCGATGCGCTCGCCGGCATTGCGCCCGCGAACAGCGCCGATCCCGTGCACGAATGGCGTCGCCACGGCCTCGGCGCGCAGATCCTCGCCGACCTCGGCGTGCGTCACCTGCGCGTGCTCGGTACGCCACGCCGTCTCGTCGGCCTGGCCGGCTTCGGCCTCGACGTGGTCGGCTACACGGAACACGCCCCGGCAAAAACGAACGACTGAACCACGAAGGCCCGATATCCGGCTTCTCCTCCGTGTGCTCTGTGTGCTCCGTGTTTCGGGCTTCTGATTCGATCCTGAGCGAAAGCGAAAGCCTGGAACACGGAGCACACGGAGAAAAGCGCTTTGCGGAGACGGCCTGTCAGCGCGGCAGGGCGAGATCGTCGAGCAGGATCTTGAGGAAGCGCGCCGCTTCGCCGCCGGTGGCGGCACGGTGATCGAAGGTCAGCGACAGCGGGATGACCTTGTGCGATTCGAAGCCGCCCATCACCGGCGTCATCTGGTGGCGGCCCTTGCCGGCGGCGATGATCGCCACCGTCGGCGGCACCACCACCGGTGTCGCGTAGCGCCCGGCGAACACGCCGAAGTTCGACAGCGAGATCGTGTAGCCTTTCAGTTCCTCGGCTGGAATGCTGCGGTCCATGACCTGCTGGCGCAGGCGGTTGATTGCCTGGCGCAGTCCGTTCGCATCGAGCACGTCGGCATTGCGCAGGGCCGGCACGAACAGGCCGTCGTCGGTATCGACGGCGATGCCGATGTCGACATGCGGATGCAGGGTGCGCACGAGGTTGTCGCCGTCGAACCAGGCATTCAGTGCCGGCACCGCCTTGCAGGCCGCGACCATCGCCCGGATCAGGCGCACGGTGATGTCGTTGCCGGGCTGCCAGGCGTGGATGTCGGCGTCGTCGCAGAGCGTGGTCGGCACGACCCTGGCGTGTGCATCGGCCATCACCCGCGCCATGTTGCGGCGGACGCCCTTGAGCGGTTCGGGTTGGCCGCTGGCGCTGACGCCGGGCGGCTGCGTGCGCATCGGCTTGCCGGCTGCCGACAGCGCGGTGCGCTGATCTTCCCTTCTGCCGTCGGCAGCAGGTGCCCGCTGCGTGGATGCCGGCACGTCCGGAGGGGAAGCCTGCAGCGCTGCCGGACCAGCGCCGGTCACGCTGCGCGCGCCGACGCGCGCCGTGCCGCTCGCGGCCGCCTGCTTGACGTCCTGCAGGGTGACCACGCCGCCGGCGCCACTCGGTGCCACCCGCGTGAGGTCGACGCCGAGCTTCTTCGCCAGTGCGCGCACCGCCGGCACGGCCTTGACGCCGCCGACGTCGGAAGCCTGTTCGGCATGCACGTGGCTGCCGGCCTCCATCGCGCCGACCACGGTGCCGGAGTCGGCACGCGCGCCGGCTCCGGCGCTCGCAGCGGCCGGCGCCGGCGGCGGCGGTGCCGCCTTGGCCGGTGCGGGCGCATGGTGGTGACCGGTGGCCTCCGCTTCGGCACGCTGCGGCAGGTTCGCGTCGAGCGCGATCTCGACCAGCGGCGCGCCGGTGACGATGACATCGCCGGCCGCGCCGAACAGTTTCACCACCTTGCCCGAGTACGGCGACGGCACCTCGACGACGGCCTTGGCCGTCTCCATCGAGACCAGCGGCTCGTCGAGCCGGATCGTGTCACCGACCTTCACCGACCATTCGACGATGGTGGCGTCGGGCAGGCCTTCGCCGAGGTCGGGCAGCAGGAATTGCTTGGTTTCGCTCATCGTTCGGATCCTTGGCTCAGCTCACGGCGAGCGTGCGGCGCGCAGCGGCGACGATGCGCTCGACGCTCGGCAGGTACTTCATTTCCAGGCGGAACAGCGGAATGTGGGTGTCATAGCCGGTCACCCGCTCGATCGGGGCAACGAGGTCGTAGAGGGCGTGCTCGGCGAGGCGCGCGGCAATCTCGGCACCGAAGCCGGCCGTGCGCGGGGCCTCGTGGACGATCACGCAACGCCCGGTCTTGCGCACCGATTCGTGGATCGTGTCGAAGTCGAGCGGCTTCAGCGTGGCGACGTCGATGACCTCGGCGTGGATGCCTTCGGCGGCGAGCAGGTCGGCCGCCTCGAGGGTTTCCTTGACCTGTGCGCCCCAGGTGACGAGGGTGACGTCGCTGCCATCCCGCAGCACGAAGCAGACGTCGAGCGGCAGCGCTTCACCGTCGTCGGGCACCTCTTCCTTGTACTGCCGGTAGATGCGCTTGGGTTCGAAGAAGATCACCGGATCGGGATCGCGGATCGAGGCGAGCAGCAGGCCGTAGGCGCGCGCCGGCGACGACGGCAGCACCACGCGCAGTCCCGGCACGTTGGTGAAGATCGCCTCGTTGGCTTCGGAATGGTGCTCCGGGGCGCGGATGCCGCCGCCCCACGGTGCACGCCAGACCGCCGGCACGGTCATGCGTCCGCGCGTACGGTTGCGGAAGCGCGCGGCATGGCAGATGACGTGTTCGAGCATCGCGTAGATGAAGCCCTCGAACTGCGCTTCCGCGACCGGCTTCATGCCCTGCGCGGCAAGGCCGACGGTGAGGCCGGCGATCGTGGTCTCGTCGAGCGGCGTGTCGATCACGCGCCCGGCGCCGAAGCGATCGATCAGGCCGAGGGTGGCGCGGAACACGCCGCCGTTGACGCCGACGTCCTCGCCGAGGACGACGACCGAGGGATCATGGGCCATCTCCCAGGCAAGGGCCTGGGTGACGGCTTCGATGAGGGTGATCTGGGCCATGGGGATAGGGTCTGGGGGCTGGGGGCGAGGGGCTAGGGGCGAGGGGCTGGGGGCGAGGGGCTAGGGGCTAGGGGCTGGGGACTAGGGCGCATGGTTCGACGTTGCACGGGGTCGGGGCTCGAGGCGGAAGCAGGGTGTGCGGGATTGGGCGTCATCGGTTCTGTCGGCATCCGGTTTTCGCGCGCCAGCCCCTGGCCCCTAGCCCCTGGATCCTCGTTCCTGGCCCACGCTGCCAACCGCTTCAGCGCGCTGCGCGACAAGGTCAGGCGGCAACTCGGCATAGGTGTAGTCGAACATGGCCTCCACCGGTTGCGCCTTCGTTTCCAGATAGGCGTTCACTTCGGCGTCGACGTAGCGCGTGCACTGTTCCTTCCACGCGGTTTCCTCGTCTTCGGTCCATGCATTGAGCGACATCAGGTAGGCCTTCATGCGCTTCAGCGGTTCGCGTGCCCATGCATCCTTCACTTCCTGTTCGCCGCGGTAGCGACGCGCGTCGTCGGCGGTGGTGTGGTCGGACAGGCGATAGGTCACCGCCTCGATGCACATGCCGCCATGACCGTGGCGTGCGCGCTTGATCGCGTGATCCATCGCCGCGCGCATGGCGATGAGGTCGTTGCCGTCGACCTGCAGGCATTCGAGGCCGGCGGCGATGCCCTTCTGGGCCAGCGTCTTCGCGCCGGTCTGCGCGTTGCGCGGCACCGAAATCGCCCACTGGTTGTTGACGATCACCGCCACCAGCGGCAACTGCATCGCGCCGGTGACGTTGAGTGCGCTGTTGAAGTCGGCCTTCGACGAACCGCCGTCGCCGATCGTGCACACGGCAACCCGCGGCTCCTTGCGGATCTTGAAGGCCAGCGCGGAACCGGCCGCATGCAGGCACTGGGTGCCGATCGGCACGCACCAGGCAAAGTCGTGCGCGGGGCCGGAGAAGTCGTTGCCGCGCTCGTCGCCACCCCAGTACAGCAGCAGTTCGCGCGGTTTCACGCCGCGGTGGAACTGCGCGCCGTACTCGCGATAGCTCGGCGCGAACACGTCGTCTTCCTGCATCGAACTGCCGATCGCCAGATAGGTCGCCTCGTGTCCGAGGCACGGCGCATAGGTGCCGAGCTTGCCGGTGCGCTGCAGGGCGATCGCCTTGGTGTCGAAGATGCGCGCCATCAGCATTTCCTGATAGAGCTTGACGAGCTGGCGCGTGTCGCGGGCGAAGGCCGGCAGGTCACTGCGCGTCAGCCCGCCATCGGCATCGAGGTATTGCAGGTATTCGATCTCGAAGGTGGCGGCGGTGGGCATGGGTGTCTCCACTGGATCACGGTCCGCCCGGGGGCGTCCGTGTCGGCCGGATTCCGGCCTGGGTTCGCACGGGATTGGCGTGACGCCCCGCGATGGCGGGTGCGTGGGCTCGCTGCGAAGGCCTCGCGCGGAATCCGGATCCAGTGCCGGCTTGCGCGATGCCGCAGCGAGGATCGATCCCGCGCCACGACTGATGGTTTCCACTGATACCAAGGCAGGCGGGGTGGTGCAAGGCCCGGTGCAGCATTCGCGCCGCCGCCCGCGGACGGATGACCGCGGTCCGCGCGCGGCAATCCCCGTGCCGGCGACGAAATCGACGACAACCGGATGCGCATCGACCGCCCCGGTGTGGCTGCGCCGGCGCGGTTTGCCGCAGCCGGAACTCCGCCATCGCGACGAAGCCCGCCGGATTCGCGCAAGAAAAAAGGCCCCGCCGAAGCGGGGCCTTTTCGTGTTGCTCGACTTGCGGGGTGCGATTACTGCTGCACGCCCAGCTCCGTGCGGCGATTGCGCGCGCGGCCTTCCTTGGTGTCGTTGGTGTCGATCGGACGGCTCTCGCCGAAGCCCACGACGCCCGTGATCTGGCTGGCGCTGACGCCATGCGAGGTCAGGTAGTCATAGACGATCTGCGCGCGACGCTCCGACAGGCTCTGGTTGTACTCGTCGCTGCCGATCGAGTCGGTGTGGCCGGCGAGTTCAACGCGGACGTCCGGGTTGCGCGTCAGCACGTCGACGGCCTGGTCGAGGATCGCGATCGAGTCGGCGGTCGGCTCCTGCAGGGTCGGCGTGATGTTGCCTTCGCCGGTCTTCGGACGGTCGAACTTGAAGTTCACGCCGCGCAGGTCGATGGTGATCGGCGTGGCAGCCGGGACTTCCTCGGCGGGCGGCGGCGGGGGCGGCGGCGGCGGTTCGGCAGCCGGCGGCGGCGGCGGCGGGGTGGTGCCACCGAAGCCGATCGTCACGCCGATCGTGGCGATGCCGTCCACGTAGTTGCTGTGGTCGCCGGCACCGATGAACTGGCCGCGCTGGGTGTTGTCATCCGCGTCCCAGCGGGCAGCGAGTTCGCCGCGCAGGGCAACGCGGTCGGACAGGCTGTACTGGATACCGCCACCGACGGTGGCCATCGGATCCCAGCCACCTTCCTGGATGAAGCCCGAGTAGCCGGTGTGGCGCAGCGCGCCGACGCCGGCGAGGACGTACGGACGCCACGACGAACCCTGCTCGCCGAAGAACCAGCGGCCGGTCACGCCGACGCTGACGCTCTCCCACTCGTGACCCGAGCGGAACGAGTTGTTTTCCCAGTCGGCGTTGTTGATGCCGTACTCGAAGTCGACGGCGAAATTCGGGTTGACCCACCAGCCGATGCCGATGCCGGTGTAAAGCGATTCGTCGGTGTTGCGGTTGCTGTCCGGCGCAACCACGCCGATGCGCGGGGCAAGGTACCAGCTGCCGTCCTGGGCCGTCGCAACGGATGCAGCACCGCCGAGCATTGCCGCGGCGATGAGCACACTCAAGGCCTTGTGATTCATTGCAGTCTCCTCGTTCTTGGTTTTTGCTGTTCCGGCACCGACCGGCGGCGCAGGACCATGACACACTGTCCGCGGCAATGGTACGCCACCTGTGCGCAAGACGAACAGGATTTTAACGAAAAATCATAAAGAATTCTGAACAGTCCACTAACCCCGGGTTGGTCACCCGCGGTGAATGAGAAACCGGACCGGCCCGGATTCTACCCGTTTGCGCAGCCGCGGTGACCCTTGCCGGAACCTGGGCCCGGATCCGGCAGCTGCGCACGCGCCCGTCCGCCGGTCCGCGGCGGACGCCGGCACCGCAGGATCCGCCGCGGTGCGGATGCTTGCCAAGCCGATGCGCCTACGGGCACTCTCGAACGCTCGTTTGAACGATGGGCCGGTCACCGTGGATCATCCGCACCTGTTCGCTCCGCTCGACCTCGGCTTCACGACCCTGCCGAACCGCGTGCTGATGGGTTCGATGCACACCGGGCTGGAGGATCGCGCCGGCGACTTTCCGCGGCTGGCGGCGTATTTCGCCGAGCGCGCCCGCGGCGGGGTCGGGCTGATGGTCACCGGCGGCATCGCGCCGAACATCGAGGGCTGGCTCAAGCCGTTCGGCGGACGCCTGTCGATGCCCTGGCATGTGCGCCGGCATCGTCTGGTCACACGGGCCGTGCATGCCGAGGGCGGGCGCATCTGCCTGCAGATCCTGCATGCCGGGCGCTATGCCTTCCATCCGCTGGCGGTCGCGCCGTCGCGGGTGAAGGCGCCGATCACGCCGTTCACGCCGCGCGAGGCGAGCGCCGGCACGATCGAGCGGACCATCCGCGATTTCGTCCATTGCGCGGTGCTGGCCCGCGAGGCCGGCTACGACGGCGTCGAGATCATGGGCTCCGAGGGCTACCTCATCAACCAGTTCATCGCCGCACGCACGAACCGGCGCAACGACGCCTGGGGCGGTGACGCGGCGCGGCGCATGCGCCTGCCGGTGGAGATCGTGCGGCGCACGCGCGCGGCGGTCGGCGGCGATTTCATCATCATCTACCGCCTGTCGATGCTCGACCTCGTCGACGACGCACAGGAATGGAGCGACATCGTCAGCCTCGCCCGCGCCGTCGAGGCGGCCGGGGCGACGATCATCAACACCGGCATCGGCTGGCACGAGGCGCGCGTGCCGACCATCGTCACCTCGGTGCCGCGGGCGGCGTTCAGCGCGATCACGCGCAAGCTCAAGCCCGAAGTGACGATTCCGCTGGTCGCCACCAACCGCATCAACATGCCCGACGTGGCCGAGCGCATCCTGCGCGACGGCGATGCCGACATGGTGTCGATGGCGCGTCCGCTGCTGGCCGATCCCGACTGGGTGGCGAAGGCGCGCAGCGGCCGCAGCGACCGCATCAATACCTGCATTGCCTGCAACCAGGCCTGCCTCGACCATGTGTTCGAGCAGAAGACCGCCAGTTGCCTGGTCAATCCACGCGCCTGCCACGAAACCGTCCTGAAGATCGAGGCCACCGCCGTGCCGCGCCGCTTTGCCGTGGTCGGTGCCGGTCCGGCCGGGTTGGCGGCGGCCTGCACGCTGGCCGAACGCGGCCATGCGGTGGTCCTGTTCGATGCGGCGGATGCGATCGGTGGCCAGTTCGACATGGCCCGCCGCATTCCCGGCAAGGAGGAGTTCGACGAGACCCTGCGCCACTTCCGCCATCGCCTCGCCGATGCCGGCGTCGACGTCCGCCTCGGCAGGCAGGTCGCTGCCGGCGATCTCGCCGCGGCCGGGTTCGATGCCGTGATCGTCGCCACCGGTGTGGTTCCACGCGCCGTCGACTGGCCCGGCAGCGACGATCCGCGCGTGCTGAGCTACGTCGACGTGCTGCGCGGCAACCATGCGGTCGGCGCGCGCGTGGCGGTCGTCGGTGCCGGCGGCATCGGCTTCGACGTCGCCGAGTTCCTCGTCGAACCGGCGCCGTCGCCGAGCACCGACATCGCCCGCTGGACCCGCGAATGGGGCGTCGACCTCGCCCACCGTGCCCCGGGCGGGCTGGCCGCGGCCGCACCGGAGCCGCCTGCGCGCACGGTCTGGCTGCTGCAGCGCACCGCGGGTGCACCGGGGCGCCGGCTAAACCGCACCAGCGGATGGGTGCACCGGGCGACCCTGCGCTCGAAGCAGGTGACGATGCTCGGCGGCGTCGGCTACGAGCGATTCGACGACGACGGCCTGCACATCACCGTCGAGGGCACCTCGCGCGTGCTGCCGGTCGACCATGTCGTCGTCTGCGCCGGCCAGGAGCCGAATCGCGCCCTTGCCGATGCGCTGGCCGCCCGCGGCGTGGTCGTGCATGTCATCGGCGGCGCCGATGTCGCTGCGGAGCTCGACGCCAAGCGCGCGATCGACCAGGGCACGCGGCTCGGCGCGCGCCTCTGAACGCGCTTGCCGTCGACGCAGGAGATGCCTTGAACAAGGTTCATCGCGGCTGAGGCCGCTCGCGCAAATCCAGGGGGGCGCGGGAGCGGCTCCAGCCGCGAACGCGGCTGCCCCGAGCAGCCCCGAGTGTCGACGCCTTCGTGCCGGCAATGTCGATCGGATCACACCTGCAGGCTCGATCCTGTCGTCATGACGCGCCGCATTGCGTATTAGCCTCGTTGAGTCACTTCCGGGGTACCCAGATGAACATCGACCTGAAATCCGCCTCCATGCCGCGCGCGCTTGCCACGCTCGCTTGCGGTCTCCTCGCCGCGCCGGTCTTCGCCGCGGTCGGCAGCTGGAGCACGACCGGCCCCTACGGCGGCACGGTCAATGCCCTTGCCGTCTACGAGGCTGCGCCGAACACGTTGTTTGCGGTCGGCAGCGGCGGCGTGTTCCGCAGCGTCAGCGGCGGCTCGTCGTGGCAGCGCATCGAGGTCGGCCTGGTCAGCGGGGCATACTTCGGCGACATCGCCGTGGCCACCGGTGCACCGGTGCTCTACCTGCCGAGCGGCAACCGCGTGTTCCGTTCGGGCAACGCCGGTGACCTGTGGGTGCAGTTGCCGGCCTTGCCGGCCAACGTCTACGCGCGCGATCTCGCCCTGCGGCGAGGTTCGACGACCGACCTCGCCCTCGTCAGCGACAGCGGCATCTTCACCTCGACCAACGGCGGCAACAGCTGGAGCGGCCCGGCGGCCGGCACCGCCGGCATCTACCCCCAGCGGATCGAGTACGCCGCGGACGGCACGCTCCACGCAAGCCTCCGCTATGCCGACCCCGGCGTGTTCGGCGGCGCGCTGGTCATCCGCAGCACCGACGGCGGAACCACCTGGGCGCCAACGGCGACCGTGCAATCACTCTTCAACGCGTTTTCCTGGGCCCTGTGGCCGGCGGACAGCCAGCGCCTCGCAATCGCCGACGGTGCCCAGATCGAGTTCTCGACCGATGGCGGTGCGACCTGGGCGCTGCGTGGCGCACCGGGCGGCTCCGCGGAATGCGGCAGCATCGACGCCATGTTCGCGCATCCGAACAATTCGCAAGGCCTGCTCGTTGCCTGTCGCAAGAGCGGCGTGCACATGACGACCAATCTGGCGGATGCCGCGCCGGCGTGGACGAGCTGGGGCGTCGCCAGCGGCCTCAGCGTCAACGGCGTCGATCCGGCGCAGGCGTCCACGCTGATCCTGCACCCGTCGTTCCCGGTGGTGCCGAACCTGTGGCTCGGCACGCAGTATGGCGGCCTGTTCCGTTCGACCAACGGCGGCACGAACTGGAGCGCGATCAACAACAACTACCAGTCGGTCAACATCCGCGCCCTCGCCGCGCATCCGCTCGACACCGGTCCGGGCAGCGTCGTGCTTGCCGGCCAGGGCGATTCGTTCACGACCACGCGCGCGATCCAGAAATCCCCCGACGCGGGCCTGACCTGGGAAAACGCGCTCAACGGCCTCAACGCCGAACAGATCCGCTCGATCACGATCGACCGCACGTCCGTGGACAACGATCCGCTCACCGCCGAGCCGTTCACGGCCTACGCCGGTGGACGCTCGGAACGCCTGCTGGGGCCGCTCAGCGCCAAGGACGGCGGCCTGTACAAGAGCACCGACGGCGGCAATTCGTGGACGACCATCGACAACGGCATCGCCGAAGTCAATGGCGCGCGTGAAATGGGCACGGTGCGCACGATCGCGCTCGATCCGCGTTCGTGCGTCGCACCGCCGCCGACCGGTCCGTGTCCGGTCGGTGGTGCACCGCTGCGCACGCTGTTCGCCGGCGGCAGCGGCGTGCGCGGCCTCCTGGTGGGCGATCCGTACCGGTCGGCGCGCGTCTACAAGAGCACCGACGCGGGTGCGAACTGGACGGCATCGGAGGCGGGCCTGCCGCTCGGCGAGGTCCTCGACGTCGCCCTCGGCCACGAAGCCTGGATGGGCGGCATCAATCCGATCGTCTTCGATCCCTCGAACACGCAGACCATCTACATCGGCAGCTTCATTGCCGCGTACTTCGACCCGGTCAGCGGTCCGTTCCCGACCATCGCCAATGGCGTGTTCCGCTCCACCGACGGCGGCGCCACCTGGGTCCATCGCAGCAACGGCCTGCCGACCCAGTTCGGACCGGGCACTTCACAGGGTGACGTGCTCGCGATGGCGATCAATCCGGCCAACCCGCAGATCCTGTATGCCGCCGTGGTCAACCTGTACTCGGATCCGATCAACGGCCGTGTCTACAAGACCACCGACGGCGGCGCGAACTGGTTTGAAGCCAGCACCGGCATTGCCGGCCAGGATGTGCGCGCCCTGTACATCGATCCGGTCGATGCGACCGGCGAGACGATCTACGCCGGCACCGGCGGCGATGGCGCCAATCCCGGTGGCGTCTACCGCTCGACCAACGGCGGCGCGAGCTGGAATTCGCTGAGCATCGGCCTGCCCGCGTATGCGGCGACCTCGCTGGCGATGCCGGCGCGCGCGGCCGGCGCCGCGCCGAGAATCCTCGCCGGCACCAACAGCGGCGTGTGGGACTACACCGCCGCGCCCGACGAGGATGCCGACGGCTCGCCGAGCGCGGTCGAGGCGAGCGTGCTCGGCGGCGACGGCAACGGCGACGGCATCCCCGATGCGCAGCAGCGCGGCGTGGCCTCGCTCGGTGCGCCGGCGAGTGCCGCCGTGCCGACCGAGCCGGTAGCGCAGGGCGTCGGCAGCGTCGGCTCGACGATCGCACTCATGGCGGGCGAGTGCACCCAGGTCAACGATGCCGGCAGCCTTGCCGCATCGCTGTATCCACCGGATCCGGCCGGTGCCGCCGGCAGTCACGATCCGTGGGGCCTGGCGAGCTTCTCGCTGCCCGCTTGCGCGATGGCGACCGTGCGCGTCACCTTCCATGGCGCCTCGTTCGACGACCGCTGGGCCTGGCGCAACTACGGCCCGCGCACGCCGGGCGATGCCACGACCTTCGGCTGGTACACCTTCGCCGGCGCGCGGCGGATCGACGCGCAGACCTGGGAACTGGCCATCGACGCCCGCCGCCAGGGCAACTACCGCAACGACCCTTCCAACATCCTGTTCGTCGGCGGACCCGCGTTGCTGCCGGATCGCATCTTCGACAATGGCGTTGACTGAGGGGCTAGGGGCTAGGGGCTAGGGGCTAGGGGCTAGGGGCGACAGCGAGGGGGAGGGGCGAGGGGCGAGGGCTCGACGATCGAGTCTGCTCGTGTGCGTGAACGTGGTACAGCCGACTGCTGTAGCGCACTCGCAATCTTGTCCCGCTCTTCGAGTTTCGAGCCCTCGCCCCTCGCCCCTCTCCCTCGCTTCAAGTCAGCGCCGCGCCAACGGCACGAACGCGAGATCCTCGGGGCCGGTGTAGTTCGCGCTCGGGCGGATGATCTTGCCGTCGATGCGCTGCTCGATCACGTGCGCGCTCCAGCCGGAGGTGCGCGCGATGACGAACAGCGGGGTGAACATCGCCGTCGGCACGCCCATCATGTGGTAGCTCACCGCGCTGAACCAGTCGAGATTCGGGAACATCTTCTTGATGTCCCACATGACCGTCTCGAGGCGTTCGGCGATGTCGAACATCTTCATGTTCGATTGCTCGGCCGACAGCGCGCGCGCGACGTCCTTGATGACCTGGTTGCGCGGGTCGCCGACGGTGTATACCGGATGGCCGAAGCCGATCACGACTTCCTTGCGTTCGACGCGCGCCTTGATGTCGGCCTCGGCCTCGTCGGCGGTCTCGTAGCGCTTCTGCACCTCGAAGGCGACCTCGTTGGCGCCGCCGTGCTTCGGGCCGCGCAGGGCGCCGATCGCGCCGGCGATGCACGAATGCATGTCGCTGCCGGTGCCGGCGATCACGCGCGCGGCGAAAGTGGACGCATTGAACTCGTGCTCGGCGTAGAGGATCAGCGAGGTGTGCATCGCGCGCACCCAGGAATCGCGCGGTTTCGTCCCGTGCAACAGGTGCAGGAAGTGGCCGCCGATCGAATCGTCGTCGGTGTCGGTGTCGATGCGCCTGCCGTTGTGGCTGTAGTGGTACCAGTACAGCAGCATCGAACCGAGCGAGGCCATCAGCTTGTCGGCGATGTCGCGCGCGCCCGGATGATTGTGGTCGTCCTTCTCCGGGGCGACGCAGCCGAGCGTGGACACGGCGGTGCGCATGACGTCCATCGGATGCGCCGACGGCGGCAACTGCTCGAGCACGGCTTTCACGCCGGCGGGAATCCCGCGCAGCGCCTTCAGCCTCGCCTTGTAGCCGGCCAGTTCGGCGACATTCGGCAGCTTGCCGTGCACGAGCAGAAAGGCGATCTCCTCGAACTCGCAGGCGCCGGCGACATCGAGGATGTCGTAGCCACGGTAGTGCAGGTCGTTGCCGCTGCGGCCGACCGTGCACAGCGCCGTGTTGCCTGCAGCGGTGCCGCTCAGCGCGACGGACTTCTTCGGTTTGAAGGCCGGTGTCGCGGTTGCGCTGTCACTCATCGATCGTCTCCGTGGTCATGCAAGGGCGGTGTTCATTTCTTTTCGGCGAACAGGGCATCGAGTTTCTGTTCGTAGGCGTGGTAGCCGAGAAAGTCGTAGAGCTCGGCACGGGTCTGCAGGCGGTCGATGATGTTCTTCTGCGTGCCTTCGCGTCGCACCGTTTCGTAGAAGTGCAGGGCGGCCTTGTTCATCGCCCGATATGCGCCGCAGCAGTACAGGGCGATGTCGACATTCGCATCGCGCAGTTCATCGGTCGTGAAGAACGGCGTCGAGCCGAACTCGGTCAGGTTGGCGAGGATCGGCACCTTGACCGCCGCGCGGAAGCGCCGGTAGTCGTCCAGCGAGGTCATCGCCTCGGGGAAGATCATGTCCGCTCCGGCCTCGACGTAGGCCTGCGCGCGCTCGATCGCCGAATCGATGCCTTCGACCGCCGCCGCGTCGGTGCGCGCCATGATCACGAACGCCGTATCCCGGCGCGCATCGACGGCCGATTTCACGCGATCGACCATTTCGGAGGTCGGGACGACTTCCTTGCCCGGACGGTGACCGCAGCGCTTCTGCCCGACCTGGTCTTCCATGTGCACGGCGGCGACACCGATGCGCTCGAACGAGCGGATCGTGCGGCCGATGTTGAACGCGCCACCCCAGCCGGTATCGATGTCGACGAGCAAGGGCATGCCGGTCGCCTCGACGATGCGCCGCGCATCGGTCAGCACATCTTCCATCGTGCTGATGCCGAGATCGGGCATGCCGAGTGAATTCGCCGCGACGCCGCCGCCGGACAGGTACAGCGCCTGATAGCCGACGCGCCGGGCCATCAGGCCGGCATAGGCGGTGATCGCGCCCATGACCTGCAGCGGCGACTCGGCGGCAACGGCGCTGCGGAATCGCGCGCCGGCGGAAGAAGACGATGTCATGGAGGGTCCCTCGTTGGCAGGCCGCATTATAGGTGGCTGCCGCGCATTCGTGGTCCGCATGCACGGATGCACGCAGCCTTCGTTGCGCGATGGCACCTGCAAAGCCCCGGATGGCGGCGAGCCGGCGACGTGCTCAGGCGCCTCCGTCGGGCCCGCGCTCGAGCACGCGGCGGATTTCCTCGAGCGCGTTCGGGTCATCGAGCGTCGACAGGTCGCCCGGATCGCGCTGTTCGGCGAGCGCCTGCAGCGAGCGGCGCAACAGCTTGCCCGAACGCGTCTTCGGCAGGGCGTTGACGAGGTAGACCCGCGCCGGCCGGGCGACCCCGCCGAGCTGGTCGACGACGCACTTCAGCATGCCGCGGGCGACCTCGTCCGCAGCGTCGGTGTTCGACTGCTTGAGCGTGGCGAACACGATCGGCACCTGGCCCTTCAGTTCGTCCTGCACGCCGACCACCGCCGCTTCGGCGACGCCGGGGTGGCTGGCCACCGACTCCTCGATCTCGCGCGTGCCGAGGCGGTGCCCGGCGACATTGATGACATCGTCGGTGCGGCCGAGGATGAAGGTGTAGCCGTCCTCGTCGCGCACGGCCCAGTCGAGCGAGCTGTACAGCAGTTGGCGGAAATGGCCGAAGTAGCTGGAGAGGAAGCGCGGGTCGTCGTTCCACACCGTCGTCATGCAACCCGGCGGCAGCGGCGGTTCGATCACCAGCACGCCCTTCTCGTGCGGGCGGGCATCCTCGCCGGTCGTTTCGTTGATGACGCGCAGCCGGTAGCCGAGATTCGGCAGGCCCGGCGAACCGAACTTGACCGGCTTGAGGTCGAGGCCCGGCAGCAGGGTCAGCACCGGCCAGCCGGTCTCGGTCTGCCAGTAGTTGTCGATGACCGGCTTGCCGATGCCCTCGCTGATCCATTGCGCGGTCGGTTCGTCGAGCGGTTCGCCGGCCAGGAACAGCCATTTCAGCGAGGACAGGTCGTGCTTCTTCAGGAACGCGGGATCCTGCTTCTTCAGCACGCGGATGCCGGTCGGCGAGGAGAACATCGTGCGCACGCGGTACTTTTCGACGAGGCTCCACCACACGCCCGGATCGGGATTCGTCGGCAGGCCCTCGTAGAGGATCGAGGTGGCGCCGGCGATCAGCGGCCCGTAGACGTTGTAGGAATGGCCGACCGCCCAGCCGACATCCGAGGTCGAGAACATGACCTGGCCGGGGCCGACGTCGTAGACGGTGCGCATCGACAACGCCATCGCCACCGCGTGGCCGCCGACGTCGCGCTGCACGCCCTTCGGCTTGCCGGTGGTGCCGGAGGTGTACAGCAGGTAGCTCGGCTCGTTCGATTCGAGCCAGGTGACCGGCACCTCGCTGCCTTCGTGCCGGTGGCGCAGGGTCGCGTAGTCGAGGTCGCGTCCCGCCACCACGGCATGGCCCGGATCGAGGCCGCGGTCGACGATCAGCACGTGCGCGGGTGGATGGCTGGCGGCGGCGAGTGCCTCGTCGACCAGCGGCTTGTACGCAATCACCTTGCCGCCGCGCATGCCGGCATCGGCGGCGATCAGCAGCTCCGGTTTCGCGTCGTCGATGCGCAGGGCGAGGTTGTGCGCGGCGAAGCCGCCGAACACGACCGAATGCACGGCGCCGATGCGCGCACAGGCGAGCATCGCGAACACCGCTTCGGCGATGTTCGGCATGTAGATGACGACGCGATCGCCCTTGCCGACGCCGAGCGAACCCAGCACGGCGGCGAACGTGTTCACCTCGCGATGCAGTTCGCGGTAGGAGATCTCGCGGGTGACGCCGGTCTCGCTCGACACGGCGACGAGGGCGAGCTGGTCGCCGCGCGCGTCGAGATGGCGGTCGACGGCATTGAAGCAGAGATTGGTTTCGCCGCCGGCGAACCAGCGCCGGAACGGCGGATCGGTGTATTCGAGGATCGTGCGCGGGCGCACGTGCCAGTGGATCGCCTCGGCCTGCCCGGCCCAGAACGATTCGGGATCGTCGATCGATCGGCGGTAGACGTCCTCGTAGCGCATGGCCGCTCCTCCCGGGTCGTGGCCGGTCATCCTAGGCCAGTGCGGCGGGCTCCTCGCTACGACCTTGGTCGCGGTGCGGCAATGCGCAGCAGGGCGCCATGCCGTGGCTAGGCCGCCGGCGTGTCGCGCCCGCCGCGCCGGCGCATCGCCAGCAGGGCCCAGGCGAATCCGAGCAGGGCGGCGCAAACCGAGGCGAGCAGGACGCCGAGCTTGGCGGCGGCCAGCAGGGAGTCGTCTTCGAAGGCCAGCATGCCGATGAAGATCGACATCGTGAAGCCGATGCCGCTGAGCAGGCCGACCAGCACCACGCCGCGCCACGACACGCCGTCAGGAAGCCGGCACCAGCCGGCTTTGACGGCGAGCCAGCTCGCCGCGACGATGCCGAGCGGCTTGCCGATCACGAGGCCGAGGAACACGCCGGCGGTGACTGCGGTGGCTCCGGCGTGGCCCGCGTCGACGCCATCGAGGCCGACGCCGGCATTGGCCAGCGCGAACAGCGGCATGACGCCGAAGGCGACCCACGGGTGCAGCGCGGCCTGCACGCGCACGACCGGCGGTTGCAGTTCGCGCTGCGCCCAGCGCAGGCGGCGCAACGGGTGCGTTCCGCCGTTCGGCGGCGGCTTGCCGTCGGCATCGGCGCAGAGTTCGCGCACGGCGCGCTCGGCCATGTGCAGGGGCGCTTCGCGCGAAGCCGTCGCGCGCACCGGCGTCATGAGCCCGAGCACGACTCCGGCCAGGGTCGGATGGATGCCGAGCTCGTGCAGGCCGAACCAGACCACGATGGCCGGCAGCACGTAGGCATGGGCGCTGCCGGCGCCCATCGCCTGCAACGCGTAGACCAGCGCGATGCCGCCCGCCGCGACGACGGCACCGGCCGCGACGAGGCCGTCGGAATAAAACAGCGCGATGATCAGCACGGCGGCGATGTCGTCGATGATCGCGAGTGCGAGCAGGAACACGCGCACGCTGGCCGGGATCGAGCGCCCGAACAGGGCGAGCACGCCGACCGCGAAGGCGATGTCGGTCGCGGTCGGCACCGCCCATCCGGATTGCGTCGCGGCACCGGAATTGAGGGCGAGGTAGGCCAGCGCCGGCACGACCACGCCACCGCCGGCCGCGGCCAGCGGCAACGCCGCGGCGCGCAGGTCGGACAGCGCGCCGTCGTGGATCTCGCGGCGCACTTCCATGCCGACGACGAGGAAGAACACCGTCATCAGCACGTCGTTGATCCAGAAGTGCAGCGGACGCGAGAACTGCCAGTCACCGATGCCGATCGCGGCCGGGACATGCCACAGCGCGTGGTAGGACGGGGCCCACGGCGAATTCGCCCAGACCAGGGCGAGCACGGCGGCGAGCAGGAGGATGGCGCCACCGACCGCTTCGATGTGCAGGAAGCGTTCGACCGAACGCAGCGCGCGCGTGGCGAGGCGCTGCGTGCGCGAGGGCGGATGGAGCAGGGTCGGGCTCATCGACACGGGTCTCCGGCGCGGCGGCCCGACCTGCGCGAGAACCTGTCGCGCGGCAACGCGCCGCGGACACCCGCGGGCATTGTAGGGGACAGGGCGAGGGGTGAGGGCAGAGGGGGAGAGGGGAGAGGGGCGAGGGCGCGAAGACCGGATCAGGACGCACTCGTGCAGTCTGTACAGGGGGGGGCGCAGGATTGCGCGGGATTTTCGCGCCCTCGCCCCTCGCCCCTCCCCCTCAAGCTCGCCCCTCTCCCTCAGGATTGGCGGTCGACCGAGTAGTCGGCCAGCACGCCGAGCGCATCGCGTGCCGGGGACGGCGGCAGTCCTTCGAGGGCCGCCTTCGCCGATGCGGCATAGCTGCGCGCACGGTCGCGCGCGTAGTCGATCGCGCCGGACCGGTGGATCGCCTCGACGATGTTGTCGAGCGAGTCGAGTCCGCCGTGTTCGATCGCCCGACGCAGGCTGGCCGCCTGTTCCGGTGCGCCGTGGGCGATCGCGTGGATCACCGGCAGGGTCGGCTTGCCTTCGGCAAGGTCGTCGCCGATGTTCTTGCCGAGCGTTCCGGCGTCGGAGACGTAGTCGAGCACGTCGTCGGCGATCTGGAAGGCATGGCCGAGGTCGAGGCCATAGCGCGCCAGGGCCTCTTCCTGCGCCGGCGGCAGTTCGGCCAGCACCGCGCCGAGGCGCGTCGCCGCGGCGAACAGCACGGCGGTCTTGCGTTCGACCACGTCGAGGTAGGCGCGCTCGGTGGTGTCGGCGTTGCCGATGTTGAGCAGCTGCAGCACCTCGCCTTCGGCGATGCGGTTGGTGGTGTCGGCAAGGATGCGCATGACCTGCATGCTGTCGATGTCGACCATCATCTGGAACGAGCGCGAATAGAGGAAGTCGCCGACCAGCACGCTGGCGGCATTGCCCCACAGCGCATTCGCGGTCTTGCGTCCGCGGCGCAGGTCGGATTCGTCGACCACATCGTCGTGCAGCAGGGTCGAGGTGTGGATGAACTCGATCAGCGCAGCGAGGGTGACGGGCTCGCTGCCGGCATGGCCGGCCGCCTGCGCGGCGAGCAGGTGCAACATCGGCCGCAGGCGCTTGCCGCCGCTGTGGATGATGTGCTCGGAAATCTGGTTGATGAGGACGACATCGGACGCCAGGCGGGCGCGGATCAAGGCGTCGACCGCCTGCATGCCGGGGGCGGCGAGCGCCTGGACGTCGCGGATCGTGCGTACGCTGCCGTCGGCAAGGGGTGGTGATGGGATCAAGACCGGGTTCCGGGGAGCGGGGCGCGCGCAGTATAGCCGGCACGCCGGCGGCCCCGGCCACGATGCCGGCGGCATTGACATGGGTCATGGCGGGCACGTGCCGCGGCTGCGCAGACTGCGGCGCCGGGGTGGCATCGGATGACGGCGGCATGGCCTTTCACGACCTGCGGGAATTCCTCGCCACGCTGGCGGCTTGCGGGCAGTTGCGGGCGCTTGAGGAGAGCGTCGATCCGCAACTGGAAAGCACGGCACTGTGCGTGCGCGCGCTGCGCGAACAGGGGCCGGCCCTGCTGATGCGCAGGCCGGCCGGTTCGTCGCATGCGCTGCTCGGCAACCTGTTCGGCCATCGCCGGCGCATCGAACTGGCGCTCGGCGGGCGGCCGCTGGCCTCGCTGCGCGAACTCGGCGAACTGCTGGCCGAGTTGAAGGAGCCGGCCTGGCCCGCGTCGCTGCGCGAGGCGATGCAGGCCTGGCCCGGCCTCGCCCAGCTCGCCCATGCGGCGCCGCGCCGCGTCGCCTCGGCGGCATTCAACGAGCACGTGCTGGAAGCCGACGACATCGACCTCGCGTGCCTGCCGATCCAGCGCTGCTGGCCGGAGGACGTCGACCGGCTGATCACCTTCGGCCTGGTGGTGACCCGCGGCGTGCACCAGCGGCGCCAGAACATTGCCGTCTACCGCCAGCAGCCGATCGCACGCAACCGCGTGATCATGCGCTGGCTGGCCCATCGCGGCGGCGCCCAGGATCATGCGGCCTGGCAAGCCGCGCGTCCCGGCGAACCGTTCCCGGTGCTGGTGGCGATCGGCGCCGATCCGGCAACGATGCTGGCGGCCGTGGCGCCGGTGCCGGACAGCCTGTCGGAATACGAATTCGCCGGCCTGCTGCGCGGCGAACGCACGCGCGTCTGGCACAGCGAACGGACCGGACTCGATGCACCGGCCGGCGCCGAAATCCTCCTCGAAGGGTTCATCCATGCCGGCGACACGGCGCTGGAAGGACCGTTCGGCGACCACACCGGCTACTACAACGCGCAGGGCGAGTTCCCGGTGCTGACCATCGAGCGCATGCGCCTGCGCAGCGATGCCATCTATCACGGCAGCTACATGGGCCGCGCGCCGTTCGACGAGCCATCGGTGCTGTCGATGGCGCTCAACGAGGTGTTCGTGCCGATCCTGCGCAAGGTGTTTCCCGAGATCGTCGATTTCCACCTGCCGCCGGAAGCGTGCTCCTACCGCATCGCGGTGGTGGCGATCCGCAAGCAATACCCCGGGCATGCGCGGCGGATGATGATGGCGGTGTGGTCGTACCTGCGCCAGTTCACCTACACCAAGTTCGTCATCGTCGTCGACGAGGACATCGACGTGCGCGACTGGGGCCAGGTCATCTGGGCGATCTCGACCCGGGTCGATCCGGCGCGCGATGCCCTGCTGGTCGAGAACACGCCGATCGACTACCTCGACTTCGCCTCGCCGGTCGCCGGTCTCGGCTCCAAGCTCGGGCTCGACGCCACCGCCAAGTGGCCGGGCGAGACCACGCGCGCATGGGGACGGCCGATCCGTGCCGATGCCGCGATCGAGCGACGCGTCGATGCCTTGTGGGCGAAGCTGCGCGAGACCGGTCGGCCTGACATGGATCAATGACCGCGGCGATGGCGCTGCCTAGCCTGCACGGCGGAACCATGCGGGAGCGTCCGATGCAACTGGTGTGTCCGGCCGGCAACCTGCCGGCGCTGCAGGCGGCCATCGATGCCGGTGCGGATGCGGTCTATGCGGGATTCCGCGACCAGACCAACGCGCGTGCCTTTCCCGGCCTGAACTTCGACGAGGACGAACTGCGCCGCGGCATCGGCTACGCGCATGCGCGCGGGCGCAAGGTCTACCTCGCCCTCAACACCTACCCCGACAGTGCCCGCCTGGCGCACTGGCACGCTGCGGTCGACCACGCCGCCGAGCTCGGCGCCGACGCCATCATCGCGGCCGAGATGGCCGTGCTCGACCACGCGGCACGGCGGCATCCGGCGCTGGCGCGGCACCTGTCCGTACAGGGCTCGGCGACCAGCGCGGCGGCGTTGCGCCATGCTCACGAGCGCTTCGGCATCTCGCGTGCGGTGCTGCCGCGGGTGCTGTCGATCCAGCAGGTCGAGCGCCTCTGCGCGAGCGCGCCGGTGCCGCTGGAAGTCTTCGCCTTCGGCAGCCTGTGCATCATGGTCGAGGGCCGTTGCCAGTTGTCGAGCTACGTCACCGGGGTGTCGCCGAACCGCCACGGCGTGTGTTCGCCGGCGCGCTTCGTGCGCTGGCAGGAACACGCCGACCACAGCCGCACGGTGCGCCTGAACGGCATGCTGGTCGACCGCTTCGCCGACGGCGAGCCGGCCGGCTACCCGACCGTGTGCAAGGGCCGCTACGACGTCTCCGGCGAGGTGTTCCACGCCCTCGAGGAACCGACCAGCCTCAACACCCTGGAACTGCTGCCGCGGCTGGCCGCCGCCGGCGTCGCCGCACTGAAGATCGAGGGCCGCCAGCGCGGGGTCGCCTACGTCAAGGCGGTGACGAAGACCTGGCGCGCCGCCCTCGATCACCATCGCGCCGCAGCGGAACGCTGGCAGGTGTCGGCCGACTGGCAGCAGGCCCTGTCCGCGCACGCCGAAGGCCAGCAGACCACGCTCGGCCCCTACCATCGCGCCTGGCACTGACGCGATGAAGCTGAGCCTCGGTCCGCTGCAGTACTTCTGGCCCCGCGATCGCACGCTGGCGTTCTATCGCGCCGCCGCGCGCTGGCCGGTCGACATCGTCTATCTCGGCGAGACCGTGTGCAGCAAGCGGCGCGAACTGCGCCTGCAGGACTGGCTGGCGCTGGCCGCGGAGCTGGCCGCGGCCGGCAAGGAAGTGGTGCTGTCGAGCCTCGCCCTGATCGAGGCGGAGTCGGAACTCGGCGCGTTGCAGCGCCAGGTCGGCAACGGCCGCTTCCGCATCGAGGCCAACGACATGTCCGCCGTGCAGCTCTGCCGCGAGCATGGCGTGCCGTTCGTCGGCGGGCCGACCCTCAACGTGTACAACCATCGTGCGCTGGCCCTGCTGATCGAGGATGGCCTGCAGCGCTGGGTGGCCGGCGTCGAACAGGGACGCGTGCTGCTGGAGGAACTGCGCGACGCGCTGCAGGCCGACGGCGGCCGCATGCCCGAGCTGGAAGTGTTCGCCTGGGGCCGTCTGCCGCTGGCGTATTCGGCACGCTGCTTCACCGCACGTGCGCTCGACCTGCCGAAGGACGAGTGCGGATTCCGCTGCATCGAACATCCCGACGGCCTGCCGCTGGCGACCCGCGAAGGCGAGCCGTTCCTGACCCTCAACGGCATCCAGGTCCAGGGCAGCGAGGTCGTCGACATGGCGCCGGAGCGCGACTCGTTGGCCGCGCTCGGCGTGGACATCCTGCGCCTGTCGCCGCAGGGCGAAGAGATGGCCGGCGTGGTCGAACGTTTCCGCGGGATGCTGACCGCTTCGCTTGCGCCGCCGGCGGCCGGCGCGCGCAACGGCTACTGGCACGGCGAGCCGGGCAAGGCCGGACTGCCGCTCGCACCGTGACGACGCGGCCGGCTGCCGTCGCGCGCAGCGACTATCACCGGGTTGCCGAAGGACTCGGCGGGGCCGGATTGCTGCTCGACGATCCGCAGCGGATCGGGACCGTGCTCGCCGAAGCCCGGCGGCTGGCGCAATCCGGTCGCCCGGCGCTGGTCAACGCCCTGCTTGCGCGCAGCGATTTCCGCGAGGGTTCGTTGTCGATGCAGCGGCGTGCGCGCGCTCAGGCGCGACCGGCTTCGCGTGCCGCGCGCAGCAGGCGGGCGCTGCGCTGGAGGACGATGCGCAGGCCGAGCGGCAGCGTCTCCCACGGCATGCGGTCGAGCAGGTTGCGCACGGTCAGGCCGAGTTCGGTGTCGCCGGTCAGTTCCAGCTTGCGCTGGAAGAACAGGGTGTCGGCGTCTTCCTCGCGGCTGGCCAGCAACAAGAGGTCGGTGACGCTGCCGCGCACGCTGGCTTCGGCCGGCGCCGACACCACCTGCAGGCGGCCGTCGTGCCACTGCATCACCCAGCGCAGGCCGAGATCGGCGACCTCGATGCCGAGCCGGCGGCCGGCGATGGCGTCCATGGCGTGACCGATCCGCGCACGCGCCAGCACCTGCGACAGCCCGCGCTGCACGGCCATGGCCTGCAGCGGTTCGGGTACGCGCTTGAGCAGGCCACGCCAGCGCCGCGGCGGCGGGACCAGGCGCAACAGGGCGTGGCCCGACAGCGGCGGGGTGCGGACGGAGTCGATCATGGCGGGCCTCGTGCGCGGGGAAGGGAGGAAGCGGGCGTGCCGCTGTTGCTGGCGACGCGCGTCGGCGATCAGCAGGGCGGTCAGGCGTGTGGCGGTATCGGCCGGTACGTGCAGGCGCGCGGCGGTGCCGAGCATGCGCTGGCCGACCTCGCGTTCGCGCTGCGCATCGCGCAGCGGTTGCTGCAGCCGGCGCTTGAGTCGGCCGGCCGTTGCCGACATCAGCCGGCGTGTCGCCAGCAAGGCCAGCATGGCTTCGTCGACGCGATCGATGCCATGCCGCGCGCAGGCGAGCAGCAAAGCCGCCGGCTGCGACGGCATGCGCGCATTCATGACGGTTCCCCGTGCGCGCCGACCTCGGCGTGGCGAAGGAAAACCCGCGCGCGCCACAGGCCGGCAAGGATGCAGGCGAGGGTGCCGGCATGGGCCAGCAGGAGGCCGATCCCGGCCGGTCGTGCCAGTGCCGGCCGGATCACGGCGGCAACCAGGGCGGCGGCGCAGAGCAGATGTGCGTACAGCGCGAGGCGCTTGTCGCGTTCCTCGAGCAGGCTGCCGGTGCCGGGAATGCGCTGGCCGCGCGGGCAGCGGCGACGCAGGTCGATCCAGCACAGGAAACCGGTGATTTCCAGCATCATCCCGGTCAGCATCAACGGCAGCCCGATGCCGATGCCGAGCATCCCGGCGAGCAGGCCGGCGCGCGCCGGCAGCAGTTCGAGGGCGACCGCCATGGCGGTCAGGCCGGCGCCTGCGAGGGCCAGAGTTCCGCTGCGCCAGAAGGCCGTCAGCACCGGATTGCGCGCATGCCGCCTTCGCCAGGGCAAGCCGAGCGACACACCGACGAAGGCCAGCAGCGAGGGTGCGGTGGCGAACACCAGCACGGCCTGGTCGTCGAGGACGAAGGACAGCACGCCGCCGGCGAGCAGGCCGGTCGCGGTCAGTTGCAACCAGCGCGACAGCCAGCGCGGCGGCACCGGTGCGGTGCCCTGGAACATCGGCAGGGTGATGCTGCCGACCGCGGCCATCAGGGCCACCACCCAGCCGAGCAGGCCGCTCAGCGCGTGCAGGTCGGTCAGGCGCTCCAGCGGAACGACGAGCGCACCGCGCAGGGCCGCAACCAGCAGCAAGGCGGCAAGCACGGTGAGCACCAGCATGGCCAACGCGAAGGCGATGCCGGCGCGCAACACGCCTTGCGCGCCGCGGCGGACGAGAACCGGCAGCGTGGCGGCGGCAAAGCCGATCAGCGGCAGGGCCAGCAGCGCCGAGGCGACCGGCAGCCATTCCGTGCGGCTGCCGGCGAAGGCCGGCACGAACAGCGCCAGGCCGAGGTTGAAGAGCAGGTGCAACGCACCGGCCGCCGGAGCCCACGGCAGCACGCTGTCGGCCGCCACCGGCAGGAACTGCAGCAGGCTGCCGAGCATCGCGTTGCCGAGCACGCCGAGGGTGAACAGATGCACCAGCACCACGGCATGCGGCGACCAGCGGTCGAGCACGGCGGTTTCGCCATGCAGCAACAGCCAGACACCGGCCACCAGGCCCCACAGCGGCGAGGCGAGCAGCCAGCGCAGCGGTCGTGCCGGCGGCGGAGCCTGGGCCAGCGCCAGTCCGCTCATGTCGGCGTGGCGGGTGCGAACAGGGTGCCGGCATCCTCGCGCCGGCAGATGCGCAGCGTGGTCGGTCCGTCGTCCGCGCCGTCGAGCTGCCAGGCGTAGCCGAAACTCTCGAGGATCGGCAGCAGCGGCGTCGGTCGCAGCGGCGTCAGCACCTCGAGCCAGCGGCCGGGTTCGATCCGATGCAGGGCATCGAGCACGCGGTGCATCGGCTCCGGCGGCGGCAGATGACGAAGATCGAGAACGATGCACATGGCGGTGCCGGCAGGCGAAAGCGGGACAACGGGCACGACAGTGCCAGCGGCGTCGCCGCGCCACCTTGACCGGCGTCAAGCGCAACCGAAGTGCGCCACGGAAGTGCGCCCGGGAGGCCTGCGGCGGCGGCCGCGATCGATGTTTTCCTACGTCCGCGCGCGGCGCATGCCGACATGCGCGGCGGGGGCGGTCTGCTATTCTCGCCGCCGATCCACGCAGCGTCGTGGCGAAGAACTCGAGGACTCCAGCATGGCACGCGGCATCAACAAGGTCATCATCGTCGGCAACCTCGGCGCGGACCCCGAAACCCGGTACACGCCCGGCAACGTGGCGATCACCAACATCCGCGTGGCCACCTCGGAAAGCTGGAAGGACAAGCAGACCGGCGAGAACCAGGAACGCACCGAGTGGCATCGCGTGGTCCTGTTCGGCCGCCTCGGCGAGATCGCCGGCGAGTACCTGAAGAAGGGCCGGCAGGTCTACATCGAAGGTTCATTGCGCACCAACAAGTACACCGACAAGGACGGCATCGAGCGCTACTCCACCGAGATCATTGCCAACGAGATGCAGATGCTCGGTGGTGGCGGTGGCGAGGGTGGCGGTGGTGGCGGTGGCTACAACCGCGATCGCGGCGAAGGCGGTGGCGGTGGCTACAACCGCGATCGGGGTGAACGCGGCGGCGACCAGCGCGGTTCGTCGGCCGCATCGCGCCCGGCCCCGGCGCCGATGCAGAACCATCCGATCGAAGACGACGACATCCCGTTCTAGCGCGCTGCCTGCGCGCCGGCAAAGGCGGCAAGGCCGGCGACGAAGCCGGCCAGCTGGTGGCGCACGCCTTCGTCGACGAGGCTGCCGTCGGCCGCAAAGGCCTGGCCGGCACGTGAAACCAGCAGGCGTGCGCCGGTCCACGGGCGCACGCCGAGCGTCTTCAGGACCGGCAACCAGGCATTCTGTGCGAGGATCGTGCCGAAGCCGCCCGGCGAGGCGCCGATCACCGCGAACGGGCGGTCGGCAAACACCCGTGCGATGTCGCTGGCCGGGCGCGACAGCCAGTCGATCGCATTCTTGAACACGCCGGGGATGCCGTTGTTGTATTCCGGCGTCGCCAGCAGCACGGCATCGCTGTCGACGATGCGCTGCTTCAGTGCGACCACCGCCGCCGGCACGCCCTCGCCCTGCTCGAGGTCGCCGTCGTACAGCGGGATGCCATGCAGGGTGGCCACTTCCAGGACGATGCCGTCGCCGGCGATGCCCTGCGCCGCGCGCAGCAGCGCGGTGTTGAACGAGGCGGCGCGCAGGCTGCCGGAGATGCCGAGGATGCGGGTCATGCGGGGTCCTGGTGGCGAGCGGGAAGGCCGGGCCGGTCGGTTTCCGCGACCAGCGGGTGTCGAGTCCGGCGAGTATCGGCCATGGCCGCCGGGCAGCGCGATGGCGACGTCCCCCTCCCGGTGCCTGCGGCGAGGCGTTACCATGCGCGCCCGGCTGCCTGCAGCAGCGTCAGACCTCCGGTCATGGACATTCCGAAGCGAACCGAACCCTGGCGGTTCAACCTGTTCCCGACCGATTGATTCCTGCCGGCGCCCGTCTGCAGGACGGAGCGCACGATGAGCGAAACCGAAACCAGCACGAAGCCGGCGACGCCGCTGCAGGGGCAGCTTGCGCGCGTCTCCGAGATGCTGCGCCGCCAGCATCTGGTCGAGGACCTCGCCCATCGCCAGTCCGGTCCGCATCAGGACCTCGTCGACAACCTCGTCCATCGCCAGCACCTCGCCGAGCTCCAGCGCGAGATCGAGGAACTGCATCCGGCCGACGTCGCCCGCATCCTCGAGGCGCTGCCGCCCGAGGATCGCCTCAGCGTCTGGCACCTGGTCAAGGCGGACCGCGATGGCGAGATCCTGCTCGAGGTGTCCGACGCGGTGCGCGAGTCGCTGCTCGCCGACATGGACGCGCCGGAAATCCTCGCTGCCGCCGAGCAGCTCGATGCCGACGAGATCGCCGACCTTGCCGATGACCTGCCGGAAGAGGTGGTCGACCAGCTCCTCGAGCGGCTCGACGCGCCGGAACGCGAACAACTGCGTTCGGCGATGTCCTACGAGGACGACCAGGTCGGCGCGATCATGGATTTCGAGATGGTCACGATCCGCGACGACGTCTCGCTCGAGGTCGTGCTGCGCTACCTGCGCCGGCTCAAGGAACTGCCGGAACAGACCGACAAGCTGTTCGTGGTGAACCAGGACGGCGTCCTCACCGGCGTGCTGCCGCTCGAGTGGCTGCTGGTCAACGACCCGGCGCGCGAGGTCGGCGAGGTGATGGCGGCCGACGCCAACACCTTCCATCCGGAGGAGGACGTGTTCGACACCGCCCAGGCGTTCGAGCGCTACGACCTCGTCTCGGCGCCGGTGGTCGACGCCAACGGCAAGCTGATCGGCCGCCTCACCATCGATGCCATGGTCGACGTCATCCGCGAGGAAGGCGATGCCGAGGCGCTGAGCCGCGGCGGCCTGCGCGAGGACGAGGACATCTTCGCCTCGGTGTGGCGCTCGCTGCGCAACCGCTGGACCTGGCTGGCGATCAACCTGGTGACGGCGTTCGTCGCCTCGCGGGTGATCGGCCTGTTCGAGGACTCGATCGAGAAGCTCGTCGCGCTCGCCGCGCTGATGCCGATCGTCGCCGGCATCGGCGGCAATTCCGGCAACCAGACCATCACCATGATCGTGCGCGCGCTGGCGCTCGGGCAGGTCAGTCCCGAAGGCGCGCGCCGCCTGCTGCGCAAGGAGGCCGTCGTCGCCCTGCTGAACGGGGTGATCTGGGGCGGCGTGATCGGCCTCGTCGCCTGGCTCCTGTACGGACATCCCGCACTCGGCCTGGTGATGACCGCGGCGATGACGCTCAACCTGCTGCTGGCCGCCGCCATGGGCGTGGCGATCCCGATGACCCTGGCCCGGTTCGGCCGCGATCCGGCCATGGGGGCCAGCGTGATGATCACCGCGATCACCGACAGCGGCGGCTTCTTCATCTTCCTCGGACTCGCCACGATCTTCCTGATGTGAGCCGGGCCAGACTTCCCCCAGGAGAAAATCCGACATGAGCGAACTTCCTCCCTGCCCGCAATGCGCCTCGACCTTTGCCTACGAGGACCGCGGCCTGCTGGTCTGTCCCGAATGCGCGCACGAGTGGTCGCCCGGCGCGGCGGCGGAAACGCCGGCCGAAGACGCCCCGCGCGTGGTCAAGGATGCGGTCGGCAACGTGCTCGCCGACGGCGACAGCGTGGTCGTCATCAAGGATCTCAAGGTCAAGGGCTCCTCGAGCGTGGTCAAGGTCGGCACCAAGGTGCGCAACATCCGCCTCGTCGATGGCGACCATGACATCGACTGCCGCATCGACGGCATCGGCCCGATGGGCCTCAAGTCGGAGTTCGTGAAGAAGGCCTGAGCCGATCGCGGCGGGATGCCGGCGCAACCCGGGCGCGGCCGCGCCGGCATGCGCTGCCGCAGGGTGCGGATGGCACGGCCCGAACGGGATGGGTTCGTGCCGGCACGGGGCTGGCGGGCGTGGCGTTGCTCGGGTAGCTTGCAGGACCCGCATCCCGCAGCCGAGCCAGATGGAAAACCGACGCGAACTCGAGCAGGGCATCGAGACCGACCTGCGTGACCGCCTCAGCTACGGCGGCTACCTGCAGCTCGACACGCTGCTGTCGGCGCAGCAACCGTTGAGCCGGCCGCAGCATCACGACGAGATGCTGTTCATCATCCAGCACCACGTGGCCGAGCTGTGGATGAAGCTGATCGTGCACGAGCTGCGTGCGGCGATCGGCCTGCTGGCGATCGACCAGACCGATTCGTGTCTGAAGATCCTCGCCCGGGTGAAGCAGATCCAGCGCCAGTTGTTCGAGCAATGGGCGGTGCTGGAGACGCTGACGCCGACCGAATACCAGCAGTTCCGCCACGTGCTCGGGCCCGCCTCGGGCTTCCAGTCGTGGCAGTACCGGATGCTCGAGTTCCTGCTCGGCAACAAGAACGCTGACATGATCAAGGTGTTCGCCCACGATCCGGAGCGCCAGGCCGCGTTGCAGGAAGCGCTCGACGCGCCGGGCCTGTACGACGAGTTCCTGCGCCATCTCGCCCGCTGCGGCCATGCCGTGCCGGCGCGTTGCGTCGAGCGCGACTGGTCGAAGCCGCACGTGTTCGTGCCGGAACTGGTGCCGGTGTTCGAGCGCATCTACGAGAACGCCGACGAATTCTGGTCCGAGTACCACTTCTGCGAACAGCTGGTCGACGTCGAGGAATCGTTCCAGCTCTGGCGCTTCCGCCACATGAAGACGGTCGAGCGCATCATCGGCCACAAGCGCGGCACCGGCGGCTCGTCCGGCGTGGCCTTCCTGCGCAAGGCGCTGGACCTGCGCTTCTTCCCCGAGCTGCTGGAAGTGCGCACCGTCATCGGCGTGCCGCCGCCCGAGCGGCCCTGAGCATCGGTCGCCGCCCGCCGCATGCGGCCGTTGCCGGATGCGCAAGCGCCTTGCCTGAACGCAGCGCGGTGCATTGACGCATGCGCCGCGGTCGGTGATGCTCCCGCGGTCCATCCTTCGCTCGACCAGGGGAGAACCGCATGAGTGGCCCGACCGCAACCGACGCTTCGCCGCCCGACTTCAAGACCGTGATGGGGCATCCACGCCCGTTGTGGATGCTGTTCATGACCGAATTCTGGGAACGCTTCGCGTTCTACGGCATGCGCTGGGCGCTGGCGCTCTACATCGTCGCCCAGTTCTATTCCGGCGACAGCGCCGGCGAAGCGCCGGCCAGCCGCCTGTACGGCGCCTATCTCGCGCTGGTCTACGCGGCCGCATTGTTCGGCGGTTATGTCGCCGACCGCATCATCGGCTACCAGCGCTCGATCCTGCTCGGCGCCGTCATCATGGCCGCCGGCCTGTTCCTGATCGTCGTGCCGAACGAGGAGGCGTTCAAGCTCGGCCTCGCCACGGTCATCGCCGGCAACGGCCTGTTCAAGCCGAACATCTCGACCATGGTCGGCAAGCTCTACAGCACCGGCGACGAGCGCCGCGACTCGGGCTTCACCCTGTTCTACATGGGCATCAATGCCGGTGCCCTGATCGCGCCGATCCTGACCGGCTGGCTGGCCGAACGCATGTTCGGCGGTTCGCCCGACATGCCGGCGTACAAGGTCGTGTTCATCGCTTCCGGCATCGGCATGCTGATCAGCCTGGTGTGGTTCTGGTTCGGCCGCGCGCAGTTGCAGGGCATCGGCCGTCCGGCGCCGGGCAACGAAAGCCTGCAGCGCGTCATCTACACCCTGCTCGGCGCACTGGTGTCGATCCCGGTGATCTATTTCCTCCTCGCCATCGACGCCAGCCAGCTGCAGTGGTTGCTGACCGCGCTGTTCGTGGCCCTGTGCGTGCTGATCCTGCGCGAAGGTTTCCGCGACGGCGCGGTGCGCCGCGACATGGCGATCGCGATGCTGATCATCTTCGCCTTCAACGTGCTGTTCTGGATGTTCTTCGAACAGGCCGGCAGCTCGTTCAACTTCCTCGCCCAGAACATCGTCAACCGCGATTTCGGCGGCTGGATCTTCCCGGTCGGCTGGTTCCAGTCGGTGAATTCGCTGGCGATCATCACCCTGGCGCCGGTGATCGCCTGGATCTGGATCAAGCTCGGCAAGGCCAATCCGTCGATCCCGCGCAAGTTCGGCCTCGGCATCATCTTCAACGGCCTCGCCTTCCTGCTGCTGATGTTCGCGCTGTCGAGCCTGGTCGACCCGCAGAGCCTGAAGATCCCGTTCTGGACGCTGTTCATGGTCTACGTGATCCAGTCGATCGGCGAGCTCTGCCTGTCGCCGATCGGCCTGTCGATGGTGACCAAGCTGGCGCCGGTGCGCCTGGTCGGTTTCGGCATGGGCGGCTGGTTCCTGTCGACCGCGATCGGCAACAACCTGTCGGGCATCTTTGCCAGCCATGTCAGCGGCGAATCCGGCATGAGCGTGGAATCGGCGTTGTCGGGCTACACCTTCGGCTTCTGGGTGCTGGTCGGTTCCGGCGTGTTCCTGTTCCTCATCGCCCCGCTGATCCAGAAACTCATGCACGGGGTCAAGTGAGTCCGGCATGACGGCGCTTGCGCGCACTGCATGAAGCCGGCGACGGCGGCCTCCGGGCCGCCGTCGCCGTTTGCCCAATCCGGCGCAGCCGCGGCGCGCTACAGTGCGCCGCAATGCCGGCCACGGCCCGATCGCGAGCACTTCGATGACGTCGACGACACCGCCGCTGGAGCAGCCGGCACGGCGCTGGATCGTGCTGCTGTTCGTCAGCTTGGCGATGTTCGGCAACTACTACGTCTACGACGCGCTGAACCCGGTCGTCGACCTGCTGCGCGAGCAGAACGGATTCAGCTACGGCCAGATCGGTTTCCTGTCGACGGCCTACAACGTCGCCGCCCTGCTGGTGCTGCTCGCCGGTGGCTACCTGATCGACCGCTGGGGCACGCGTCGCGCCATCCCGGTGTTCGCCGCGATCTGCCTGGCCGCGGCGGCCCTGACCGCGGCGACGCCGCAGTACGAGACGATCCTCGCCGGCCGCTTCCTGCTCGGCATCGGCGCCGAGCCGCTGATCGTCGCCGCGACGACGGCGCTGGCCAAGTGGTTCCGCGGCCGCGAGCTCGGCTTCGCGTTCGGCCTCAACCTGTCGCTGTCGCGCCTCGGCTCGGCCTCCACCGACTGGTCGACCTCGTTCGCCGCCCCGCTCTATGCGAACTGGCAGGACCCGTTGTGGCTGGCGACCGGCATTGCCGCCGCCGGCCTGGCCGCGGCGATGCTCTACGCGATGATGGAGCGCCGGACGCAGGAGCCCGCGCCGGCGAACGCGGCCGGCACCGGCGGTCGCCCCGGGCTGCGGGGTCTGTATGCGTTCGGCCGTGCCTACTGGTACATCGTCGCCTTGTGCGTGGTGTTCTACGCGACGATCTTCCCGTTCCGCAGTTTCGCCATCGACTACTTCCAGCAGGCGCACGGCCTCGATCGCGGCGCCGCCGGCATGCTCAGCAGCCTGCTGCCGATGTCGGCGATCGTGCTGACGCCGCTGTTCGGCCTGTGGGCCGACCGCGTCGGTCATCGCGGCGGGTTCATGGCGGTCGGCACGGCGCTCATGTTGCCGTTGTTCCTCATGGTGACCTACCTGCCACCGGGGCCGATGGTGCCGCTGCCGTTCGCCGCGCAGGCCGTTCCGCTGACCCTGCTGGTGGTCGCCGTGCTGCTCGGCGCGGTGTTCTCGCTGATCCCGGCGGTGATGTGGCCGGCGGTCGCCGTGCAGGTCGATCCGCGCCGGCTCGGCACGGCCTACGCCTTGATGACCTTCTGCCAGCAACTCGGCTGGGCGGTGGTTCCGGTGGCGGTCGGCCTGCTCAACGACCACGCCGGTGCGGGTCCGCACAACCCGGCCGGCTATGCCGGCGGCATGTGGTTCTACACCGCGCTGGTTGCGCTCGGCCTTTTCTTTGCCTGGCGGCTGTGGCGCATCGAGGAGGCGCAGCCGGCGAACGGCGCGGGCACCTGAGCCTTGCCGCGCACGGCCCGCGCCGTGCTCAGCGCCGCCCCTCGGCCCGTTCGGCCTTCCACAGCGTATCGAGGATGCGCGCGAGCCATTCGCGCTCGTCCGCGCCGAGGTGCGAGAGCAGGCGTTGCTCGTGCTCGAGCGCCAGCGGCACCACCTGGTCGTAGACCTTCCACCCCTCGGTCGACAGGCGCAGCACCGAGCGACGCTTGTCGTTGCTCGCCACGCCGCGCTCGATGAGGCCCTTGGCGAGCAGCCGGGCGAGCGCGCGGCTGACCGCGACCTTGTCCATCGCCGTGCGTTCGGCGACTTCCCGGCCCGAGAGGTCGGCGCGGTGGCCGAGCACGGCCATCGCCCGCCACTCGGTTACCGACAGGCCGAAGCGCTTGTCGTAGACACGTGCGATGGATTGGCTCAGCGTGTTCGAAAGCACGCTGAGCCGGTACGGCAGGAAGGTATCCAGTTCGAGCAGGGCGTGGCCGGCCATCCGGGGACTCTTGCGCTTGGTTTCAATTGAAACTATAAAGCAGGATTGCGCGGCGCGCGCGCGAATCGATTCCGAGGAGGATTCCCATGAATGCCCAGCCCGCGACAAACACCGGTGTCGAGGTTGCGACGTTCGACAACCCGATGGGGATCGACGGCTTCGAATTCGTCGAGTTCGCCGCCCCGGCCGGCCAGGCGCAGCAGCTGCACGACTACTTCCGCAAGCTCGGCTTCGTGCAGGTGGCGCGCCACAAGACGCGGCCGATCAGCACGTATCGCCAGGGCGACTGCACCTTCCTCGTCAACGAGGATCCCGATTCCTTCGCCGCGCGCTTCGCCGCCGAGCACGGCCCGAGCGCCTGCGGCTTCGCCATCCGCGTCAACAAGCTCGCCGAGTGGGCGCGCGTGCAGGCGCTGCGCAACGGCGCCGAGCCGTTCGAACTGCGCGACGAACTGAGCAAGGCCGCGGCCGCGCCGGTCATCAAGGGCATCGGCGGTTGCATGCTCTACATCGTCGACCGCTACGACGACAAGGGCACCATCCACGATCCCGACTACGAATACCTGCCCGGCGTCGAGCTCATGCCGAAGGGGTTCGGCCTGACCTTCATCGACCACCTGACCCACAACCTCTACCACGGCAACATGGCGAAGTGGGCCGACTACTACGAGCGCCTGTTCAACTTCCGCGAGATCCGCTACTTCGACATCAAGGGCGCCAAGACCGGCCTGCTGTCGAAGGCGATGACCGCGCCGGACGGCATGGTGCGCATCCCGCTCAACGAGTCGAGCGACCCGAAGAGCCAGATCAACGAATACCTCGACCAGTACAAGGGCGAGGGCATCCAGCACATCGCCTGCTTCACCGACGACATCTACACCACGGTCGAGCGCATGCGCGAGGCCGGCATCGCCTTCCTCGACACGCCGGACACCTATTTCGACGTCATCGACGTGCGCATCCCCGAGCATGGCGAGGACGTGGCGCGTCTGGCCCGCAACAAGATCCTGATCGACGCCGATCCGGAAACCAAGAAGCGCAAGCTGCTGCAGATCTTCACCCAGAACGCGCTCGGCCCGATCTTCTTCGAGATCATCCAGCGCAAGGGCAACGAAGGCTTCGGCGAGGGCAATTTCCAGGCACTGTTCGAGAGCATCGAACGCGACCAGATGCGTCGCGGCGTGCTCTGACCGGCACCGCGCGGCGGCGAACGGCGGCCTCCGGATCGGCAACGCGTCCGGTGTCGCCGCGCAACCCCGGCGGATTGCGCCCGACATTCGCGCCGTGACCGTGCCGGCGGGCGCGCAGTGGAACGTATCGTTGCACCCAGGATCACGGTGACCCGCATGCAGCCGCAATACCAGACCGGTTTCGCCAACGAGTTCGCCAGCGAGGCGCTGCCCGGCACCCTGCCGGTCGGGCGCAATTCGCCGCAGCGGGTGGCCCGCGGCCTGTATGCCGAGCAACTCACCGGCACCGCGTTCACCGCGCCGCGCCACGCCAACCGGCGCAGCTGGCTGTACCGCATCCGCCCGGCGGCGATGCACGGCGCGTTCACGCCGTTCGTGCACGCGACCTTCCACAACGACTTCGGCAGCGGAGCGGTCACCCCCGAACAGCTGCGCTGGGATCCGCTGCCGCCGCCGGCGGCGCCGACCGATTTCCTCGAAGGCCTCTACACGATGGCCGGCAACGGCGGAGCGGCCGCGCAGGCCGGCGTCGGCATCCACCTGTACGCGGCCAATCGCGACATGCAGGGACGCTGGTTCACCGATGCCGACGCCGAACTGCTGATCGTCCCGCAGCAGGGGCGCCTGCGCCTCGAGACCGAACTCGGCGTGATCGGGATCGAGCCGCAGCAGATCGCGGTGATCCCGCGCGGCGTCCGTTTCCGCGTCGTCCTGCCGGATGGCGACGCGCGCGGCTATGTCTGCGAGAACTTCGGCGCCCTCCTCAAGCTGCCCGACCTCGGTCCGATCGGCAGCAACGGCCTGGCCAATCCGCGCGATTTCGAGACGCCGGTGGCGGCCTGGGAAGACCTCGAAGGCGACTTCGAGCTGGTCACCAAGTTCCAGGGTCACCTGTGGCGCGCCGACATCGGCCACTCGCCGTGCGATGTCGTCGCCTGGCACGGCAACTACGCGCCGTACCGCTACGACCTGCGCCGCCACAACACGATCGGTTCGATCAGCCACGACCATCCCGATCCGTCGATCTTCCTCGTCCTGCACTCGCCGAGCGACAGCGAGGGGGTCAGCAACCTCGATTTCGTGATCTTCCCGCCGCGCATCCTCGCCATGCAGGACACCTTCCGTCCGCCGTGGTTCCACCGCAACGTGGCCAGCGAGTTCATGGGCCTCGTGCACGGTGCCTACGATGCCAAGGCCGGCGGCTTCGTGCCGGGCGGGAGCTCCCTGCACAACAGCTTCACCGGCCACGGTCCCGACGCGGCAACGTTCGAGAAGGCTTCCGCGGCCGACCTGTCGAAGCCCGATGTCGTCACCGACACCATGGCCTTCATGTTCGAGACGCGTGCGGTGATCCGTCCGACCGGGCAGGCGCTCGAGGCCAGCCACCGCCAGCGCGACTACCAGGCCTGCTGGCACGGCCTGCGCAAGCATTTCCGCAAGGAGTGATGGGTCTCGATCCGATTTGACATCATGATGCGGTCGCATCATGATGCGAAGACTCCCTGCTGCCGCCCCCACGCCATGCGCACCACCATCGACATCCCCGAACGCGAGCACGCGCTTTTCAGCGCGCTGGCGCACGATCACGGCACGAGTCTCAGCAAGCTCATCGTCGAACTGGCGCTGCGCGGCTTGAGACATCCGTCCACAGTGGCCGACGAGCCGGCCAGGTACGAAGTCGATCCGGAAACCGGTCTGCCTGTATTCCGCTCCGGTCGCCCGGTCACGCTCGAGGACGTCAAGGCGCTGGAGGACGAGGAACTGGATCGCCATGGTCCATTTGCTTGACTCCAACGTCCTGATCGCGCTCGGCGATCGCGATCACGTGCATCATCAGGCGGTCCGGAGCTGGTTCCGGCAGCGCGGTGATGCGGCGTTCGCGACCTGTCCGATCACGCAAGGCGCGCTGCTGCGCATCCTCATGCAGCGTGGTCGCGCGGCGGTCGGTGAACCCATGGACATCCTGCGTGGTTTCATTGCGCATCCGGCGCATCGATTCTGGCCGGAGGACATGGGTTACGACGCGATCCGCCTGGACGGAGTCCTCGGGCATCGACAAATCACCGACGCCTACCTCGCCGCGCTTGCGCGCAGGCATGGCGGCCGGCTGGCGACCCTGGACCGTGGCCTCGCCGCCCTGCATGACGACGTCGCCGAACTGATTCCCGCATGAAGGATTGCTCATGAAACTCGCATCGTTGAAGGAAGGCGGCCGCGACGGCACGCTGATCGTCGTCAGTCGCGATCTCGCGCGTGCCGTGCGTGCGGACGGCATCGCGCCGACGCTGCAGGCGGCGCTCGACGACTGGAACCGCGCCGCGCCGCGCCTCAATGCCCTGTTCGAAGGGCTCGAGGCCGGCAAGGCCGGCGCGGCCTTCGATCTCGATCCGGCGCTGCTCGCCGCACCGCTGCCGCGCGCCTACGAGTTCGTCGACGGCAGTGCCTACCTGCCGCATGTCGAGCGCGTGCGGCGCGCGCGCGGCGCCGAGGTGCCGGCCAGCTTCTACACCGACCCGCTGATGTACCAGGCCACCAGCGCCGGCTTCCTCGGTCCACGCGACCCGATCCTCGCCGCCAGCGAGGACTGGGGCATCGACCTCGAGGCGGAAGTGGTGGTCGTCACCGACGACGTGCCGATGGGGCTCGACGCCGGGGCCGCCGCCGCGCACATCCAGCTCGTCGGCCTGGTCAACGACGTCTCCCTGCGCGGGCTGATTCCCGGTGAACTGGCCAAGGGCTTCGGTTTCCTGCAATCCAAGCCGCGCTCGGCGCTGTCGCCGGTGCTGGTCACCCCGGACGAACTCGGCACGCACTGGCGCGATGCGAAGCTGCACCTGCCGATGCGCACCTGGATCAACGGGCAATGGTTCGGCGAAGCCGAGGCCGGCGTCGACATGCAGTTCAGTTTCGCCGAGCTGGTCGCCCATGCGGCGAAAACGCGACCGCTGACCGCCGGCACGATCGTCGGATCGGGTACGATCGCCAACGAGGACACGGCCAAAGGGGCTTCCTGCCTCGCCGAGCAGCGGACCGTGGAGACGCTGCGCGACGGCAAGGCCTCGACGCCGTTCCTGCGGTTCGGCGACCGCGTGCGCATCGACATGACCGATGCGTCCGGGCGCACGATCTTCGGCGCGATCGACCAGGTCGTTTCCGCGTACCGGCCGGGCTGAGTCCCCGCGCGGTCCCGACAGCGGGGAGGACGGGATGACGGTTCCACTGAAGCTCTACAGCTACTGGCGTTCGAGTGCCGCCTATCGCGTGCGCATCGCGCTCAACCTCAAGCAGCTGCCCTGCGAGATCATCCCGGTGCATCTCGTCGCCAACGGCGGCGAGCAGCACGCACCGGCCTACCACGAGATCAACCCGCAGGACTTCGTTCCGACCCTGCTCGACGGTGCACGCGTGTTCCGCCAGTCGCTGGCGATCATCGAGTACCTCGACGAGGTGCATCCCGGGGCGATGAGCCTGCTGCCGTCGACGGCGCGCGACCGCGCGCGGGTTCGCGCGATCGCCCAGATCGTCGCCTGCGACATCCATCCGCTCAACAACCTGCGCGTCATGCAGTTCCTCGAGCGCGAGTTCGCCACCCCGCAACTGGAGCGTGACCGCTGGACGCGGCACTGGATCGTCGAGGGTTTCCGCGCCATCGAGGCGTTGATGTCGGAAAGCGCGTCGACCGGTCTCTATTGCGACGGCGACGTGCCGACCCTGGCCGATGTCTGCCTGGTGCCGCAGGTCTACAACGCGCGCCGCTTCGGCATCGACATGGCCGACTTCCCGACCATCGAGCGGATCGAGAAGCAATGCCTCGACCTCGTCGCGTTCGAGGCCGCCCGCCCGGAAAACCAGGCCGACGCGCCGCCTCAGCCGGCGATGTAGCGCTGCAAGTGCTCGATCTGTTCGGATTGCTCGCTGATGACGGCCTTGACCAGGTCGCCGATCGACAGCACGCCGTTGACGCGGCCGGCATCGACGACCGGCAGGTGGCGCACGCGGCGCTCCGTGCACATGCGCATGCAGTGATCGACGCTGTCGCCGGAAGCGACCGTGACCACCTCGGCGGTCATGATGTCGGCGACCGAAGTAGCCGACGAGGAACGTCCCATCAGCACGACCTTGCGGGCGTAGTCGCGTTCGGAAACGATGCCGACGAGGCGGCCATCGGCGATCACGAGAAGGGCGCCGATGTGATGTTCGGCCATCGCGCGCACGGCATCGATGACCGGGGTCGAGGGCGGCACCGAATGGACGAGCGAACCCTTGTCGGCGAGCAGATGCTTGACCTGGCGCATGGCCACCTCCACGGCTGGGCGGCACCGGCAGCGATGCCAATGCAGGGAGTGTAGTCGGAAACGCCGGCGGAGGTGATGCCCGCCACGGCACGGTGCAGGACGTGGTCGTGGCGGCGTGCGCCGGCGCGGGATCCGGTGTTCAGTCCGGCGGCCGGTACTCGTCGACCAGGTAGAGCGGGCGCTGCTTGGCCTCGAGATAGAGCCGCCCGAGATATTCGCCGATCACGCCGAGCGCGATCAGCTGCACGCCGCCGAGGAACAGCACGGTGACCATGATGGTCGGATAGCCCTTGACCGGATCGCCGAACAGCATGGCCTTGGCGACGATCCACAGGCCGAAGGCGAAGGCCAGCAAGGCGACGCCGAGGCCGAGATAGGTGGCGAGCTTGAGCGGCGCACCGGAGAACGAGGTGATGCCTTCGATGGCGAAGTTCCACAGTTTCCAGTAGTTCCATTTGCTCGCCCCGGCGTAACGCGGGTCGCGTGCATAGACGACCGCCTTCTGGCGGAAACCGAGCCAGGCGAACAGGCCTTTCATGAAACGCTGGCGTTCGCGCACCTGGCCGAGCGCGTCGAGCGCGCGTCGCGAGAGCAGGCGGAAGTCGCCGGTGTCGCGCGGCACCGGCGTGTCGCTGAGGCGGCCGATGACCTTGTAGAACGAGGACGCGGTGAGTTTCTTCAGGCGCGTCTCGCCGGCGCGCGATGCTCGCGTGCCGTAGACGACGTCGAAGCCGTCGCGCCAGTGGCGGACGAACTCGGCAATCAGTTCGGGCGGGTCCTGCAGGTCGGCATCGATGACGACGGCGGCGTCGGCGTCGGCCTGGACATGGTCGAGGCCGGCGGTCAGCGCGAGTTCCTTGCCGAAGTTGCGCGACAGCCGCAGGGTCGCCACGCGCGCGTCGGCCGCGGCGATGTCGCGCATGACCGAAAAGGTGTCGTCGCGGCTGCCGTCGTCCACGTAGAGCACCGAGCCGGCCAGGTCGAGGCCGTCGAGCACGGCGGCGAGCCGCGCGTGGAATGCGCGCAGGTTTTCGCTTTCGTTGTAGGCAGGAACGACGACGGTCAGGCGCTGCATGGCGGGCGCGGGGAGGGCGATGGCGGGATGCTAACCGATGCGGAGCAGGCGCGGCCCGCGCTCACTCGGCGAGATGGGCCGCGCCACCGAGCTGGCGGACCTGGCGCTGGATCCACGCGGCGCGGCGCTGCACGTAGGCCGACGGCGCATCGACCCGCAATCGGCGCGGATTCGGCAGCACGGCGGCGAGCAGCGCGGCCTGGCGCGCGTCGAGGTCGGCGGGAGCGCGCCCGAAGTAGCGTTCGCCGGCGGCACCGACCCCGTACACGCCGTCGCCGAACTCGGCGATGTTGAGATAGACCTCGAGGATGCGCTGTTTCGGCCACAGCACCTCGATCAGCACGGTGAACCAGGCCTCGAGGCCCTTGCGCACGAAACTGCGTCCGCTCCACAGGAACAGGTTCTTGGCGACCTGCTGGCTGATCGTGCTGGCGCCGCGCAGGCGCTCGCCGTCGCCGGCATCGGCCATCGCCGCCTGGATGGCGTCGACGTCGAAACCGCGATGGTGCGGAAATTTCTGGTCTTCGGCCGCGACCATCGCGATCGGCAGTTCGGCCGACATGTCCCCGATCGGCGTCCAGCGGTAGTCGAGGCGGAATCCGCGCTCGCCGGCGACGACGGCGTCGAGCATGCGCGCGAGCATGAAGGCCGAGGTCGGTGGCGCGACGAAACGCAAGGCGAGCACCAGCAGCACGCTGGCCACGATCCACGCCAGTCCCGCCAGCAGCAGCCAGCGCAGCAGGCGGCGCCAGGGTGAGCGCTTCTTCGTCGCAGCCAGGATCCGGTCCTCGAAAAAAAAGGCACCGGCGCACGGGCGCCGGTGCCGGTTTGCCCGCCAGGCCTACTGGCACATGTGGGCGTCGAAGTCGAAACCGTTGCGGAACAGGATCGCGTAATCGCCCATGCGGACTTCGTCGAGGAAGAAGCCTGCGTAGTTGAGGCCGGGGTCGGACGACAGCCGCCAGCGGATCTTCACGTTCTGGCCGACGTAGCTGCCGAGGCCGATCCGGAACGGCTTGAACACCGGCGTCGCGTTGTTGTTGGGATCGGCGTTCGATGCGGCCGTGGTCACGCCGCTGTAGATGCCGGTGCCGTTGGGGAAGCCGCAGGCGTTGATGGTGCCGGTGGTGCCGGTATTGAACGTGGTCGGATAGCCGCCGGCCGGCGGCAGGTCGGCCCAGGTCGCGCCGCCGTCGGTGGAAATCTCGGTGACCACGCCGTCCCACTGGTACTCGAGGTTGTAGCGCGCCATGAACGAGAGTTCGCCGTTGGCCGGGACGGTCAGCGCCGGCGTTTCGATGCTCGTGCACTGCATGTCGCCGTGATTGAACGCCTGGCCGCCGGTGTGGTAGCTGCGGCTGCCGCTGGAGGCGAACTGGTTGCTGATGCCCCAGCCCGGCTCGAAGGCGAGGTAGGCGCTGGATTCGACGTCATCGAAGAACTGTGCCGGATCGGGGCCGGCGGCTCCGCTGGCGGTGACGTTGATGACCGCCGAGGGTGTCGACGGATTGCCGTAGCTGTCGGTCGCGGTCAGGCGGTAGAAGTAGGCGCGGCCGTTGTCGACGTCGGTATCGAGGAAGCCGGTGCCGGTCACGCCGGTGGCGATGACGGTCGGGCTGGCGAAGAACGGATCGGTCGAACGCTCGATCGAATAGGTGACGGCGGTCGATGCCGGACAGGCCGGGGTCACCGCCTGCCAGGCAAGATCGATGCTGCAGCTGGCGTTCGCGCCGTCGCCGGCAAATGCGCTGCCGGCGATGGACGGCAGCAGCGTGCAGTCGTCCGCGGAGACGACGTCGAAGCAGGCCGAGACCTCGCCCTCGACGTCGTTGGCGACACCGCGCACCTTGTAGGCGTAGCTGAAGCCGCCCTGGGTGAGCGTGTCGACCAGCGGCGAGGCCGCACCAGTGGCGACCAGGCGGAACTCGCTGGCCGTGGTGCTCGCACAGGTGCCGTTGGCGCGATAGAGCTGGAAGCCCTGGGCCGCGCTGCCGGCAAATCCGATGGCGACGCCGTTGCTGTCGTTGGAAGCGGCGACGAGCGCCGTCGGAGCGGCGACCGCGGCCGGATCCGGCAGGCCGAAGCCGCCGCTGGCGACCAGCGCGTAGCCCTGGCGTTCGGTACCGGGGCGACCGTTGCCGGGTACGGCGGCTGCGTTGACGCGCAGCGTGTAGCTGCCGGCCACCGGCGCGGTCAGGCGCACCTGCTCGACGGTGTTGCGTGCGTCGGCGTTGCCGCCGGTGCTCGACACGCCGGAGGTGAACACGTTGCCCTTGTAGGTCGTCCCGCCGGGCGCGAGGACTTCGAGATCGAGGTTGTTGACGAGGGCGACGGCGGCACCGGCGGTGGCTTCGGGATCGAACCAGGCCAGGGTCACCCGCAGCTCGCTGCCGGCGGCGACGCTGCCGATGGTGTAGTCGTGGGACTCGCCACTGGTGAGGCCGCTGGCCTGGGTGCGCTCGAACACGCGCAGACGGCGGCTGTCGTTGCCGCCACCCTGGGTGGTCTTGAACCAGAGATTGCCGTCGAGCCAGGCGCGGCCCCAGCCGCTGTCGGCGTTCGGCCAGCTCGGCGCGCCGAGCGCATTGGTGCCGTTCAGCAGGATCGCCTTCATCACCATGCCGCTCGGGTCGTAGGCATCGACGGCGGTGCGCTCGCCGCGCGGATAGAAGCCGTCGGCAAAGTACTGGCGGGCGAGTGCGGCATTGCCGCTGAGGGTCGGCGCCGCCATCGAGGTGCCGCTGAAGGTGGCGGTGGTCGGCGCCGTCGGCACCGCGCTGAAGGCGGTGGTGCGGGCAGCGGAAACCACGCTGCTGCCGGGTGCGGCGATATCGGGCTTGATGCGGCCGTCGGCAGCCGGACCGCGGTTCGAGTATCCGGCGACGTTGGTCGATCCGGCGTGGGCGAGCGCGGCCACCGAGAGCACGTTCTTGGCGTTGCTCGGCGAACCGGTCTGGGTCGGGCCCGCGCGGTCATTGCCGGCGGAGACGACCACCAGCAGGTCCTCGTTCGCCCAGGTCACGCGATCGGCGTTGACGTCGTTGCCGCTGTAGACGCCGGCGGTGGCACCGCCCCAGCTGTTGTTGTGCACGCGCGCGCCGCCGGCATAGGCCTGGCGCAGGGTGCCGTCGAAATCGGTGACGAACACCGAAGTCGAGCTGGTGCCGCCGATGTCCTGCAGGATGATCTGCGCGTTCGGCGCCATGCCGTCGGCAAGCTCGTGGTTCGGTGCGGTGGGCGTCGAAGCCAGATAGGTCGCCGCGCCGAAGGTGCCGGCGGCGTCACCGGCGACGGTACCGCTGGTGTGGGTGCCGTGGCCCGAGGTGTAGTCGTAGTCGACGTTGTTGCCGGGCTGCCGCCAGTAACCGGCGATCTTGCGATCCGGATACAGGTTGCCGGGCGCCGGCAGCACCGGCGGCGGATTGTCCGACAGCGTGATCGCCATCAGCGGGCCGCTGCCGCTGTCGAGGGTGGTGAACCAGGCGGCCCACGGGGTCGTTCCGGAGTCCGCCACGGCGACGATCTGGCCGCTGCCGATGATGCCCTGCGCCCACAGCGGGGCCGGGCCGCAAACCGCGCCGCTGCCGGCACAGCCCGCGGTCGAATTGCCCTGGATCGCGCCGACGCCACCGGAGTTCGTGGTTTCGGTCGGCAGCCAGGGTTCGATCGAGACGACTCCGTCGATCGCACTGGCCGCCTTCAGCAAGTTGTCGAGCTGCGCGCGCGGCACGCCGGCATGCACGTAGGGAGGCGCATCGGCGCGTTCGCTGCGGTTGATGATGCGCACGCCCGGCACGAGCTTGCCGAGGGTGGCGGCGATCGCTGCCGAGGATTCTCCGGAGAAGGCGCGGATGTCGATGATGTCGAGCAGCTCGGTGGCGGTGACGGCGTCCTCCGGCACCTGCGGCAGCAGCTGGCTGCGCGTGTTCGACCACAGGCGCGGATCGATCTTGAGGCCGGCCGCGTGGAATTCGGCGGCACGCACGCCGGCAGCGGCCTTCACCGCGTCGAGGCCGTGGCCATTCAGGCGCACGAAATAGGCGTTGTTCGGGATGTAGCCGACGAACTCGATGCCCTGCGCCTCGAGCTTGCGGCGACCGGCGTCGAGCGCCTGCGGATGGAACTGCACGATTGCGTAGCGGGTGGCCGTGGCCAGCGGGTTGGCGGTCGCGCCGAGGTCGATGCGCTGGCTGAGCGGGTCGTAGCTGCCGGCGCGGAACACCAGCATGGCCGGGTTCGACAAGGTGGCCTCGATGCTCTGCGGCGTGGCGACCGCGGCGGGAACGACGGCGCGCGGATCCGCCGATGCGGTGCCGGCCTGGACGAGGGCCGCGGTCAGGGCGGCGGCAAGTGCCTTGCGGCGCAGGTACGGGGTATTCAAGGTTTCGACTCCGGAGTGGTGGCGCGCACCGGAAGGACGTCGGCTGATCGTCCTGCGGAGGTGGCCGGGACAGCGGGCAACGGCACCGCGACCGGTCGGATCGCGGAAGTGGCCGGATGTTACAACCGAAAAGGGTGCGCGCGCGGCAACCTTTGCACTTGCGGATCGTGCGCGCGGCCTCCATCTGCCGGAGTCCCCCCGATGGCTGCCCCGATGAACGCACCGCACGATGTCCTGCACCGTTTCCGCCTCGAGCGCGCCGGCGTGCGCGGCGGTTTCGTGCGTCTCGAATCGGCGCGCGCGGACCTGCCCGGATATGCCGGCTACCCGCCGGCGATCGCCCGCCTGCTCGCCGAGAGTCTGGCGGCGAGCGCCCTGATGTCGGGGCTGATCAAGTTCGAGGGCAATCTCTCGCTGCAGTTGCGCAGCACCGGCGTGCCCCACCTGCTGTTCGCCGAATGCAGCGACGATGGCCGCCTGCGCGGCATCGCGCGCTGGGAAGGCGAGGTCGCCGATGCGCCGATCGACATCCGCCAGCCCGGCGCGCAACTGGCGATCACGATCGAGAACACCCGCGCTTCGACCCGCTACCAGGGCCTGGTGGAAGTCGCGAGCGCGAGCCTCGCACCCGCCCTGGAAGGCTATTTCGCCCAGTCCGAGCAGCTGCCGACCCGCCTCGTGCTGGCCTGGCGCGACGGGCGCTGCAGCGGACTGCTGCTGCAGCCGCTGGCCGGGGAGGGCGGGGCGTCGGCGCGCGTCGACGACGATGCCTGGGAGCGCGTCGGCCACCTGCTGGCGACGCTCGGCAGCGAGGAACTGCTCGACCTGCCGGTCGAAACCCTGCTCTATCGCCTGTTCCACGAAGAGCAGGTCCGCCTCGAGCCGGGCCGGCCGCTGCGGTTTGCCTGCCGCTGTTCGCCCGGGCGGGTCGGCGACATGTTGCGCGCGCTCGGCCGGCAGGAATGCGATGCGGCGCTGGATGCCGAGGGTGGCCTTGGCATCACCTGCGAGTTCTGCAACCGCGAGTACCGGGTCGACCGCGTCGCCCTGGCCCTGGTCTTCGCCGAAGCCGTGGCGCCGGCGCCGGACACCGTGCAATAGGCGCTCCGGCTGCCGTTGGCGGGCACGATTTCCGGGGCCGCGTCGATTGTTGGTTTTCCGTGAAAGCGCGTATGATGGGAACCGTTTCGCCAGGCTTCGCGCAGGCGATTTCCGCTGACTGCAGGGAACTTGTCACGGCGGCGCCAGTCACAGCCCTTTCAGGATGGATGCCCGCAATCGTGTTGCTTCGTCTCGCCGCCACGCTCGCCTGTCTCTGCCCGCTGCTTGCAGCGGCGCAGGCGCCGTTGCCGGTGCTCGCGCACGAGGATCGGCCGCTGTCGCTCGATCGCCTGATCGCGCCGGAGGGCATGCCGGTTGCCGGCAGCGCGTCGCAGGTGGTGCCGTTGTGGGCCAGCAATGACGGGCGCCTGCTCGCCATCGTCGGCCTCGCGCCGCATGCCGGCGCGCCGGCACTGCCGCCGTCGCCTTCGTTCGGCGGCCTGTCCGACCTGCGCATCATCGACGCCACCAACCTGTTCTCGACCGGCCTGCGCTGGAGTCCGGGCGAGGGCCTGCGGACCGACGTCGTCGTCGGCATGGCATCGACGCAGTCGCCGCTGTCGCGCCTGCTCGACTGCACGACCGCCGAATGCCTGTGGTCTTCGCCGCAGGCGTCCACGCACGCATTCGGCGCGACGATCGGCGCCGGCTGGACTTCCTCCGGCGAGCATCCCTTCGATCTCTCCTTCGGCCTGTCCTGGCTCGATGCCGGTCATGCGACGGTGCTGCCGTCCGCCGATCCGCTGTCCGCCGGGATGACCCTGCTGACCCTCGACGGCGGCATGCCGTGGCGCCTGGATTCGTCGCTGATGCTGTCGGCGCGCGGCAGCTGGCACCTCGCCCGCGGCCCGGTCGTCGACCTCACCGCCGGCGTCGGCCGCGCCGATGTCGCCCCGCTCTGGTACGGCGTGCCGGGAACCGGCGTCGAACTCAACCAGATGAGCCTCGGCCTCGGTCTGGCCACGGGCTCCATCCGCGGCAGCATCGTCGGTCACGTGATCAGCGCCGACGATCCCGCCCTCGCCGGGGCACGTCGCTGGAGCGGCATCGACCTCGGCGTGTCTTGGCGTACGCCGTGGCGTGCCGAGCTCAGTGTCGGTGCGCAGAACCTGTGGACGCTTCCGCTGGAGCCGGGTGCCGCGCGCGAAGCGGATTCCTCGCAGGCCCGCATGCCCTACGTGCAGTACCGCCAGGACCTCTGATCCTGCCGTGCGGCCGCGACCGCGGCCCGCGCTTCCTCCCCTCCGTTCCGCCGCGGGCCTGAACCGCGCAGCGACTGCAGGTCGGCCGCGGCTGCGGTCATTGCGCCGCAGGTGCGACATTCCACCGCTGTAATAAAATTGTTAGTATCGGGCGGACTGTCGATGGCTGGCATGGATCTGCACACCACGCCCGTGGTGCTGTGGCGGATGTCGGCATGCCAATTCCCCTGAACGGCAGTCGTGTACCCAATCCACTCGAACGTTGGAGAGCGTTGATGAGTAAGAAGAACAATGAGTTGCTGAAGGCCGTGCGGCTTGCCCTGTACGCCGGCGCTTCCGCGGCGGTCGGACTCGGTTCCGCGCCGGTATTCGCCCAGGTGGACGAAGGTACCGACAAGCTCGAGACGATCGTGGTTACCGGTTCGCGCATCCGCCGCGTCGACATCGAGAACGTCAACCCCGTCTTCACCATCAACCGGGTCGACATCCAGAAGTCGGGCAAGGTGACGATCGGCGACCTGATCCAGGAAATGCCCTCGATCGCCGGCGCCGCGACCAACCCGCGCGTCAACAACGGCGGTGGTGACGGTGCCTCGGAAGTCTCGCTGCGCGGCCTCGGTTCCAACCGCACGCTGCTGCTCATCAACGGCCACCGCGCCGTCAATGCGGACGTCAACCTCATCCCGATCAGCGCCGTCGAGCGCATCGAAGTGCTGAAGGAAGGCGCCTCGTCGATCTACGGTTCCGACGCGATTGCCGGCGTCGTCAACTTCGTGCTGCGTTCGGACTACCAGGGCGCCGAGTTCAGCGCCGAGTACGGCGTCTCCGACTACGAGGACGGCGATCGCGAAGGCTACAACTTCATGTTCGGCCAGAGCGGCGAGAGCGGCCACATCCTCGCCGGCGTGAACTTCAACAAGTACAAGGGCGTTTCCTCCAACGACCGCGAGTACTCGCGCTTTGCCCGCTACTTCAGCAGCGGCGAGGGCTATGCCGTCGGCGGATCCTCGCGCACCCCGGGCGGACGCATCTTCCTCGACAGCGTGCTCGCCGACCAGTACGGCTGCGGCAGCGTCACCCTGAATCCGGGCGCCAGCGGCGCCTCGCAGTCGGACTATCGCTGCTATACCGGCGCGGACGGCTACAACTACCAGGCGGTCAACCTGCTGCTGACGCCGCAGGAACGCACCGGCGCCTTCGTGGTCGGCAACTACCGAATCACCGACGACGTGCAGGTGTATCTGGAAACGACCATCAACCGCACCACGTCGAACTTCGCGATCGCGCCGCTGCCGTTCGACGCCCGTGGCGACGCGGTGGAGATTTCCGCCGACAACTACTACAACCCGTTCGGCATCGGCTTCGGCCAGGATGCCGGCCGCGACTTCCTGACTCGCTTCACCTCGCTCGGCCAGCGCCGCGGCTACTACGAGACCGAAACCGCGCAGGTGGTCACCGGCCTGCGCGGCAATTTCGCCGACACGTCGTGGCAGTGGGATGTCGGCCTGAACTTCGGTCACATCGACCAGTTCACCAAGACCAAGGGTTACGTCTACTACCAGGGCCTCGCCGATGCGCTCGGACCGTCCTTCCTCGATGCCGCCACCGGCACGGTGACCTGCGGCACCCCGGGTGCGCCGATCGCCGGCTGCACGCCGCTCAACATCTTCAACATCTTCGATCCGCAGTCGATCGCGACCCTCGAACAGTACTCGGCGACGCCGGTCTACACGACCAAGTACCTCAGCCGGCAGTGGGAAGCGAATGCCAGCGGCGAGCTGTTCGACATGCCGGCCGGCGCGGCCAGCCTCGCGGTCGGCGCATCGCATCGCAAGGAGTACCAGAACTACCTGGTCGACTTCATCGCCATCGCGCGGCCGGACGGCACCTGCTTCATTTCGCAGGAGGCGTGCAGCTCGCCGATCAGCGGTGATTTCACCGTCAAGGAAGCCTATGCGGAGTTGTTCCTGCCGCTGCTCGTCGACGCCCCGTTCGCCAAGGCGCTGAACCTTTCCATCGGCACGCGCTATTCCGACTACGACACGGTCGGCGACACGGTCAACAGCAAGATCGGCATCGAGTGGCGTCCGCTCGAGGACCTCATGCTGCGCGCGTCGGTTTCGCAGGTGTTCCGCGCCCCGAGCATCACCGAGCTGTACGCCGGCCCGGCCGGCGACGCGCCGATCTTCGCCGACCCGTGCATCGGCCTGATCGGCTCGAACGCGGCTTGCCAGAACGTGCCGGGCGACGGCAGCTTCAGCGGCACCGGCCTCAGCCAGACCAGCGGCGTGCGCATGGGCTCGATCGCGGCCGGCTTCCCGCTCAAGCCCGAGTACGGCAAGTCGTACAACATCGGCGTCGTCTACGACCCGAAGTGGGTCGAGGGCCTGTCCCTGAGCGCCGACTACTGGCGCGTCAAGCTGAAGGACACGATCGTCGGCGTCGATGCGCAGACGGTTGCGAACCTCTGCTTCAACGACAACAGCAGCGTGTTCTGCCAGTTCATCAACCGCTACAGCGATGGCAACGTGCAGTTCATCGTCGAGCCGACGGCGAACCTCGGCGAACTCGATACCTCCGGCGTCGATCTCGGCATCCGCTACCGCCTGCCGGAAACGGCGATCGGCAACTTCGTCTTCACCTTCGACAGCACGTACCTGATCAAGTACGACAACGCCACCGCTCCCGGGGAGTTCCCGGTTGCCGTCGCCGGCCACTACAACGGCCTGTTCGGCAACTTCCCGCGCTGGCGCGCGCTGGCCGGCCTCAACTGGAATCTCGGGGCGTTCGACGCCTCGTGGCGCATGCGCTACATCGGCCGCACCTCGGTCGGCAGCGAGGACCCGCGCCAGAACGATTCCGCCGACGGCTGCTACCGCGACCTGGTGTTCTGCGCCGAGGGTCCGTGGACGTTCAACCCGACGCGGCTCGACTTCGGTTCGTACACGTACCACAACATTTCGTTCGGCTACAACGCGGACGTGATCAACACGCGCTTCGAACTCGGCGTCGACAACGTCGCCGACAAGATGCCGCCGGTCATGTGGCAGAACAACGTGCTCAACGCCAATACGGACGTGAACACCTACGACACCATCGGCCGCTTCTACTGGGCGCGCGTGTCGGTGAAGTTCTGATCGCAGCCTGCTAGTGTCTGCAGCCGCGCGGCAGCGATGCCGCGCGGCTTTTTTTGGGTATCCGGATCGGACTGTTGGAACGCACTCGTGGAAGGCTCGTCGACGGAATGTTGAAATCCGGATTCTGCTGTTGGACGCTCCGCGCGCATGCTAAGATGAATCTCGGATTTCACCGTGGGATCGCGCGTGACAGACATCCTGCAGCTTCCCAGCCTCAAGACGATTTCCGTCACTCCGCAGGAAAACTCGTACGTCATCGTCGCTGAAGGACGCATGGTCCCGACGGCATGTACCGAATGCCGAACGGGCCGGCTCTATGGGCACGGGACGAACTCGCAGACCTATCGAGACACGCCGATTCACGGCAAGACGGTCCAGATCATCGTGAACCGTCGACGGTACCGATGCCAAGCCTGCGGCAAGACGCTGTTTGATCCGATTCCCGATTTGGATGGCAAGCGGCTAGCCACAAGCCGGCTGATCGCCTACGTGCGTGCGGCCTGCTTTCGAGAGACCTTCGCTGTTGTCGCGCGCCGCGTGGCGATGGACGAGAAGACCATCCGGCAGATCTTCGGAGAATACGTCGAGGAACTGCAAACGAAGATCCGGTTTGTCACACCACGCTTCTTGGGCATCGATGAGATCAAGATCATCAGCAACTACCGTGCCATGATCACGAATATCGAGCGACAGACCCTGTTCGACATGCGCGAAAGCCGGAAAAAGGCAGACCTGCTCGCCTATTTCAAGACCTTGCCAGACAAGCAGCGCGTCGAATGGGTAGCGATGGACATGTACCATGTATATCGGCAGGTGATTCAGGCCACGTTGCCTCAGGCGCGCATCGTTGTAGATCGCTTCCACATCCAACGCATGGCGAACGAGGCGCTGGAAAGGCTGCGCAAGCGGTTGCGCAAGACCCTACCGGAGCGGCAGCGCCTCAAACTCAAGGACGAGCGCTTCCTGCTGCTGCGGCGCCAGCACGATCTCAAGCCCGAGGCGATGGATAGGCTGCTGGCGTGGTTCCAGCGCTTTCCGCAGCTCAGCGAGGCGCACGCGCTCAAGGAAGGGTTCTTGTCAATCTGGGATCAGAGGGGTCGGTCGGCAGCGGAGGCGACCTATACGGCTTGGCTCGGCAACGTCTCGGCCGAGATGAAGCCAGTTTTCAAAGACCTGCTTAGCGCGATGACGAACTGGAACGACGAAATCTTCGCCTACTTCGAGCAGCCCATTACCAATGCCTATACTGAATCGGTCAATGGTCTGGCCAAGGGGATGAATCGCATGGGTCGCGGCTACAGCTTTGATGTGATCCGAGCACGCATGCTCTACGACCCGAAAGCGCGTAAAGCTGGCTCCGTGCAAGCTCTCGAACCGGCGCCCGAACCCGAGGCCGGTACGTTCGTGGGATATATGACCACCCGGATCATGCAGTCGCCTGTGAAGATGCGACGCCGCACAATCGAATACGGAGCGCACATTCCAACCTTGGTCAAGCTACTTGAATCCGGATATTTCGAGCAGCCAAATTCGAACGACCCGTCATGATGCGCCGCTGACGACCGGTCATAGTGTGCCAGTTGTGGCCGGGTCGAAGTGTTCCACCATTTGCGCACACAACACCCAATGTTCTGGGCGGTCTGCTGCCGGCGACCTAGGCGGTTCCGGCCCCGCCTTGTTCACATTGCCCCTTATCGCCACTTTTCGTGGCCTGCGCCGCTATGGTCTACCGAGGGGAAACCATTCAGTTCCAATTACAGACTTGTTCCCAGTGTTATCGTGACCAACCGCCTACGTACATCGAGAATCGGCCGCGGGAGTTGACTGCCAGATCTTGGATGAGGTAGCAATGTCAGAAACGCGTCCGTTGATGAATGAGAACACGTATGTGTCTCGAACGAACTGGCAGGTCACTTTCTCCGCAAAGCCTCTGCGCTCCACCGCTGTGCGACGGCGAATACTGACGTAGATCCACTGATCAGCACTAGCGTGTTCGCGAATCTCTGCAGGCTCTCCCAACTCTACACGCAGTTCGTTTTTTGAAACCTGCCTGATCTCATAATTTTTGGACTGGGTAGCACCGATGAAAGGACCCGAAACGGGAACGAATGGACCATTGCGGAAGCTGACGCATGCTGAGAGCAGAAGGCCGGCGGCAATCACTATGAGGGTTCGTCTAATCACGGAGATCGCCTCACTGAGGTTGGCCCGGGCAGCCAAAGCACTTCTCTTCAAGATCATAGCTACTCGGCTCACCACTACCGAGAAGATGGTTCACTTCGTGAGCTGCTGTGGACGCCAAAGAGCAGCATCCAGTTCCAAACGCAGGTGAGCCAATTTGAGCTTGTCCGATAAGCATATTGACTGGCCCTACATATCCACAGTCTTTAAGATCTGGGTTATAGATAAAAATTGCTCTGTTTAATTTCTTTATCAATCGATCTTTTCTCTTGCGATCTGGGTAGCATTCGCAGTTCTCACCGTTTGCATCACACACTTGACATTCGTCAATCTTTCGCTTTGCCTCATCGACAGCCCGACGCATCTCAGCCTCCCGCTGCGGATCAAAGCCTCGGTATTTCGTCAGACCAAGTCGGTCGAATGCTGTCAGGGGGTCTTGACGTACGTACCCATATGTAGATGGACCATCACCTAGCCCCGCGGGATCGCTTTGAATATATCTCCCGGTGCCCGACTCGAAATCGCGAAAATAGTTGTATTGCATCCCATTCTCGGCGTCGAAATATTGCCCCGGAAAGCGCAAGTTGAGCACAAAGGGTTGTCCGTTGCTGTCAGGATCCTGATTGGGTGTTGCCTCCCCGAAGGGATTGCTCGTCCAGTCCCAGCGCCAGATCACCGTGCCGGCCGTGGTCGAGACGGCACGCGGCGTGCCGAGGTGATCGGTGTGCACGTAACTCAATGTCGTGACCGGTGCCGTTGATGGATCGAAGCCGTTGGTGAAGATCCGGTCCGCGGGCGTCAACGGGATGCCGGTGCTGTCGAGGATCGCCACGGGCATACCGTCGATCCATAGATACTCTCGCGTGAGCGAAGCGGTGTACTCACCCAGCAGGTGCGCGTTCTCGTCGTAGTTGAACCAGCGGGTGTCCGCTGCGGGGAAGGTCGCCGCCTTGTGCGTCCGTTCGCCCCTGCCGTTGTAGGCGTACGTGGCGATGGTGGTGCTGTTGCGCTTGACCTGCGACAGCCGGTTGCGGTCGTCATAGGTGAGGTCCAGCGTAGCTACGCCCGTGGTCTGGGTCGTGTTGCCGGCGGCATCGACGAGGCGCGCATTGGCGCCGACACCGTCCAGGTGATGCGTGCCCGGTGTATAGGTGTAGGTCTGCGTTGCCGCCGGCGGTCGTGTCTTGGTGAGGCGATCACCGGTGAGGTTGTAGGTGTAGCCCTCGATCAGGCCGCCCGCTCCGTCGAGAACCCGGTTCAACCGGTAGTGGGCATCGTAGGGATACTGCTCGATGGGCGGCACCGCACCGACCGTCGTGCCGTAGCGGTCGATGTTGCCCATCGCATCGCGACGGAAATGCAGGTTCAACGCATTGCCAGTGATGCTGGTCAGCCAGTAGTTCGGGTCGTAGGTGCGTGTTTGCGCCTGGGCACCGCCAGCGAAGGTCGTGACGAGCGGTGGTCCGAACGGCAGCCAGGTCTGGTTCGTGACGATCGACGTGGAACTGCCGCCCGCCGGCGTCACGGTGACGGTCTGGATGCGGCCATCGGCATCGCGCGTATAGGTGAGCTGCGCACCGCTCGGGTAGTTGATGCCCATCAGGCGATCGGCCAGATTGAGCGTGTAGCCGGTCACGAAGCGATAGCCGGCAGCGACCTGGGTCTTGCGGGTCACGTTGCCGCGCTGGTCGTAGCAGTACGTCGTGCTGCCGCTGGCATCGGTGATGCGCGTCAGCCGGCCGATCGGCCACGAGGTCGTGCAGCCGGTGACCACGTTGTCCTGATCATAGGCATAGGTGATATTGAGGGTCGAGGTGGGATAGCTGATGCCGATTAATCGATTGAGTGCGTCATAGCCGAACGACGTCGCGATGCCCCGCGCGTCGAGCTGGCTGATGCGATTGCCGGCCGCGTCCTGCGTGTAGGTCGTGACGCCGGAGTCCGGGCTCGTCAGTGCATCGAGGTTGTTCTGCCCGTCGAACGCATAGCTCGTCGCGAGGACATCCGGGTCGGTGATGCCGGTCAGGTTGTCCCTGGCGTCGTAGCTGTTGGCCGTGGTGGCATCGGCGGTAGCCGGGGCCGAGCCCTGATAGTCCGCCACCGTCGTCTTGAGGCGATTCAGGGCGTCGAAGGTCCAGTGCGTCTTGACGCCCAGTGGATCGGTCTGGTCGGTGCGGTTGCCGTTGTCGTCGTAGCCATACAGGTGGTAGCGGGACAGACCTTGCGGGTCGACCGGATACTCGCGCTCGAGGCGCGCCAGCGCGCTGTACGTACGCGTCAGCAGGCGCTTCGGCGTCGAGGTGTCGGCGATGTCGAAGGTCCTCTCGGCCGTGCGATGGCCCATCGCGTCGAGCGTGTAGTCGACGTAATGGCCGAGGTTGTCGGTGATGCGATCCAGGCGGTGCGCGGCGTCGTAGCGGTACTCCAGATACACGCCATCGGGCTGTGTCAGGCGGGTCAGGTTGCCGACTTCGTCGTACGCGAACAGCGTGATGGCATCGTTGCCGGACGCGGAACCGTCGGCGTTGGCGCGCACCGTGCGCGAGGCGATCCAGCCGCGCGGGTGCCAAGTTGTATCCGTGACTACACCGTTGGCATCTTTCCAACGCGTGATCCGACCGACGCCATCATGGGCGACGATCTCGGTGACGTGACCGAGTGCGTTGATCGTCTTCCAGAGGTCGCCCCGGTGGAAGGCTTTCGGAGCTCCCGTGTCGTCGGCAAGGCGGTACTCGAAGGTCGTGCGATCGAGGACGTCGGTACGCGGACCGTCGATTCTGCGCAGCAGACCGACCAGCGGGCACCCCTTTTGCAGATCCTCGCCGCCAACACCGATCGGATCGGGCGGGTTGAGGTTCACGGCATTGCAGTAAACGTAGGTCCAGGTACGCGCCACTTCGTTGCCGCCGGGCGGTGGCGGGGAACGGGTGTCGGTGAACGTCTTCGTGATGACCTGACCGCGTGCATTGAGCGTGAAGGTCGCGGTGCGACCGGGCTCGGTGATCGTCAGCGGAACCCGGAATCCGCTGTCCCAGGTCGTGCCGATCGTGCGCTGCTCCGGTTGCCCCAATGCCTCGATGCGTTGCGTCTCCAGTCCCCGGCTGTCGTAGTCGAAGTCCGTCTGCACGTTGCGGAAATCGGTGACGAGATTGGGATAACCGTTGCTGTCGTAGGTTTCGGTCTTGGTGCGGTGGCCGCAGTAGTCGCAAGGCACATCGAGCGCGCCGAGACGCGCCACGCCGAATTTGACGTCGAAGCCGAAGGCGCGCGCCTGGCCCAGCGGGTCGGTCACTGTCGTGGTGCCATTGGCGTTGAACGCAAAACCGGTGCGGTTGATCGTGCCGCCGACGAACGGGCCGTGTACGGAGAGGTTCGCGCGTCCCGCCGCCGTGTAGCCCCAGCTCGCGTGGCGCTGGAGGTTTTCGTCCTGGATACCGGTCAGCGCGAACGGGCGAGAAGTCCCGCCGGTCTGTCCGCTCTCGTTGTAGAAATAGGTCCGCGTCTTCGGTGTGCCGCTTTCGTCGGGGTAGGTCGCCGAGGTGAGGTTGCCGCCGGTGTGGCCGAACGTGATCGTCATGCCTGCGCCATCGGCCACGCTGGTCAGGAGACCGCCGGTATAGCCGAAAGTCAGCGTACGCCCTTCGCCGTCAGTCACTTTCTGTACCTCGTCGCGCGGGAGATTGCCGCTGTCGATGTAGCTCAGCGTCTGCGTGAAGCCGTCGCGCGTGGTGATCGACGTGAGGCGACCTTCGGCATCGTACTGCTCGACATCGTCGGTGGACGTGGTGACCGTCCAGCCGAGGGCGATCTGCGAGGACTCCTGCCAGATCAGGCGCTCGGTGACGTCGGGCTCGGGTGTCCAGGTGCTGCCGGAGCGGCTGAACTTCAGGATGCGGCCGTCATGGCGATACAGCACCGCGCGGTTGATGGCGCCGCCGCTAGTGGAAGGGAAGGCCACCACGCGCCGGAGATAGATGTGCGACCAACCCGTGCCGATCGGGGTCGGGGTGTTCGAGCCGGTGCGGTTGCTGTTGTAGGTGCGCTCGAAGCGAAGCGGGAACGCGCCCGCTCCGACGAAATCGATCTCGCGCTGGTACTTGTTGCCGGACGCGGAATGAATCGGATTGCTGCCGTTGAAACCGCTTCCGCCGCCGCCACTGAATCCGCCCCCGCACGTTCCGCAGCACTCTCCCGTGCACTTGGGCGGACCGCACTGGCCCGTATCGGCATCGCTGTAGCCGGGGATGTTGCAGGCATCACTCGGGCCGTTCGGGCCGTACACGAGGGTGTCGACGGTTTCGACCGTGACCCAGGTGACCGTGAAGGTTCGCTCGATCACGCCGCGGCAGAAGCGCTCCTCCAACCCCTGTTCGGGACCGACGTTGATGCCGCGGAATCGGTATCGAACCGATGGATTTGTTTCGGCGGCCCGATGGCCGTCCGTGCGCCGCTTCAGCTCGCCGGTGACGCAGGCCTCTTCGGGCGTGCGGTAGTGGGGAAACGCGGAACTGAGACGCGAATCCAGCCAGTAGGTCTCTCCAAAGGCATGGGAGGCGATACTCCCTGCGATCAGAACGATCCAAACCCTCGTCCAGACAGCCATCGTGGCAACCTCCCGAAGTGCATGTTCCTATGCCCCCGTTTCCGGTGCGCATGCCAAGGCATGTCCACCTACTGCTTGGCGAGCATCATCCGCTCCCGCCACAGCGAATACAAGCCACCACGAGTCCGACGCGACGCTCGACGACTTCTCGGCGCAGGGGCCATGACCGTCTAAGGGGAAGCATCCACGGGCAACAAGATCCCCCTACACTCGCGGCCAGAGGCCGCTTCGGCAGCATTAGTGCAAACCCACAAAGCGAGGTCGAACTGCCCGATCCCGCGAACCCGGATACCCACAGCGGAATCCGAATACCCTTTTTTTTGCCATCGCCATGCCGATTCCGACCAACGACCTGCGCCCCATCGTCCAGGCCCTGCAGGGCGGACATCCCCGGGAGGCCGAAGCGCTCGCACGCGCGCGGCTTGCCGCCGGCGTGCACGACCGCTCCGGCCTGACCCTGCTTGCCCTCGCCCTGCAGGCGCAGGATCGCGCCGGCGAAGCCCTCGCCGTGCATGCCGAACTGACCCGCCGGTATCCGCACGAGCCGCTGGAGTGGAACAACTTCGGCACCATGCTGCGCCAATGCGGGCAACTCGAGGATGCCGCGCGCGCCTATCGGCGCGGCCTCGAACTGGCCCCCGGCCATGCCGGCCTGCTGTTGAATGCCGGCCTGCTGGAGAACGAACGCGGCGATCCGGTCGGCGCACTGGAGTGTTTCATGCGCGCGCACGCGGCCGATCCGCGTTCGCTCGAACTGCGCATCCACGCGGCGCTGGCGAACATCCAGTGCGGCGAGGTTCCGCTGGCCCAGGAACTGGTTGGCGGCTGGGCGGCCTGGGAGCCGGTGGCGCCGGAGCACCTGCTCGATCTCGGCTGGGCGCTGGGAATGGTCGGCCAGACCGCCGATGCCGAAGCGCTGCTGCGGCGTGCACTGGAGGAGCCGGTCGATGCCGTCTCCGCGCGGGCACGCCTGGCCATGCTGCTCGAACGCAACAACCGTCTCGACGAGGCGCGCGCCCTCGTCGACGGCCTGCCGGCTCCGGCTGCGCAGATGCCGACGGCCCTGCGCAACGACATCGTCAGCGCGCAGGCCGCGCTGGCGATCCGCGAATCCGAGCCCGCCGGTGCACGCGCCCTGCTCGAGGGCATGCTCGCCCAGGCCGATGGCCCGGTGGTGCGCATGAACGTGCTGTTCCTGCTCGCGCGTGCCTGCGACCGCCTCGATGACCGCCGCGCGGCGATGGAGTCCCTCGGCGAGGCCCATCGCCTGCAGACCGCGATCGCCGCCCGCCTGGAACCGGAAATCGCCGTGCCGGGCTACGAGCCGCTGAAGCGTGCCGCGCGTTACCTCGATGCCGCACGCTTCGCGGCCTGGCCACGCCTCGCGCCGGCAGCCGATCCGGCCACGCCGGTGTTCATCGTCGGCTTCCCGCGCTCGGGGACGACCCTGCTCGAACAGGTGCTCGATGCCCATCCGGGGCTCAGTTCGATGGACGAACGCGCCTTCCTGCAGGATCTGATCGAGCACATGCGCACGGCCTGGGGGCTCGACTACCCGGACGGCCTCGGCGAGCTCGACGCGGCGCGCTGCGACGAGCTGCGCGCGCTGTATGCATCGCGGGTGGCGGCGACCGGCTGCCATCGCCCGGGTACCCGTCTGGTCGACAAGAATCCGCTCAACATCCTGCGCCTGCCGCTGATCATGCGGCTGTTCCCGGATGCGCCGATCATCCTCGCCCTGCGTCATCCCTGCGACGTGATCCTCAGCTGCTACATGCAGAACTTCCGGACCTCGGTGTTCGCCCTGCTGTGCTCGACCCTGGAGACGCTCGCGCGCGGCTACGTCAACGCGATGAACTTCTGGATCCATCACGCCGCGTTCATGCGGCCGAACGCCTGCGTGCTGCGCTACGAGGAACTGATCGGGGATTTCCCCGGCCATGTGCGCCGCCTTGCCGACCTGCTCGGCCTCGACGACGTCGAGCCGATGCTGCGCTACCACGAGCACGTCCGCGGCAAGGGCTACATCAGCACGCCGAGCTACGCGCAGGTCGTGCAGCCGCCCAACCGAAAGGCGGTCGATCGCTGGCGCCGCTATGCTGACGACTTCGCGCCGATCCTGCCGATCCTGGCGCCGCTGCTGGAGCACTGGGGTTATGCCGACTGACCTCGCCGCGCGCCTGCCGGTCGATCTGCTGCGCAGCTACATCCAGGTGTTCGACGACGCTCTGCCGGCGGAGTTCTGCACGCGCCTGATCGACTCGTTCCAGCAGATGCAGCGTTTCCACGTGCGCAACGGCCGTGGCCGGCGCGCCGGCCTCGAGCAGAGCGCGTGGACCGAACTCGACGTCACCCCGCTTTCCGACGCCGGCTTCCAGGCCTTCTTCCACCGCTGCATCATGGATCACTGGCAGCGCTACAACGCGAGGCTTGGCCTCACCATCCCGGTGCCGCCGACGCGGCACTTCGCCGAACTGTGCATCAAGCGCTATGCCGCCGGCGGCGCCGAAGCGTTCCAGCCGCACTTCGATTCGATCAACGAGGCGGCCAGCCGCTATCTGGTCTTCCTCTGGTACCTCAACGACGTGCAGTCCGGCGGCGAGACGCGCTTCTGCGATCTCGGCATCGACGTTTCCGCGCGTCGCGGGCGCCTGCTGATGTTTCCGCCGTACTGGATGTTCCAGCACGCCGGCCTGCCGCCGCAGTCGGAGGACAAGTACATCCTGTCGACCTACATGCTGTTTCCGCCGTCCTCGCCGGCGGCGAAGGAGACGCCATGAGCATGGCCGCCGGCGACGCCGTGCGGGCGCATGCGCAGGCCCTGCGCGAGCACCTCGCGGCCGGCGACTTCGCCGGCGCCGAGCAGCGTTGCGCGCGCATCCTCGAACTCGACCCGGCGCATGTCGAGGCGCTCAACGTGGCCGCACTGGCCGCGTTGTCGCGCGACCGCCACGATGCGGCCATCGACCTGCTCGAACGTGCGCTGGCGGTGGCCGCCGGCGATGCCGCGACCCTGCGCAACCTCGGCATCGCCCTGCGCAGGGCCGGCCGCATCGGCGCGGCACGCGACATGCTGCGGCGTGCGGTCGATGCCGATCCGCAATCGTTCGTCGCCCGCCTCGATCTCGGCGAGGCCTGCGAGGCACTGGCCGACGGCGACGCCGCGCTCGCGGCATATTTCGGCGCCATCCGCCAGGCCCAGGCCGCCGGTCGCTGGCGCAACGACGCGACCACCGCGCCGGCCCTGCGCGCACGCGTGCGCCATGCGATGCAGGTGGTCGACCGCGGGCGTGCGGCGTGGTTCGAACGGGTGGTCGCACCGCTGCGCGAGCGCTTCGGGCGCGACGAGCTGGTGCGTGTCGAGCACGGACTGGCCATCCATCTCGGCGAGCGCCCGGCGGTGATCGCCGATCCGCGCCAGCAGCCGACCCTGTTCCATCTTCCCGGCCTGCCGGCCACGCCGTGGTTCGAGCGCGCGCTGTTCCCCTGGCATGCGGAACTGGAAGACGCCTTTGCCGGCATCCGCGCCGAGCTCGAGGCCCTGCTGGCCGATGCGTCCGGCTTCGAGCCGTTCCTCGACATCCCGCCCTCGGTCGATGCCGGCGCCTACCTGCAGGGACGCGAGGTTGCGCCGCAGTGGAACGCCTACTTCTTCCATCGCCACGGCGAACGCTTCGAGGCCAACTGTGCACGTTGCCCGCGCACCGCCGCCGCCCTCGATGGACTGCCGCTCGTGCGCATCCGCGCGCATGCGCCGGAGTGCCTGTTCTCGCTGCTGACACCGGGCTCGCACATCATGCCGCACTACGGCGTGACCAATACCCGCATCGTCACCCATCTGCCGTTGATCGTGCCGGAGGATTGCGTCCTGCGCGTCGGCGGCGAAGACCATGTCTGGCAGGAAGGCCGCTGCGTGAGTTTCGACGACACCTTCCTGCATGAAGCGTGGAACCGCAGCACGCGCACGCGCGTGGTCATGCTGATGGATACGTGGAATCCGCACATGAGCGAGGCCGAGAAGATCGCCACCGGCGAGCTGGTCGCCGCGATCGGCGATTTCAACCGCGCGGCGATGGCCTGAACCCGCGCTGCGCGGCCACGCGGACGGCGCGACGCCACCCAGGGCTCAGGCGGCCGGCGGGGTGGCAGGGGTGGTCTCGCCGCGCATGCGGCCGACCAGTTCGGCGATGCGCTCGCGATGGGTCGCCCGCAACAGGGTCGGCGCCTGCCTGCGCAGGGCGCCGCGGTCGAGCGCATTGATCTGCTCGCGCACTTCCAGCAGGGCGTGCGGGTGCATGCTGAACTCGGTCAGGCCGAGCGCCAGCAGCAGCGGCGTGAAGACGATGTCGCCGGCCATCTCGCCGCACATCGAAACCGGTTTGCCGGCGCGCTGGCCGGTGGCGATGATCCAGGCCAGCAGGCGCAGCACCGCCGGGTGCAGCGGATCGAACAGGGCGCCGAGTTCGTCGTTGCCGCGATCGACCGCCAGGGTGTACTGGACGAGGTCGTTGGTGCCGATCGAGACGAAGTCGAGCTTGCCGATCATGCCGGGCAGGGCGATCGCTGCCGCCGGCACCTCGATCATCGCGCCGAGTTCGAACTGGTCGGCGATCTCGTGGCCCTGGGTGCGCAGGTCGCGCGCGCAATCCCGCATCTCGGCGCGCACCGCATCGACTTCCTCGACGCAACTGACCATCGGCACGAGGATGCGCACCGGCCCGTAGCCGGAGGCGCGCAGGATCGCCCGCAACTGCGTGCGCAACAGGCCCGGCGTGCGCAGCGACAGGCGCACGCCGCGCACGCCGAGGGCGGGGTTCGGCTCCTCGCGCAGGGCGAGGCCGGCGCTGTCGATCTTGTCGGCACCGAGGTCGAGCGTGCGGATCGTCACCGGCAGTCCGCCCATGCCGAGCACGAGGTCGCGATAGGCGAGGAACTGCTCCTCCTCGCCGGGCGGCTCCTTGCGCTGCAGGAACAGGAACTCGGTGCGGTACAGGCCGATGCCGGCGGCACCGCAGGCGCGCGCCTGGGCGACGTCGGCGGTCATTTCGGCGTTGGCATGCAGGGCAATGGCGACGCCGTCGGTGGTGCGCGTTTCCACCGCGCGAAGGCGGTCCAGGCGGCGGTCGTGCTGGGCCGCCTCGCGCTGCCAGGCGCGGTAGCCGGCGAGGTCCTGCGCGGTCGGATGGACGATCACCTCGCCATGGTCGCCGTCGATGAGGACGAGGTCGCCATCCTGCAGGTGCGAGAGTGCCTCGTGGGCACCGACCACCATCGGCAGGCGCAGCGAGCGCGCGAGGATCGCGCTGTGCGAAAGGGTGCTGCCGGCGGTCAGGACGAAGCCGAGCAGGCCGTGTTCGGCCAGCGGCACCAGCTCGGACGGCGCCACCGCGTCGCCGACGAGGATCTCGCCGACGCGCGAGGCGAGCTTGCGTTCCTCGATGCTCGACTCGCGGCTCAGCGCGCCCTGCACGCGACCGATCACGTGTTCGATGTCCTCGCGCCGGCTGCGCAGGTAGGGGTCGTCCATCGCCTCGAACACGGCGACGAGGTTGTCGCGCTGGATCTTCAGCGCGGCGCTCGCATGCAGGCGGCCCTGGCTGACGAGATCGCGCAGGCCGTTGACGAATTCGGGGTCTTCGAGGATCAGGCTGTGCGCGTCGATGAACTCGGCGACCTCGCGCGCGAGCGGACCGCTGAGCTTGTCGCGCAGCGTGCGCAGTTCGGCGCGGGCGGCCTCGAGGGCCACTTCGAGGCGTTCGATCTCGGCGCCGACGTCGGATTGCTCGAGCGGTGTCTCGTCGACGAGGAAGCGGCTCGGCTGCTCGAGGCGTGCGCGTCCGAGCGCCATCCCGCGCGAAGCCCCGCTGCCGGTCAGTACGAGTCGCACCTGGCGATCCTTCTCCGCTGGGCGGCGCGATCCCGCTTCGCGCGACGGAGGCGAACGCTCCGCCCGGAGGCCGTGGACCGTGCCGCGGACTATTGCCCCTCGTCGAACTTGCGCTCGAACAGGTCGACGAGTGCGGCCATCGCGGCTTCCTCGTCGGTCCCTTCGGCGCGCAGCTTGAGTTCGGCGCCGAGGCCGGCGGCGAGCATCATGACGCCCATGATGCTCTTCGCGTTGACCTCCTTGCCGCGATAGACCATGAACACGCTCGACTGGAAGCCGTGCAGGGTCTGCACGAGCTTGGCCGAGGCGCGCGCGTGCAGGCCGAGTTTGTTGGTGATGGTGATGTCGCGCTCAAGCATGGTCGATGTGGATTCCGCCGCGTCCGCCGCTGGCCGCGGTCTGCGCAAGTTCGTCTAGGGATTGTTCCGGGTAGTTGAGCACGCGCAGCAACATCGGCAGGTTCAGTCCGGACACGCAATGGGTGGTGATGCCGAGGCCGGGCAGGCGCTGGGCGACGTTGCACGGCGTCGAACCGTACAGGTCGGTCAGCACCAGCACGCCGTCGCCGCCATCGAGACCGCGCGCCTGCGCGGCCGCGTGCTTGAGGGTGCTGTCGGGATCGGCGCTGGCTTCGACTTCGACCACGTCGACCGGCAGCGGCAGGCGGCCGAGCACGTGGCGTGCCGCGCCGACGAGGGCGGCGCCCATCGCTTCGTGGGTGAGGAGAAGTACGCCGACGCCCATGCACCTGTTCCAGGCAGCCCGTCGTTGCGGGTGCAAACAGTCGTCAGGTTAACCGACAAGGCGCATGGACGGGAAGGCAGCCGCGCACGGACGGCTCATTCAAGCTCGCGGTGGTGGCTTAGCACCTGGTCGTAGGTCGGGCGGAAATGTTCGGCGAGGCGCTCGACCAGGTGGACCGAACGGTGGCGTCCGCCGGTGCAGCCCACGCAGATCGTCACGTAGCTGCGGCCTTCCTGGCGGAAACGCGGCAGCCAGGTCTCGAGGAAACCGCGCAAATGGTCGAAGAACTGCACGACGTCGGGCTGCGCATCGAGCCACTCGCGCACCGGCGTGTCGCGACCCGACAGCGGGCGCAGGCGTGCGTTCCAGTGCGGGTTCGGCAGGCAGCGCGCGTCGAACACGAAGTCGGCATCGGTCGGCACGCCGCGCTTGTAGGCGAACGACTCGAACAGCAGGGTCAGCGAGTGCGCGGTCATGCCGAGTTCGGCGATGACGAGGCGGCGCAGCTGGTGGACATTGAGCTCGCTGGTGTCGATCGTGCGATCGGCGATCGCCGCGATCGGCCGCATCCGCTTGCGCTCGAGCGCGATCGCATCGGCGAGGCCGAGACCGTCGCCCGACAGCGGGTGGCGGCGGCGCGTTTCCGAGTAGCGCTTGATCAGCACTTCGTCACGGGTGTCGAGGAAGACGAGTTCGTGGTCGATGCCGGCCTCGGCCAGCCCGGCAAGCACGCCGGGCAGGCGCTCGAGGTCGCCCGGACGGCTGCGCACGTCGACGCCGACCGCGAGTTTCGGGTGCAGGCCGGCGGCATCCTCGGACACCGCGCGCACGAACGCCGGCATCAGCGCGCTCGGCAGGTTGTCGACGCAGTAGTAGTCGATGTCCTCGAGCGTGCGCAGGGCGACCGACTTGCCCGAGCCGGACAGGCCGCTGACGACGATCAGGCGACTCTTGCCTTGGGGGGCGGGCGTGTCGGTCATGGCTTCACCAGGGAGGCAGGCGGCGCAACTGGTGCGCCTGGCGGTCGACGAAGGTCTGCGCGGGGTCGAAACCCTTGCTCTTCAGCATGTGGCTGCGCACGGCCGCCTCGACCAGCACGGCGATGTTGCGGCCGGAGGCGACCGGGATGACGATCTGCGGGATCTGCACGTCGAGCACCTCGCGGTAGCCGACGTCGCCGTAGAGGCGCTTCATGGCGTCGTCGGCGCCGGCCTGACCCATCGGCTGCAGGTGCACGATCAGGCGCAGGTACTTGGAACCCTTGACCGCGGTATGGCCGAACATCTCGCGCACGTTGAGCACGCCGAGGCCGCGCACCTCGAGCAGGTCGCGCAGCATTTCCGGGCAGGTGCCGTCGACCACGTCGGGGGCGATCAGGGTGAACTCCGGCGCATCGTCGGCGACCAGGCGATGGCCGCGGGTGATCAGTTCGAGCGCCAGTTCGCTCTTGCCGGTGCCGCTCTCGCCGGTGATCAGCACGCCGATCGAGTTCACCTCCATCAGCACCCCGTGCATGGTCACCTGGCGGGCGAGGCCGCGGGCGAGGTGGTACTGCAGGTAGGTGAGCAGCTCGTGGCCGCGCTTCGGGCTTGCCCACAGCGGCGTCTGCGATTCCTCGGCCGCCTCGCGCAGGTCGCTCGGGATCGCTTGGTCCTTGGTGATCAGCAGCACCACCGGCTTGTAGGCGATGATCTTCTCGATGGTTTCCCAGCGCTGGCGCGGATCGAGGCTGTCGAGGTAGTTGAGCTCCTCGGTGCCGATGATCTGCACCTTGTTCGGGTAGATGATGTTGAGGTAGCCGATCAGCGAGGGCCGTCGCGACATGCCTTCGCCGGGCTCGATCGCGCGCGACTCGCCGCGCATGCCGGCGACCCAGCGCAGCTGCATGCGTTCACCGACGGCATCGTGGAGCTGGCGTGCGCTCAGTCTGTCCATGGTTCGGCTTCGGTCCGGTGGCGTTTGAATTCTGCCAGTTCGGCATGCAGCGCAGCGGCATCGGCGGCGGCGCGCAGGCGGGCGGTCAGCCCGCTGTCGGAAAACATGCCGGCCAGTTCGGCGAGCAGGTGCAGGTGTCCGTCGGTGTAATGCAGGGGCACGACCAGCGCGGCGACGAGGTCGACCGGACGGCCGTCGACCGATTCGAAATCGATCGGCTTGTCGAGGTGGACGAAGGCGGCACGCGGGTGATCGAGATCGGCGATGCGCCCGTGCGGGATGGCCACGCCGCGGCCGAGCCCGGTCGAACCGAGTTGCTCGCGCGCCAGCAGCGATGCCCGGATCGGCCCGCGATCGGCCGCCGGGCCGGCGAGCAGGCTCGCCAGGGCGTCGATCAGGGCGGGTTTGTCGGCAACGGCGAGATCCGTGCGGATGCGCTGCGCGGGCAGCAGGTCGAGAAACGGCATGCGGAGATCGGCGGCGGCCTGGACCGGGGCGAGTATGCATGGACGCGCCGGCGTTGTCCGCCTCGCCGGCCACCCGCCGGTGTCTGCCGCCGCGAGGATCGCGGCGGCAGCGGGCAGGGGGATTTACTCGTAGCGCGCGGCACGCACCTCGTCGTTGTGGTGGTTGGTCAGCTTTTCCTTGTGCTTGCGCACCTGGGAGGTGAGCTTGTCGGCGAGGGCGTCGATGGCGGAATACATGTCGGGCGCCACCGCGTCGGCGTGCAACTGCTTGCCGGACACGTTGATCGTCGCTTCGGCCTTGTGCAGGAGCTTTTCGATGCTGAGGAAGATCGACAGCTCATGAAGGTGGTCGAAGTGTCGGGTCAGCCGCTCGAACTTGCTGTTGGCGTGCTCGCGCATCGCCTCGGTGATCTCGAGATGGTGACCCTGGATGGTGACCTGCATGACAGCCTCCTCGTGTGAGGGCCGGAGGATGCCGGCCCTGTAAACCGGATGGGTATGCGGCAGACCGCATTCAAGAGCGGTCGCGGGTGCTTGGACCGCGTCCGCCAGCGGGTGTTCCCGCGCCGCCGTTACGGCGCAAGCTCAGCCGAGCCGGCAGCGGTCGTTCGATGATGGAATGTTGAGGGCCTCCCGGTATTTGGCCACGGTGCGTCTGGCCACGCTGATGCCGCGGCGATTGAGTTCGACGGCGAGCGCCTGGTCCGACATCGGGCGCGCGGCTTTCTCCTCGTCGATGAGTTTGCGGATCATCGCCTGGATGGCGGTGGCCGAAGCGGCGCCGCCGTCGACGGTCGACACGCCGCTGGAGAAGAAATACTTGAACTCGAAGGTGCCGCGCGGCGTGTGCAGGTACTTGCGCGTGGTCACCCGCGAAATCGTCGATTCGTGCATGCCGATTTCCTCGGCAACGTCGCGCAGCACCAGCGGGCGCATCGCCTCGGCACCGAACTCGAGGAAAGCCGACTGCGCGCGGACGATCGCCTGGGCGACCTTCAGCATGGTCTCGGCGCGCGTCTTCAGGCTCTTGATCAGCCAGCGCGCCTCCTGCAGCTGGCCGCGCAGGTAATTGGCGTCGTCGCGACGCGCGCGGGCGATCAGGCTTGCGTAGTGCTCGTTGATCGCCAGCCGCGGCTGCGAGTTCGGCGACAGCGAAACCTGCCAGCGGCCGCCGACCTTCTGCGCATACGCATCCGGGGCGATGAACTCGGCCGGCGTGCTCGAGTATCCGGCGCCGGGCTTGGGTGCGAGCGAGCGTACCAGGGCGACGGCGACGTCGAGTTCCTCGGGCGTGGCGCGCAGCTTCTGGCACAGTCGCGTGCGGTCGTTGCGCGCGAGTGTCTCGAGGTGCTCGGCGACGAGGCGCCGGGCCAGGTCGAGCGCGGGCGTCTGCGGATCGAGTGCATCGAGCTGCACGTCGAGGCACTCGGCGAGCGTGCGCGAGGCGACCCCGAGCGGATCGAAGCAGCGGATGCGATGGCGCATCGCCTCGACCTGGTCGGGCTCGACCTGGAACAGCGGGGCGAGGCTCTGCGCAAGCGCCTCGCCGGATTCGGAAAGATAGCCGTCCTCGGCGACCGCTTCGATGATGGCCGTGCCGATCGCGCGGTCGACCGGCGACAGCGGAGTCAGGTTGAGCTGCCAGAGCAGGTGGTCGCGCAGGTCCTCGGCGGCGGCATCCTGCGCTTCGAAGGATTCGTCGTCGGCGGCGGCGACGCCGCGGTAGTCGCCCCGTTCCTCGCCGAGGTCGAGCGGGGTGTCGTCGAAATCCGGGGTGGCATCGGGTGCCTCGCTCGGCGCATCGACCGAAGCGCCGAGCGGAATCTCGTCGGGCGCCAGTTGTTCGACCGGCTCATCGGCATCGGGATCGCCGTCCTCGAGGTCGAGCAGGGGGTTCGACTCCAGCGCCAGGTTCAGTTCGATCTCGAGTTCCATGCTCGACAGCTGCAGCAGGCGGATGGCCTGCTGCAGTTGTGGCGTCAGCGCGAGCTGGGACTGGACGCGGAGTTGAAGCGCGGGTTTCATGCCCCTGGATCTTGGCGAGTCTACGCATGCAATCCTAGCGCCAAAAAAAGACCGGGGTCAGGTCTTGACGCTGTGCCCGGCCCGGTTCAGGCTGCCGGGATCGGGTCACCCGGCCGTTGGCCACCTCCGGCGTGCACGGACCCGCAGCGGGCAACCGCTGCTTGCGGAACTCGCGTCCAACCCCCGTCCCTTCGTCCCGCACGGGTGGCTACATGCGGAACTCGCGTCCGAGGTAGACCTCCCGCACCTGCTCGTTGGCCAGCACCTCGGCGGGCGAACCCTGGGTCAGCACGCTGCCGGCGTTCATGATGCAGGCGCGGTCGCAGATGCCGAGCGTCTCGCGCACGTTGTGGTCGGTGATGAGGATGCCGATGCCGCGCGCCTTCAGCTGACGCACGATGCGCTGGATGTCGACCACCGAGATCGGGTCGATGCCGGCGAACGGCTCGTCGAGCAGGAGGAAACGCGGCTTCGCCGCCAGTGCGCGGGTGATTTCGACACGGCGGCGTTCGCCGCCGGAAAGGCTGACGCCCTTGCTGCCGGCGATGTGGGTGATCTGCAACTCGTCGAGCAGCTTCTCGAGTTCGGCCTTGCGGCCGCCGGCATCGAGGTCCTTGCGCAGTTCGAGGATGGCCATGACGTTGTCGGCGACGGTCAGGCGGCGGAACACCGAGGCTTCCTGCGGCAGGTAGCCGACGCCGAGGCGGGCGCGCTCGTGCATCGGCCGTTCGGTGATGTCCTTGTCGTCGAGACGGATGGTGCCGTCGTCGACCGCGACCAGGCCGACCACCATGTAGAAGCAGGTCGTCTTGCCGGCACCGTTCGGCCCGAGCAGGCCGACCACCTCGCCTTCGGCGACGGAAAAGCCGAAGTCGCGCACGACCGTGCGTCCGCCGTAAGTCTTGCGCAGGCCTTCCGCGGCAAGCATCAGGGCGACGCGGGCTTCGGCGGCGCCGGCTTCTTCGCCTTGAAGATCATGCGCACCTCGCTGCCGGGCGCCTGGCTGCCGCCTTCCATGGCCCCGGTGTTGGTGTCGTAGGTCATGCGCGGACCGCGGAACTCCGACTTGCCTTCCTGGATGACGACGACGTCGCCGGTCAGCACGGCGATGCCGGTGCGGTCGTTGTAGTCGATCTCGGCGGCGCGCGCGCTGACCTTGCCGCCATCGCCGTCGAGCAGTTGTTCGAGATGCGCCGGCTTGCCGGTCAGCACCATGCGGCGCGCGTCGCCATCGCCGTCGTACAGGCGTGCCTCGTCGCCGCCGGCCTTCAGCGAGCCCTGCACCATGCGCACGTTGCCGCTCAGCAGGGTGTGGTTCTCGCCGGCCTTGTTGCCGAGCATGCTCTTGTTGTAGGAGGCAAACACCTCGAGGTCCTTTTCGCGGTCGCTCTCGAGGGCGAGCGCGGGAACGGCAAGAGCGAGGGCAAGGCCGGCACCGAGCAGGGCGATCGCGCCCCGGCGCGACTCAGCGCTTGCGCGTGCGCGGCTCGAAGGTGTTGTGCACATCGGAGAGGAGCTCCAGGACTTTCGCATTGAGGTCGCCACGCATGCCGGTGCCGCGCAGTATAGAGCCGGGCTGTTCGATGCGCGTGGCGGCGGCGGTCTCGAGGGTGCGATCCTTCGGGCGCACCTGCAACTCGCTGGTGCGGATCGTCGCCGGACCGACCTCGGCGCCCGGCGTGCGCTGCATGGCGACGTCGCCCTCGAGTTTCATCAGCGAACCGTCGCGGTTGACCCAGGCCGACTCCGAGGTGCCGGTCCATGGATTGCCGTCACTGTCGAGCATGCGGTAGCGCGGCGTCGACACGAAGATCGAGCCGTCCTCGCCGCGTCGCACCAGGCGCGGACCGGCGACGCTGAAGGTCAGGCGGCCGTTCTCGTCGAGCGCGTGCAGGGTGAAGTCCTCGAGGGTGTAACCCGAACGCGGCGGGCCGGTGAAGGCGGGTTCCTCGACGCGCGGACGCGACAGCCAGACGAGGATCTGGGTCGCCAGCGCAAGCAGGGCGAGGACGATCACGGTGGCGACGAAACGGCGGTCGGTCATGCGGACGTGCGCCGGCGTGCTCAGCGCCCGCCGAGCCAGCGCGCCAGTTCGGCGTCGCCGTGGCCCTGGGCGCAGAGGATCAGGTCGCAGACCTCGCGGACGGCGCCCTTGCCGCCGCCGAGGCGGGTGCGCCAATGGGCGCGTTCGCGCACCCACGGATGGGCATTGGCGACGGCGACCGACAGGCCGACCCGATGCATGACCGCGAGATCCGGCAGGTCGTCGCCGGTGTAGGCGCATTCGGCGGGGTCGAGCCCGAGCGCCTCGACGAGGCGGTCGAAACAGGCCAGCTTGTCCTCCTGCCCCTGGTAGACGTGGGCAATGCCGAGTTCGCCGGTGCGCTGGGCAACCAGGTGGCTGATGCGCGCGGTGATGATCGCAACCTCGATGCCGTGGGCGCGCAGGCGCTTGAGGCCGAGGCCGTCATGCACGTGGAAGGCCTTCAGCTCGTGGCCGTCCTCGCCGTACCAGAGGCGCCCGTCGGTCAGCACGCCGTCGACGTCGAACACGGCCAGGCGCACGCGCGCGGCGCGTTGGCGGATGTCGGCGGGGAGGTCGGTGGTGAGCATGGCAGGGCTGGGGATTAGGGGCTGGGGATTAGGGGCTAGGGAACAGCAGGAGCCAAGGCGCGAAAGTTGGGGGGCAACAGGAAACGTGAGCGTAGATGAGTGGTGCTGCGGTGGAGGCTGAAGCGGGCGCAGGGTTTTCGAGCCCCGGCCTCTAGTCCCTAGCCCCTAGTCCCTAGTCCCTAGCCCCTAGTCCCTAGCCCCTGCTCCTCAGACCACGCGCGCCCGCAGCAGGTCGTGGATGTTGAGCGCGCCGACCACGCGGTTCTCGGCGTCGACGACGAGCAGGGCGTGGATCTTGAACTCCTCCATCACCCGCGCCGCCTCCGCGGCGAGCTTGTCGGCGGTGATCGTCTTCGGGTTCGAGGACATCAGTTGGCGGACCGGCGTGTTGCGCAGGTCGACATCGTCGTCGTCGACGGCGCGGCGCAGGTCGCCGTCGGTGAACACGCCGAGCAGGTGGCCGTCGTCGTCGGTGACCGCGGTCATGCCGAGGCCCTTGCGGGTCATCTCGACCAGCGCCGTGGTCAGCGAGGTGTTCGCGCCGATGCGCGGCACCTTGTCGCCGGTGTGCATGATGTCGCTGATGCGCACGAGCAGGCGGCGGCCGAGCGAACCGGCCGGGTGCGAGCGCGCAAAGTCCTCGGAGGTGAAGCCGCGCGCCTCGAGCAGGGCGATCGCCAGCGCATCGCCCATGACCAGGGCGGCGGTCGTGCTGGCCGTCGGCGCGAGGCCGAGCGGGCAGGCCTCGGCCGGCACCGAGACGTCGAGATGGACGTCGGCGAGGCGGGCCAGCGAGGAATTCTCGTTGCCGGTCATCGAGATCAGCGGCACGCCCTGGCGCTTGATCAGCGGCAGGATGGTCAGCAGTTCATCGGTCTCGCCGGAATTGCTGAGGCTCAGCACGACGTCCTTGTGGGTGATCATGCCGAGGTCGCCATGGCTGGCTTCGGCCGGATGCACGAAGAACGCCGGGGTGCCGGTCGAGGCCAGGGTGGCGGCGATCTTGCGCGCGATGTGGCCGGATTTGCCGATGCCGATCACCACCACCCGTCCCGGGCAGTCGAACATCAGCTGGCAGGCGTGCAGGAATCCGGCATCGATGCGCTCGCGCAGGATGGTGATCGCGCGCGCTTCGGTGTCGATCACGGCGAGCGCGCTGGCCCGGATCGTGGCTTCGTCGAGCATCGGATTGGAAAGCGGCAGGATCGCCGCGGCGGCATGGGTCTGGGCGTTCATGAGGTGAGGATTGAGCAGCGAAACGGCCGGATCGGCCCATTCTTGTTTTCGGCGAAGCAGGATTTTGAGTAACATTCGCGCTTCCCATTGTATCCGCAAGCCCCCGTTCGCGCTAAGGACGGGGGTCGACGCGGGTTCGTCGCACGCCGGCCAGGAATCCGCCACATCATGGACACCCAGACCATCCAGGCTTTGATCGAGAAGGGCTTGCCGGACGCCGTGGTCGAGGTTTCCGGTGCCGACGGCGTGCATTTCGAGGCCCGCGTGGTCAGTGCGGCGTTCGCCGGCAAGTTGCCGCTGGCGCGCCACCGCATGGTCTACGCCACGCTCGGCGAGCTGATGGGCGGGGCGATCCATGCGCTGGCCCTGCGCACCCTGACGCCCGAGGAGGCCGGGACAACGGGCCGCACCTAGCGACCGCCCCCGCCCTTTACGCGCCGATTCCGCCACCCCATTTCCCATTCCCCATTCCCGGCTCCCATCCCCATGGCAAAAATCGTGATCAGCGGCGGTGAACCGCTGCAGGGCGAAGTGCAGATCTCCGGCGCCAAGAACGCCGTGCTGCCGATCCTCGCCGCCAGCCTGCTTGCGGACGAGCCGGTCAGCATCGGCAATGTGCCCCATCTGCATGACGTCACCACGACGATGGAACTGCTCGGCCAGATGGGCGTCGAGCTGGTCATCGACGAGCGCATGAAGATCCACGTCGATCCACGCCCGGCGCGCAACTATTTCGCTCCGTACGACCTCGTCAAGACCATGCGCGCCTCGATCCTCGTGCTCGGCCCGCTGGTTGCCCGTTTCGGCGAGGCCGAGGTGTCGCTGCCGGGTGGCTGCGCGATCGGTTCGCGCCCGGTCAACCTGCACATCCAGGGATTGCAGGCGCTCGGTGCCGACGTGCGCGTCGAGAACGGCTACATCAAGGCGCGGGCGAAGCGGTTGCGCGGCGCGCGCATCAACCTCGACCTGGTCACCGTCACCGGCACCGAGAACCTGATGATGGCCGCGGCGCTGGCCCAGGGCACGACGGTGATCGAGAACGCCGCGCAGGAGCCCGAGGTCGTCGATCTCGCCAACTGCCTCAACGCGATGGGCGCGAAGGTCGATGGCGCCGGCACCAACACCATCACCATCGAGGGCGTCGAACGCCTGCACGGCACCGACTACACCGTGTTGCCCGACCGCATCGAGACCGGCACCTTCCTCGTCGCCGCAACCATCACCGGCGGCAAGGTGCTGGCCCGTCACGCGCGGCCGAAGACGCTCGACGCCGTGCTCGGCAAGCTCGAGGATGCCGGCGCGCACGTGTCGACCGGTGACGACTGGATCCAGGTCGACATGCAGGGCCGCCGTCCGCGTGCGGTCAACGTGACGACCGCACCGTACCCGGCGTTTCCGACCGACATGCAGGCCCAGTTCACCGCGCTCAACTGCGTGGCCGAGGGCGTCGGCGTCATCACCGAGACGGTGTTCGAGAACCGCTTCATGCACGCACTCGAACTGCAGCGTCTCGGTGCCGACATCCAGCTCGAGAGCAACACCGCGATCATCAAGGGCGTGCCGAACATGACCGGCGCGCCGATGATGGCCACCGACCTGCGCGCCTCGGCGTCGCTGGTGCTGGCCGGCCTCGTCGCCAGCGGCGAAACCCAGATCGACCGCATCTACCACATCGATCGCGGCTACGAGAACATCGAGGAGAAGCTCGGCTCCCTCGGTGCGCGCATCCGCCGCCTGCCGAGCTGAGCGGCAGGCGCCGCGGCACGAGCGCGCGCCCGCCGCGGCGACGGTTCGAGGCAACGTCCTGCCGGTACGCCGGCGACGCCCGCCGCGATGGCTTTTGCGGCCGGCGACTTGCCGCCTGCGCTCAGTAGGGCAGCGCCGGTGGCGTGCCGGGCATGTGGATGCCGGCGGCCTGCAGGCGTTCGAGCGCGCGGGCTTCGTTGCCGCCGAGCCGTTCGGCGCGCAGGGCGAGCAGTTCGAATCCGCCGGCACGCGCCCGCGTCGCGAAGCGGGCCAGCGCGCCGCGGCGATCGGACGCCTCCTGCGCGGCGCGTACCAGGTCCAGGCGCAATTCGAGCACGGCATCCGGCCGCGCCACCAGTTCGTTGTCGAGGGTGTCGAGCAGGCGGGCACTGCTGTCGGCATCGCCGCGCGCGTGCAGGATCGCGGCGAGCAGGATGCCGGCCTGCAAGGCGGCGCGCGCATCGCCATGCCGGGCCATCTCCCGCCGCAGTTCGCGCACGCGCGACTCGGCCGCGGCCAGTTCGCCGCGTACCGCCGCCAGTTCGGCGAGATCGAGTTCACTGAAGCGCATCCAGTCGGCGAGGCCGGCACGCTCGCGCAGGTTGCGTGCTTCGGCGAAGCCGGCCTCGGCACTTTCGAGGTTTCCGCGCAGCATCGACAGGCGGGCCTGGGCGCTGGCGATCGCCGCCGCTCGTTCCGGCGGTGCCAGGGTGGCGGCGTCCAGACCGCTCAGCAAGGCGTCCGCGCCTCCGGTTTCCGCACGCAGCAGGCGCAATTCGGCCAGCGTGGCGGTGGCCTGCAGACGGAAGGATTCCGCGCCGAGGGTGGTGAAACCCTGCAGGGCTTCGGCAAGGCGCCGCTCGGCCTGGACGAGGTCGCCGGCATTGCGGTCCTGCACGCCGAGGTTGAACTGCAGGCGGGCCACGTCGGCAGTGGCGCCCACTTCGCGGAAGATTTCCAGCGCCGTTTCGTTGGCCTCGCGGGCGGCGGCGGTGCGCCCGGCATGGCCGTGACCGATGGCAAGATTGCCGAGCGCGGTCGCCGCACCGCGGCGATTGCCGATCCGCTCGAACAGGGCCAGCGCGGCGTCCCATTGTTGCTGTGCCTCGGCGTGGCGGCCGGTGCGCGAATGGAGCATGCCGAGGGTGTTGCGCGCGCTGGCCTCGCCGGCGAGATCGCCGCTGTCGGTCCAGGCAGCCAGCGCGCGCACGGCGAGATCGCCGGCCGCGTCCTGCTCGCCGCGTCGCTGCTGGACGAGCGAGGCAAGCCCGAGCGTGCTGGCGAGGGCGCGCGGATCGCCGAGCCGGGCCTGTTGCTGCTGCACGTCTTCGAGTTCGGCAAGGGCTTCGTCGTAGCGCCCGGCCATGAACTTCACGTGGGCGGCTTCGCGGCGCGCAGTCGCTTCCATCGCCGGCAAGCCGAGTTCGCGGGCGCGCCCGGCGATCGCGCGGAAGCGTTCGCCGGCGTCGTCGATCCGGCCGCCATCGCGCTCGAGCGAGGCGGCGAACAGGGCGGCACGCAGGCCGATCGCCGGCCAACCGGCCAGTCCCGGCAGGCTGTCGAGGGTGTCGCGCAGCGCACCGGCGCCGGCGATGTCGCCGCTCGACTGCAGCGCGCGGCCCTGTTCGAGCAGGGCCTCGGCATGCAGCGGCGTGTTTGCGGGGCCGAGGCCGGCTTCGCGGGCGGCGGCAAGCCACGCCGGATGATCGCCGCGGATGCCGGCGAGGCGTGCGCGCAACAGGGCCAGGCGGGCAGGGTCATGGCGCGGCAGGGATTGCAGATGCGCCAGCGTCGTCGCGGCTTCGGCGATGCGCCCGGTTTCGATCTGCAGCGCAGCGAGGCGCACGCCGGCGTCGGCATCGCCGGGATTCAGTGCCGACAGCGCGGTCAGCTGGCGCAGGGCCTCGTCGGGGCGCTGGTCGATCCGGGCCAGGAACGCGCCGATGCGCAGCTGCGCTTCACGCGGCAGATTGGCGGCAGCGTCGCGCAACGGCGCGGCGAGCTCGCGCGCGCGCGCCATCTCGCCTCGCTCGGCCAGCGCCTGGACGAGGCCGGCCAGGGCGGCGACCGATTCCGGTTCGCGTTGCAGCGCGCGTTCGAACTGCTCCTGTGCGCGCACCGGGTCGTGTGCGGCAAGCGCCTCGAGCCCGTCGCGATACCAGCGCAACGCCGATGGCTCGCGCGGGCGGCCGTCGTGGACGACCTCGACGCCCTCGTGTCCGCCCGTCGCCGTCGTCGTTCCGCGCCAATGCAGGAGGCCGGCGGCTGCGGTGGCGAGCACGAGCAGGGCGAGGCTCGTGGCGGCGAGGATCCAGCGGCGGCCGAAGCGCGGAAGCGGGGCGGCCGCGGGGCCGGCGACGGGCGTCTGCGCCGGCATCGCCGGCGCCTCGTTTCCCGCTTCGTCCGCCAGCCGTTCGACCGGTGCGGCAAAGCGGTAGCCGAGCTTGTGACGGGTTTCGATGTAGACCGAAGCCTGGGCGGTATCGCCGAGCGCGCGGCGCAACTCGCGCACCGATTGCGACAGCACGCCGGGCGTCACCGCCTGTCTTCCCCATACCCGGTCCAGGAGTTCGTCGTGACCGAGCAGGTCGGGCGCATGTTCGAGCAGGCAACGCAGCAGCTTGAGGGTCATCGGCCGCAGCGGGATTTCGCCTTGCGGACCTTCGAGGCGGGCGTTGCCGGCATCGAACAGAAAAGGGGTGAAGCGGTAGCGCATGGATTCCGATCCGCGATCCGGCGCGCACAAGCGCGGGGAGCGGACCAATGTACCGCATGGGCACGACGACTTCGCCGCGCCGGCGCGGCGCTGCGGGTTATCGCTGCAAGGACACCAGCTCGAGGGTGATGGTCTGATCGCCCTTCTCGATCTGTTCGATGCGCACCGGCAGCCAGCCGGCGGCTTCGGCGAACCAGCTCGTCGAGGTGCGTCTGGCGCGCCGGCGTTCGAGGCAGCGCGTCGCGTAGCGGCCGGCCGGCACCGCCACCGCGGCAGCACCGCAATCGTCGTAGCGGACCTCCTCGATGGCTTCCTTCATGGCGACCGCATAGGGGGCTGGCGTCACGCCGTTCACGAGGTCGGTGACCAGCGCCAGGGTCAGCGCGTGGCGATCGACCGTGCCATCGACCAGCGCATAACGGGCATCGCTGTCGCCGTCGCGCATGTGCACCTCGCGGTGGTTCCAGTCGAACTCGGCGTGGCGGTGCCGGCTGCGCAGCGCGGCGGTCTGGCGGAAGTCGTAGGCCAGCGACTCCGGGCGGCCGTCGCGCCAGCGCAGGCGCGATTCCTCGACCACGTCGAGTCCGGCGAGGCTGGCCAGCCCTTGCGTGCCGAGCGTGCTGGTGCGCAGCGTCCAGGTGTCGTCGCGGTTGTCGACCAGTTCGATGGTCGTGCGTCCGAGCGCCTTGCCGTTGCGCGCGGCCGCGTATTCGGCCTTGAACGGGGCAATCGGCGACGCCTCGGCAAACGCGCTGCCGGCCAGCGCAAGCAGGAACACGGCGATCAGGTTTCTCACGGCGGGCGGCGCTCCGGACAAAACGCGCGCGACTATGCGCGCGCGTCGATGAATGACGACTGGCCGTCGTGGCAAAGCGGCGTGGTCAACGGTCGGCCGTCGAGCATCGGCCTGCCGTCGCGCCAGCCGAGGCGCGCGCTGGCGGCGAGGGCGAGCACGTCCACGTACAAGCGGTGTTCGAGCGGCAGCAGGCGCGCGGCCAGCGTCTCCGCGGTGTCGTCCGCTTCGACCGCGATGCGGGTGCGCGCGATCACCGGACCGCCGTCGAGTTCGGCGGTGACGAAATGGACGCTGGCGCCGTGCTCGCGATCGCCGGCTTCGAGCGCGCGGCGGTGCGTGTGCAGGCCGGGGTACTTCGGCAGCAGGGAAGGATGGATGTTGAGCAGGCGCCCGATCCATGGCGACAGCGCGGCCGCGTCGAGGATGCGCATGTAGCCGGCGAGGACGACGAGATCCGGTGCGAAGCCGGCCACGCGGGCGAACAGCGCGGCATCGAAGGCGGCCCGGTCCGCGAAGGCGCGCGGGTCGAGTGCCGCGGCGGCGATGCCGGCTTCGCGCGCGATCGCCAGCGCCGGTGCGCCGGCCTTGTCGGACAGCACGCCGACGACATCGGCCTGCAGTTCGCCGCGTCGGCGTGCCTCGAGGATCGCGCGCAGGTTGCTGCCGCGACCCGAGGCGAGCACGACCAGGCGCAACGGCGAAGCCGCAGCCGATGAGGGGCGATCCCGCGCCGGCATGCTCATCCTCGCCCCGCGTGGCCGGCCATGCGGTGAGGCCGGCATCGCCGGTGCGGGTTCACCGGATGTGCACGCGCTCGCCGCCGCCGGCCGGCACGACCGCGCCGATCGCCCAGGCGGGCAGGCCGAGCGTGTCGAGGGCGTCGAGGGTGGCGGCAACCTGGTCGCGGGCGACGATCAGCGTGTAGCCGATGCCGCAATTGAAGGTGCGCCACATCTCCTCGCGGGCGAGATTGCCTTCCTGCCGCAGCCAGTCGAACACCGGCGGCGGTTTCCACGTGCCGCTGTCGAGTTCGATCGCCAGCGTCTCCGGGACGACGCGGATGATGTTCTCGAGCAGGCCGCCACCGGTGATGTGGGCCATGCCGTGTACCGGCAGCTGCTGCATGAGCTTGAGGATCGGCTTGACGTAGATCGTGGTCGGCGCCATCAGCGCATCGGCCAGGCTCACCCCGCCGATGTCGAGCGCGAAGCCGCCGTTGTCGACGCTTGCCCCGGCGCGTTCGACGATGCGCCGGATCAGCGAATAGCCGTTCGAATGCGCGCCCGAGGAGGCGATGCCGAGGATCGCGTCACCGGCCTGGATGCGGCTGCCGTCGATCAGGGCGAGCTTCTCGACCGCGCCGACGCAGAAGCCGGCGAGATCGTATTCGCCGGGCCCGTACATGCTCGGCATCTCGGCGGTCTCGCCGCCGATCAGCGCGCAGCCGGCGAGTTCGCAACCACGGGCGATGCCGCCGACGACGGCCACGGTGGTGTCGACGTCGAGCTTGCCGGTGGCGAAGTAGTCGAGGAAGAACAGCGGCTCGGCGCCCTGCACGAGCACGTCGTTGACGCACATGCCGACGAGGTCGATGCCGATGGTGTCGTGGCGGCCGAGGATCTGCGCGAGCTTGAGCTTGGTGCCGACGCCGTCGGTGCCGGAGACCAGCACCGGCTCGCGCCAGCGGCCGCCGAGTTCGAACAGGGCGCCGAAGCCGCCGAGCCCGGCCATGACCTCCTTGCGGAAGGTGCGCGCGACCAGCGGCTTGATGCGCTCGACGACGGCGTTGCCGGCATCGATGTCGACGCCGGCGTCGCGATAGGTGAGGGCCTCGTTCGGATTCGCCATGGATTTCGGGCCTTCGCGCGGGTGCGCAGGGCCGCGCATGATACCCCCGGAATGGACGTGCAAGCGCGCGTTCGGGCAGACTCGCCGCTGATTCCGCGCCCAGGGTTGCCACCATGCGTCGCTCGTTTCCCGGTCCGCGCCGACTCGTCCGCGCCGGCTGTGCCATCGCCCTCGCGCTGTGCTGCCTGCCGCTGCTGGTCGCCTCCGCGCGCGCCGCGCCCGCCACCTACAGCGGCGAGGCGAACGTGGCCAGCCAGTCCGAGGGCGAGCGCAACGAAGCCCTGAGGACGGCGCTGGCCGGCATCGTCATGCGCCTGTCGGGCGACAGCGGTGCCCTGGCCCGCAGCGAGGTCGCGCGCGCGGTCGCCGAGGCGCCGCGCTACGTGCTGCAGTACCAGTACCGCCGCGATGCCGACGCCGCGGGGGCCTCGCGCCTCGTCCTCGTCGCCGAATTCGACGCCGTCGCGGTCGACCGCATGCTTGCGGCGCTGGGTCTTGCCGGCGGAGGTGCTGCCGCGGACGGGCCGCCCGGCACGCACCGCTTGTGGATCGCCGGACTGCACTCGGCGGTCGATTATGCGCGTGCGCTCGGTTACCTCGGCGGTCATGCCTACGTGCGCGAGGTGCGCACGCTCGAGGCGCGCGGCGATGGCGTGCTCGTCGAGGTCGACTCGGTTTCCGGCCTGACCCGCCTGCTCGAGGCGGTCGCTGGCGAGGGCACGCTCGCGGTCAATCGGGCCTCGCCGCCGCTCGAGGACATCGACGCGACCCTCGCCCTGCGGCCGTGACGCGCGATGTGGCGGCACCTGCCCAACCTGATCAGCCTCCTGCGCCTGCTGCTGGTGCTGCCGGCGTTCTGGCTGATCGAGGGCCATCGCTACGGCGAGGCGCTCGGCGTGGCCGCGCTGGCCGGGGCGAGTGACGCCCTCGACGGCTTTCTCGCCAAACGTTTCGGCTGGCAGAGCCGGCTCGGCGGACTGCTCGACCCGCTCGCCGACAAGATGCTGCTGCTGGCCTGTTTCGGCGGCCTCGTCCTGGTCGATGCCTTGCCGGTGTGGCTGCTCGTGCTGGTGCTCGGGCGCGACCTCCTGATCGTCGGCGGCGCGGTCGCCTACCACAACCTGGTCGGTCCGTTCGACGCCGCGCCGACGCTGCTGTCGAAGGCGACCACCGCCGTGCAGATCGCCTGCGCGCTGCTCGTGCTGCTGCAACTGGCCTGGCTGCCGCAACTGCCGGGCGCCGGGGTGATCGTCTTCCTCACCGCGGCGCTGACCCTCGCCAGCGGGCTACACTACGTCGTCGTCTGGTCGCTGCGCGCGGTGCGCACGCTGCGGGCGCGCCCCGGAGAACCGCCGCAATGAGTACGGACGTGCTCGACCTGCGCCTCAAGTGGATCGTGCTGGCGGCCGTCATCGGTGCGCTGCTGTGGGTGCTCGGGCCGTCGCTGACCCCGTTCATCATCGCCGGCCTGTTCGCCTACCTGTTCAACCCGCTGATCGAGCGGCTGGAGAAGCGCCGCGTCCCGCGCGCCCTCAGCGTCAGCCTGCTGTTCCTCGTCATGACCCTGGCCCTGGTCGGCTTCGTGCTCGTGCTGATCCCGTTCATCGAGAACCAGATCAGCAATTTCCTGCGCCAGCTGCCGAACTGGGTCGACTGGGCGCAGGGGGTCGCCGCGCCATGGATCGAGGCCCATCTCGGCTTCAGCCTCGGCTCGGTCGACGCCCAGCAGCTGATCGGCCTGCTGCAGGGCCACTGGCAGCAGGCCGGCGGCTTCGCCACCAACCTGATCGCCAAGGTCTCCAAGTCGGGCTTTGCCCTTGTCGGCTGGACGTTGAACCTGGTCATCATCCCGGTCGCCGCGTTCTACCTGCTGCGCGACTGGAACATCGTCGTCGAACGCATGCATGCGCTGGTCCCGCGCAGCATCGAGCCGGTGGTCGTGCGCCTCGTGCGCGAGTCCGACGAGACCCTCGGCGGTTTCCTGCGTGGCCAGCTCAGCGTGATGATCGTGCTCGGCATCATCTACGGCGTCGGCCTGTGGGCGGTCGGCATCAGCGTCGGCCCGTTGATCGGCATGATCGCCGGACTGATCAGTTTCGTGCCCTACCTCGGTGCGATCGTCGGCGTGATGATGGGCGTGGTTGCCGCACTCGTGCAGTACCAGGACTGGTACCACGTCATGCTGGTGCTGGTCGTGTTCGCGGTCGGCCAGACCCTGGAAGGCTACGTGCTGGTGCCGAAACTGGTCGGCGACAAGATCGGCCTGCACCCGGTCGCGGTGATGTTCGCCATCCTCGCCGGCGGCGAGTTGTTCGGCTTCATCGGCGTGCTGGCCGCGCTGCCGGTGGCGGCGGTGGTCATGGTCCTGTTGCGCTATGCCTACGAGCGCTACACGCAGAGCGAGATGTACCAGGATCCGGCCGACGGCCCGCAGATCGTCGTCGCCGGCGACGTCGCCGCGGCGTCGGCCGAAGCGATCGTCGTCGTCGACCAGCGTGCACCGCGCCAGGATGCCGATCCACGTCCATGAGCGCGCAGATGCCGCTGGCCCTGCGCTGGCCGGCCCACCAGTGCTTCCAGCGCTTCGAGGCCGGCGCCAATGCGGCCACCCTGGCCCTGGTCGAGGCGCTGGCCGAACGGCGTGGTGATGCGACCCTGTTCCTCGCCGGCCCGTCCGGCAGCGGGCGCACGCACCTGCTCGTCGCCGCCTGTGCGGCGGCCGGCGCACGCGGTGATCGCGCCCAGTATCTCGACCTTGCCCGCCAGGGCGGCGCGGCGATCCGCAGCTTCCACGGCAGCGACCTGCTCGCGCTCGACAACCTCGGCGCGATTGCCGGCGACGGCGAAGCCGAGCATGCCTTGTTCGACCTGCACAACCGCGCCCGCGCCGACGGAGCGCGACTGCTGGCGGCGGCCGACGCGCCGCCGGCGCGCCTCGGCATCGGCCTGCCCGATCTGCTCTCGCGGCTGTCTGCATTCACCCAGGCCGCGCTTCAGCCGCTCGACGAAGCGCGGCGCCGCGAGGTCCTGCGAAGCGAGGCGGAGCGCCGCGGCATCGGTCTCGACGACGCGGTCGTCGACTGGCTGTTCGCCCATCACGCCCGCGACCTCGGCTCGCTGATGCGTCTGCTCGAACGCATCGACCAGGCCGCGCTCGCCGCGCGCCGGCGGGTGACCGTGCCGTTCCTGCGCGATCTGCTTGTCGAGGGTTGAGGTGTTTCGGGCGAAAGCCTGAAACACGGAGCACACGGAGCGCACCGAGAAAGCTCTTTGGAGATTCTCTTCTCCTCCGTGTGCTCCGTGTTTCAATCTCCCGCGGTTCCAATCTTTCGCTTCCAGTCCGAGCATGCCGCGGGCAGGCGCAATCGAGGCGCCGGTGCCTCCGTGCTAGGATCGCCATACACATCCAAGGTGTATTGGTCATGTCCATGAACGTTCGCACCAACATCGTGCTGGACGAAACCCTGATCCGGCGCGCGATGAAGAAGGCCGGTGTCCGCACCAAGCGCGAAGCGGTGGAATCGGCGCTGCGTGCCTTCGTGCGCGAACCCGATGTCAGTGCATTGCTGGCGCTGCGCGGCAGCGGTGGCGTGGCGGCTGGCTACGATCCGAAAAGCGCCGCGCCGGCGGTGAAACCCAGGCCCCGGTGATTGCCGATTCTTCGGTCTGGATCGACTGGCTGCGCGGCCGTGCCCATCCGGTCGTCGAGCGGCTCGACCGGCAATTGCGTGCCGGCGACGTCCGCCTGCTGCCCATCGTGTTGCAGGAAGTGCTGCAAGGCGCGGCCACCCCGGAGCGTTTCACGGCATGGAATCGGGCCTTCGATGCCGTGCCGATGGCGCTGACGCAGGACGCCGCGAAAACCGCCGTCCTGGCCGCCGGCCTTTACGCGCGTTGCCGCTGGGCCGGGTTCACGCCGCGCAGCGCGAACGACTGCCTGATCGCGGCAAGCTGCATCGAGCTCGGCGAGCCGCTGCTGCACCTGGATCGCGACTTCGTCACGATCGCGCGAGTGGAGCCGGGTTTGCGGATGGTTTCGGAATCCGCGACCAAAGGCAAAAGCAAAACTTGAAACACGGAGCACACGGAGCACACCGGGAAAAAGCTCTTGAACAGGTTGCTTCTCCGTGCGCTCCGTGTTTCGGATTCTTCTTCATCGCTCCACGTCAGGGAGAACCGGCCAGCGCGGCGTCGAGTTCGGCGAGGCGCTGCGGCGTGCCGACATCGGTCCAGCGTCCGCGGTGGTGTTCGCCGCTGACCGCGCCGCGCCGCATCGCCGCACGCAGCAGGTGGACGAGGGCGAAGCGCGGCGGCCGCGTGCCGTCCCATGCCGCGCCGGCGGCGGCGAGGTCGTCCTGCCAGTGGTCGAGCAGGGCGGGGCGATACACGCCGATGCCGGCATAGGTCAGGCGCGGCGCGCCTTCGGCATGCACGCCAGCGTCCGCGTCGAGCCGGAAGTCGCCGTGCGGATGCTGGGGCGGGTTGTCGACGAGGACGAGGTGGGCGACGCCCGCGGGCTCGGTCGGCAGGTGCGCGAAGTCGAAATCGGTCCAGACGTCGCCGTTGACCACCGCGAACGGCGCGCCGTCGAAGTGCCCGAGCGCATGCAGCATGCCGCCGCCGGTTTCCAGCGGTTCGTCGCCTTCGTGGCTGTAACGCAGGCGCAGGCCCCAGCGCGAACCGTCGCCGAGCGCGGCCGGGAACTGCGTGGCCAGGTGCGCGGTGTTGATGACGACTTCGTCGAAGCCGGCCGCCGCGAGTTTCTCCAGATGCCATTCGACCAGGCGGCGTCCACCGGCTTCGAGCAGCGGCTTCGGCACCCGGTCGGTCAACGGCCGCATGCGTTCGCCGCGACCGGCGGCGAAGACCAGGGCGCGGCGGATCACGGCGGTGTTCCGGCCGCGGCGATGCGCACGAGCAGGGCGGTGAAGTCGTCGAGTTCCGGATAGCGCGGCAGCACCTCGGCCAGATAGGCGAAGAAGCGCGGCACGTCCTCGACGTAGTGCGCCTTGCCGTCGCGGTGTTTGAGCCGCGCGAAGATGCCGATCACCTTGAGGTGGCGCTGCATGCCGATCCAGTCGAGGTCGCGGCGGAACCGCGGCCAGTCCGGCACCGGCAATCCGGCGCTGCCGGCGCGCTGCCAGTAGCGCTGCAGCCAGGCATCGGCCTGCCCGTCGGGCCAGCTGCGGAAGGCGTCCTTGACCAGGCTGAGCGGGTCGTAGGCGATCGGTCCGGCGACCGCATCCTGGAAGTCGAGCACGCCGAGGCGGCTGGCCGGGGAGCGGTGTTCGCCTCCCATCAGGTTGCGCGGCATGTAATCGCGGTGGACGAACACGCGCGGCTGCGCCAGCGCGGCGTCGACCAGGCGCGCACGCGCGTCCTGCCAGATCGCCCGATCCCCGCCGTCGAGACGGATGCCGCGATGGCGCGCCAGATACCAGTCCGGGAACAGGTCGAGTTCGCGTTCGAGCAGGTCGGCATCATAGGCCGGCAGCCAGTCGGGGACGGCGATGCCCTGCATCCGCACGAGGGTCTCGATCGCGGCCTCGAACAGCGGTTGCGGGTCGGCGCCGGCGTCGATGGCCTGCAGCATGGTGTGCGTGCCGAGATCCTCCAGCAGCAGGAAACCCTGCCCGGTGTCGCTGGCGTGGACCTCGGGAACCTTGATCCCGCCCTCGCGCAGCAGCGCGCCCACGGCGAGGAAGGCCGCCAGGTCGTTGTGCGCCGGCGGTGCGTCCATGATGATGAAGCTGCGGCCGCCGGCAACGGCCCGCCAGTAGCTGCGCATGCCGGCGTCGGCCGAGGCGTGATCGAGGGTGAAATCGCGGGTGCCGAGGCTGCGGGCGAGCCAGTCCTCGAGCGAATGGCGGCGGTTGGTCGGCATGGTCGCGGTGGCACGATCGGAGAGCGGGCAGTGTACGCGACGTGCTGCCGCATCCCGGCCGACACGACTTGCCGCGGCCCGCGCGAATCAGTACCATTTCAGTCCTCAATCGAGCCCCGGCCTGCCCATGCTTCGCGTCAGCAAGCTCACCGACTACGCCACCGTCGTCATGACCTGCCTTGCCGGCGGCGGCGACGAGGTGGTCAGCGCGCAGGCCCTGGCCGAGCGTGCGCGACTCGAGCTGCCGACCGTCAGCAAGCTGCTCAAGCAGCTCGCCCAGGCCGGACTGGTCGTCTCGTTCCGCGGCGCCAACGGCGGCTACCGCCTCGCGCGCAGCCCGCAGGCGATCACGGTTGCCGAGATCGTCACCGCCATGGAGGGACCGATCGGCATGACCGAGTGCAGCGTGCACCACGGCCAGTGCGGTCACGAAGCCCATTGCGGCGTGCGCGTGAACTGGCAGCGCATCAGCCATGCAATCAGCACCGCGCTCGACAGCGTCACCCTGGCCGACATGGTCAAACCACCCCCGCGGTCCGGCGCGACGATCCCGTTGCGCGTCGCCGTCACCTGAATGCGAAGGCAGCCGATGGCCACCGAACGCAGCGACATCGAATCCCGTCTCCGTGACCGCCCGCCGGCCGCGGCCGGCAACGAGCGCATCGTCGAGGCGATGAACCGGCGCTACGAGGCCGGCTTCGTCACCGACATCGAGACCGAGTACGCCCCGCCCGGACTGTCCGAGGACATCATCCGCTTCATCTCGGCGAAGAAGGACGAGCCGGCCTGGATGACCGAGTGGCGCCTTGCCGCGTTCCGCCACTGGTTGACGATGCAGCCGCCGCACTGGGCGAAGCTGCACATCGCGCCGATCGACTTCCAGGCGATCAGCTACTACGCGGCGCCGAAGAACCGGCCGAAGTCGCTGGACGAGGTCGACCCCAAGCTGCTGGAGACCTACGACAAGCTCGGCGTGCCGCTGCACGAGCGCGCCAAGCTCGCCGGGGTGGCCGTCGACGCCGTGTTCGACTCGGTTTCGGTCGGCACGACCTTCCGCAAGGAACTGGCCGATGCCGGGGTGATCTTCTGCTCGATGTCCGAGGCGATCCGCGAATACCCGGAACTCGTGCGCGCCTATATCGGCAGCGTGGTGCCGGTCGCCGACAACTACTTCGCCGCGCTCAATTCGGCGGTGTTCTCCGACGGCAGCTTCGTGTTCGTGCCGAAGGGCGTGCGCTGCCCGATGGAGCTCAGCACCTATTTCCGCATCAATGCCGGCCATACCGGCCAGTTCGAGCGCACCCTGATCGTCTGCGAGGAAGGCGCCAGCGTGTCCTACCTCGAGGGCTGCACGGCACCGATGCGCGACGAGAACCAGTTGCACGCGGCCGTGGTCGAGCTGGTCGCGCTCGATGACGCCAGCATCAAGTACTCGACGGTGCAGAACTGGTATCCGGGCGACGAGAACGGCGTCGGCGGCATCTACAACTTCGTCACCAAGCGCGGCGATTGCCGCGGCGCGCGTTCGAAGATCAGCTGGACCCAGGTGGAGACCGGTTCCGCGATCACCTGGAAATACCCGAGCTGCCTGCTGCGCGGCGACGACTCGGTCGGCGAATTCCATTCGGTCGCCCTGACCCACCACCGCCAGCAGGCCGACACCGGCACCAAGATGATCCACATCGGCCGCAACACCAAGTCGAAGATCGTCTCCAAGGGGATCAGTGCCGGCCGCGGCCAGAACAGCTATCGCGGCCTGGTCAAGATCGAGCGGGGCGCCAGCGGTGCACGCAACCACACCCAGTGCGATTCCCTGCTGATCGGCAAGCAGTGCGGCGCCCACACTTTCCCCTACATCGAGGTGAAGAACCCCGGCGCGATCGTCGAGCACGAGGCGACCACCTCGAAGATTTCCGAAGACCAGCTGTTCTATTGCCGCTCGCGCGGCATCGGCGAGGAGGACGCGGTGTCGATGATCGTCGACGGCTTCTGCAAGGAAGTGTTCCGCGAGCTGCCGATGGAGTTCGCGGTGGAGGCGAAGAAGCTGCTCGAGGTGTCGCTGGAGGGAGCGGTCGGATGAACTGGAAACCCGGACAGCGCGAAGCCTTCGCCGCCGAACTCGAGGCTGCGCGGAATGCGCAGGCCGAGGGCCATGCGGCGGTCGCCTTCGCCCGCCTCGAGCGCGCCCACATCCTCGGCCAGCGCAGCACGTTCGCGCACCTGCGCGTGCACTGGCTGATGTTCGTGCACGGACTTCGCCACCGCGACCTGCGCGAGGTCGCCGGCCAGCTGCCGCGCATGCTCGCCGCGCTGGTCAAGACCCTGGTGTGGGTGCCGAAGGGCAACACCGGCGGCGCGCGCGTGAGTGCGTTCGCGTCGATGCCGATTCCCGACGACCTTCGCCGCTACCTCGATTGAACCGCGGGCGCGCCGCGGGCGCCCCGCCAACGGCCGTGACAGGCCCATTGCAGAACACGACATCATGCTGAAGATCGACAACCTCCACGTCCGCGTCGCCGGCAAGGACATCCTCAAGGGCCTCACCCTGCACGTGAATGCGGGCGAGGTGCACGCGATCATGGGGCCGAACGGCGCCGGCAAGTCGACGCTCGGCAACGTGCTGGCGGGGCGCGAGGGGTACGAGGTCGTCGAGGGGTCGGTGGTCTACGAGGGTGCCGACCTGCTCGCGCTCGAACCGGAACAGCGTGCCGCGGCCGGCGTGTTCCTCGCATTCCAGTACCCGGTCGAGATTCCTGGCGTCAACAACACCTACTTCCTGCGCGCGGCGTTCAATGCGCAGCGCAAGGCGCGCGGCGAAGCCGAGCTCGATTCGATGCAGTTCCTCAAGCGCGTGCGCGAGAAGCTCGCCGTGCTGCACCTCAAGGACGAACTGCTGCACCGCGCGGTCAACGAGGGTTTCTCGGGCGGCGAGAAGAAGCGCAACGAGATCTTCCAGATGGCCCTGCTCGAACCGCGCCTGGCGATCCTCGACGAAACCGACTCCGGTCTCGACATCGATGCCCTGAAGATGGTCGCCGACGGCGTCAATGCGATGCGCAACCCGGCCCGCGCCTTCGTCGTCATCACCCATTACCAGCGCCTGCTCGACTACATCGTGCCGGATTTCGTCCACGTGCTCGCCGAGGGCCGCATCGTCGAAAGCGGCGACAAGTCGCTTGCCCTCAAGCTCGAGGAGCACGGCTACTCGTGGATCGCCGCGCGGCGCGTGGCCGGGGCGACGTGATGTCCGAGCCCTTGCTCGAATCGCTGCTGGAGTCGCCGCCGGCGCCCGGGCCGGACTGGCTTGGCGCGCTGCGCGGGCATGCGCGCGCGCAGCTGGAACGCGACGGCCTGCCGGGTCCGCGCAACGAGGCCTGGAAGTACACCCCCCTGCGCGCGCTGGCGCGACGTCGCTATGCGAACCACGACGCCGCCGCGTCCAGCCGTGCCGTCGATGCCGGAGCGCTGGACCTGCCGGGTCTCGATGGCGCGCGCCTGGTGTTCGTCAACGGCGTGTATCGCGCCGACCTGTCACGCCTGCCGGTCGCCGCCGGCATCAGCGTCGAACCGATCGCGCCGCTGCTCGCCGGCGCCGCCGATGGCCTGCGCACCGCCTTCGCCGATCCGTTCGACGCACCCGGGCAGGCGTTCGCCCGCCTCAACACGGCGCTGGCGAACGATGGCCTGGTCGTGCGCGTCGCCGCCGGCACGCGGGTCGAGGAACGCCTGCATCTGCTGATGTTCGCGGCCGGTGCCGAAGCGCTGGCGTGGAACCTGCGCATCGTCGTCGAGCTCGGTGCCGGCAGTGCGCTGACCCTGGTCGAGCATCACGCCGGGGACGCGGACGAAGTGCATCTCGGCAACATCGTCAGCCAGTACGTGCTGGCGCCGGGTTCGCGCCTCGACCTGCTGCAGCTGCAGGCGGCCGCGGAAACCTCCACCCGCATCCGCCGCAGCGCCTTCACCCTCGATGCCGATGCGGTGCTCGCGTTGCGCACGCTCGAACTCGGCAGCGCGCTTGCCCGCCATGACCTCGTCGTCCATCTCGATGGCGATCGCGCCAGCTGCACCTCGCGCGGCGTGTTCGCGGCGCGCGACCGGCAGCATCTCGACACCCATATCGACGTGCGCCACCGCGCGCGCGACACCGCCTGCGACCTCGTCTGGCGCGGCGTCGCCGGCGGCCGCTCGCGCGGCATCCTGCACGGCGCGATCACCGTCGAGGCCGGCGCCGACGGCACCGATGCGAGCCTCGACACCAAGAACCTGCTGTTGTCGGCGCAGGCCGAGATCGACGCCCAGCCGGTGCTCGAGATCCATGCCGACGAGGTCAAGGCCGCGCACGGCGCGACGGTCGGCCAGCTCGATGAGCAGGCCCTGTTCTATTTGCGCACGCGTGGCCTGGCGGAAGCCGAGGCGCGCTCGCTGCTGACCTTGGCCTTCTGCCGCAGCACCGTCGATTCGCTCGAGAATGCGGCCCTGCGCGATCACATCGACGCGCTCCTGCTCGAACGCCTGCCGGCGCAGGAGGAAGCGGCATGAGCGAGGCGCTCGACATCGCGCGCATCCGCGCCGGTTTCCCCCTGCTTGCGCGCAGCGTGCACGGCAAGCCGCTGGTGTACTTCGACAATGCCAACACCGCGCAGAAGCCGGCGAGCGTGATCGAGGCGGTCGACCGCTTCTATCGGCACAGCAATGCCAATGTCTCGCGCGCCGTGCACACCCTCGGCGAGGAGGCGACCACGGCCTACGAGGCCGCGCGCGACCGCCTTGCGCGCTTCATCAACGCCCCGTCGCGCGACGAGGTGGTCCTCACCTCGGGCACCACCCAGGCGATCAACCTCGTCGCCTGGAGCTACGCGCTGCCGCGGCTGGCCGCGGGCGACGAGATCCTCGTCACCCGCATGGAACACCATGCCAACATCGTGCCCTGGCAGCTGGTCGCCGAACGCACCGGCGCCAAGGTCGTGCCGGCGCCGATCAACCAGGCCGGCGAACTGATCGTCGAGGAGTTCGTCGCCCGCCTGTCGCCGCGGGTGAAGCTGGCCGCGGTCACCCACGTGTCCAACGTCCTCGGCACGGTCAACCCGGTTGCCACGCTGGCGCGCGAGTGCCGCCGGCATGGCGTGCCGCTGCTCGTCGACGGCTCGCAGGCCGCGCCGCATCTGGCCATCGACGTGCGTGCGCTGGGCTGCGATTTCTACGCCTTGACCGGGCACAAGCTGTTCGGCCCGACCGGGACCGGCCTGCTGTGGGCAAAGGGCGCCCATCTGCAATCGATGCCGCCGTTCTTCGGCGGCGGCGAGATGATCCGCGAGGTGCGCTTCGAGGGCACCACCTTCGCCGAACCGCCGCACCGCTTCGAGGCCGGCACGCCGAACATCGCCGGGTTCGTCGGACTCGGTGCCGCCATCGAGCATGTCGAGTCGATCGGCATCGAACGCATCGCCGCGCGCGAGCGCGAACTGCTCGAGCACGCGCAGGCCGCCTTGCGCGAAGTGCCGGGTCTGCGCTTCTTCGGCGAGGCGCCCGGCAAGGCGCCGGTGATCTCGTTCCTGGTCGACGGCGCGCATGCACACGATCTCGCCACCCTGCTCGATCACGAGGGCATCGCCGTGCGCTCGGGTCATCACTGCGCGCATCCGCTGATGCAGTTCTACGGCGTGCCGGCGACGCTGCGGGCGTCGCTGGCCTACTACAACACGCACGAGGAAATCGACCGCTTCGTCGCGGCGCTGCTTCGCGTGCGCAGCCTGCTCGGCTGAGCGCATGGCCGATCCCCGTTTCTCGTTCGCCGGCAGCGAGCACGTCCCGGCACTGGTCGATCTGGTCGAATCGGCCTATCGCGGCGACGCCAGCCGCCAGGGCTGGACCACCGAAGCCGATCTGCTCGACGGCCAGCGCATCGATCCGGGCGGTCTCGAAGCGCTGATCGCCGATCCGCTGGCCCGCGTGCTGCTGGCACACGAGGACGACGTCCTGCTCGGCTGCTGCGAACTGCGGCGCGAGGGCAACGTCGCCTATTTCGGCATGTTCTCGGTACGCCCCGGCCGACAGGGCAACGGGCTTGGCAGCCGCCTGCTCGGCGAAGCCGAACGCATCGCCGCCGATGACTGGCAGTGCCACGGCATGCGCATGACCGTCATCGACGTCCGCGAGGAACTGATTGCCTGGTACCTGCGTCGTGGCTACCGGCGCACCGGCGAGCACCGGCCGTTTCCCTACGGCGACGCGCGCTTCGGCATTCCCAAGCGCGACGACCTCCGCTTCGAGGTGCTTTACAAACCTTTGCGCTGAAAGCGTGGAGTGCCGCGTGGGCGCGATCGACGCGCCGGAGCGGTGATTGCGCACGATTGCGGGGTTCGCGGCCGGGTCGTTCGGACGTCCGCACGGCGCACATGCAATTGCGAACGATTCGCATCTTGTGCTGTAATCGCCGCGTTCGAGGCAGGAAACCGTGCGCGTGGCAAAGCCAGTGGATGCGAAGCGCCGGTCGTACTGGCTGAAGACCCTGCATCAATGGCACTGGATCAGTTCGGCGATCTGCCTGGTCGGAATCCTGTTGTTCAGCATCACCGGCATCACCCTCAATCATGCCGGCCAGATCGAGGCGAAAGCGGTCGTGCAGACACGCACGGCCGAGTTGCCGCCGGCGCTGCTGGCGACGCTGGCGGAAGTCGGCGCGGAAGCGAAGGCGCCGTTGCCGCCGGCATTGCGCGACTGGCTGGTTGCCGCCATCGACGTGCGCGTCGGCGAACGCGAAGGCGAGTGGTCGGCGCAGGAGGTCTACGTGTCGCTGCCGCGGGCAGGCGGGGATGCCTGGCTCAGCATCGACCGCGGCACCGGCGCGCTGGAGTACGAGCGCACCGATCGCGGCTGGATCGCCTGGCTCAACGACCTGCACAAGGGACGCAACACCGGCACGGCATGGAGCTGGTTCATCGACTTGTTCGCCGTCGCCTGCATCGTCTTCTCGGTCACCGGTTTTTTCCTGCTGCAGTTGCATGCGCGGCAACGGCCGATGACCTGGCCGCTGGTCGGCCTCGGTTTCGTGGTCATGCTGTTGCTGGCCATCCTGTTCATCCATTGACGAGGTTGCCGATGCGTTCGCGAGTGCTGTCCCTGCCATTGCTGCTGCTCGCCGGCGTCGCTGCCGCGGGTTCGATCGACGTCACCGTCGAGATACCGCGCATCGACGCGTCGGAGTACCACCGCCCCTATGTCGCCGTGTGGATCGAAAAGCCCGACCAGAGCGTCGCCGCCAACCTCGCCGTCTGGTACATGCAGAAGGACACCAGCGAAGGCGCCGGCACGAAGTGGCTGGCCGATCTTCGCCAGTGGTGGCGCCGCAGCGGCCGCGACCAGAGCATGCCGATCGACGGCGTGAGCGGCGCAACGCGCCCGGTCGGCCGCCACCAGCTGCGCTTCGACACCGCCAAGGCGCCGTTCGCCGATCTGCAGCCCGGGCGCTACGGCCTCGTGGTCGAGGCCGCGCGCGAAGTCGGCGGCCGCGAGCTCGTGCGCATTCCGTTCGAATGGCCGGCCAGCGCCAGCGTGCACCTCGAAGCGAAGGGCTCGCACGAGCTCGGCGCGATCCAGCTCGATCTCAACCCCTGACCTGCGGAGCGATGCGATGAAGCTTTCTTCCAAGACGTGGATTTTCGCCGCCGTGGCGCTGGCCCTGCCGCTGTCCGCGCAGGCGCACAAGGCCTGGCTGCTGCCGTCGGACACGGTGCTGTCGGCGAAGGATCCGTGGATCACCGTCGACGCCGCGGTGTCGAACGACCTGTTCTATTTCAACCACGTGCCGCTGCGCCTCGACACGCTCGCCATCACCGCGCCGGACGGCAGCACGGTGCAGCCGGAGAACTCCGCAACCGGCAAGTACCGCAGCACCTTCGACGTGCACCTGACCCAGCCCGGCACGTACCGCATCGCGGTCGTCAATGCCGGCCTCATCGCGAGCTGGGAAGAAGACGGCAAGCCGAAGCGCTGGCGCGGCAAGGTCGAGGATTTCGCGAAGGACGTGCCGAAAGGAGCAAAGAACCTCAAGGTCAGCCAGTCCGCCGGGCGCATCGAAACCTTCGTCACCGCCGGGCAGCCGAACGACACCGCGCTGAAGCCGACCGGTGTCGGCATCGAACTCGTGCCGGTCACCCATCCGAACGACCTCTTCGCCGGCGAGCAGGCGACCTTCAGACTGCTGCTCGACGGCAAGCCGGCGCCTGGACTCGAGATCGAAATCATTCCCGACGGCATCCGCTATCGCGACAAGCAGAACGAACTGGCCGCGACCACCGACAAGGACGGTGCGTTCAGCGTGACCTGGCCGGCGGCGGGCCGTTACTGGATGGAAACCGTGCTGCAGGGCGGGAAAGCCTCGTTGCCGCAGGCGCAGGAGCGCCGCGCGAGCTACGTCGCCACGTTCGAGGTGCTGCCGCAGTAGCAGCCCCGTTCCGCACGGCGTCCTGCTTTCCACTCCGCGCGCGGCGAAGAAGCAGGGTGCCGTTGCGCGAAGCCGGGTCCGCCGCGAACTCTTCTTTTCCCTCTCTCCGCGTGCGGAGAGAACCAGCAGGGCGTCGTTGCGTGAAGTCGGGTCCGCTGCGAACTCTCTTTTTCGCCTCCGCGCGTGCGGAGAGAACCAGCAGGGCGTCGTTGCATGAAGTCGGGTCCGCCGCGAACTCTTCTTTTCCCTCTCCCCGCGTGCGGGGAGAGGGTGCCGGAGGCGGGTGAGGGGGGCGAGCGCAGCGAGCTGCTTTTTCCGCTTTCGCGGTTGCCTGCCGCTGGATGACCCATTGCTGCCAATGTTTCCGGGACTGATGAAAGCGTCGATCATTGCGCCCCTGCTGCTCGCCATGCTGCTGTTGTCCGCATGCACCTCCGGCGAGCGCATCGTCACCCTCGAAGGCACTTCGATGGGTTCGACGTGGACGCTCAAGTACGTCGGCGACGAGGCCTCCGCCGCGGAGATTCGCGCGAACGTCGAGCAGCACCTTGCCGGGATCGACGCGCAGATGAGCACGTGGAAGCCCGACTCGCCGCTCAGCCGCTTCAATGCGGCGCCGGCCGGCACCTGGCACGAGCTGCCCGAGCCGCTGTTCGGCGTCATGCGCGCGGCGCTCGCGCTGGCCGCCGACACCGGCGGCGCCTACGACCCGACGGTCGGCCCGCTGGTCGAACTGTGGGGCTTCGGTCCCGGCAAGGCGCGCCGCGAACCGCCGGTCGCCGAAGACATCGAAGCGGCACGCGCACGCGTCGGCTGGCAGCGCGTGCATCTCGACGAACCGCATCGGCGTGCTTTCCAGGCTGGCGGCGTGCACGTCGATCTCTCCTCGATCGCCCCCGGCTACGCCACCGACGCCATCGGCGAATACCTCGAAGCGCAGGGATGTCGCGACTACCTCGTCGAAGTCGGCGGCGAACTCCGCGCGCGCGGTCGCCGGCCGGACGGCAACGACTGGCAGGTCGCCATCCAGCGTCCTCTCGACAGTGACCGCGCCGACGGCTCGATCGACGCCGGCCACGTCGTCGCCCTGCGCGATGCCGCGCTCGGCGCATCGGGCGACTACCGCCATTTCTTCGAGGACAACGGCCGCCGCTACGCGCACCGCATCGATCCGCGCACCGGCTGGCCGCTCGACAACGCGGTCGCCTCGGTGACCGCGCTGGCCGTCCGCGGCGTCGATGCCGATCCGTTGGCGACGGCCTTGAGCGTGCTCGGACCCGAAGCCGGACTCGCCTGGGCGCGCGAGCGCGGCGTCGGCGTGCTGTTCGTACTGCGCAAGGGCGAGGGTTTCGAGGAACGCATGAGCGACGACTTCGCCGCCAGGCTTTCGCGATGAGCGCACGGGTGGATCGTCGTGCGCTGCTCGGCAACCTCGCCGTCGGTGGCCTGCTCGTCGCGATCGCCTTGCTGCTGCTCGCCTGGCAGCGTGGCCCGCTCGGCTGGAACGATCCGGGACCGACGCGCGTGCTTGCGGCGGTCGCGGTCATCGCGGCCTATCTGGTGACCTGGGCGGCTGGTTGGGGCCTGCGGCGACGTCGTCAGCGTGCGCCGCTGGTGACGGCGGCGCAGGGCGCCTCCGCAGCGCAACCCGTGCTGATCGCGTGGGCAAGCCAGACCGGCGTTGCCGAGCAGCTCGCGCGGCAGACCGCCGAATCGCTGGCCGCGGCCGGCATCGTCGTCGAAATCTGTCCGCTCGGCGGACTCGATACCTCCCGGCTGGCCGCCGCGCGCCGCGTGCTGTTCGTCGTCAGCACGACCGGAGAGGGTGACGCGCCCGACATGGCGGCGGGTTTCGAGCGCGACCTCGCCGAAGCCGGCCTCGACCTCGCCCATCTCCACTACGGCGTGCTCGCACTTGGCGACCGCGAATACGCCAACTTCTGCGCGTTCGGCCACCGCGTCGAACGCTGGCTGCAGGATGCGGGAGCGCTGCCGCTGTTCGATCTCGTCGAGGTCGACGACGGCGACGAAGGCGCGCTGCGCCACTGGCAGCATCACCTCGGCCAGCTTGCCGGTCGCAGCGACCTGCCGGACTGGCAGAGTCCGGACTATGCCGCCTGGCGCCTGGTCGAGCGGCGCCTCGCCAATCCGGGCAGCGCCGGCGGGCCGTGCTTCGTGCTCGGGCTGAAGCCGGACGATCCCGGACATCTGCGCTGGCAGGCCGGCGACATTGCCGAGATCGGTCCCTGCCATGCGGCGGACACGGTCGGGCAGTGGCTCGCCGAGAGCGGCATCGACGGCGAGACAAGGGTCGAGGACGACGGTCCCGCGCACACCCTGCGCGAGCGGCTCGTGCGCAGCGTGCTGCCGCCGCCCGCGGAAATGGCGGGCCTGTCCGCGTCTCGGGTTGCGCAACGGCTGAAGCCGCTGCCGCATCGCGAATACTCGATCGCCTCGATCCCGTCCGACGGCATGCTCGAACTGCTGGTGCGGCAGATGCACGGCAGCGACGGTCGTCCCGGCATCGGCAGCGGCTGGCTGACCGCGACCGCGCCGATCGGTGCGGAGATCGCCCTGCGCATCCGCAACAACGGCAATTTCCACGCGCCGCAGGATGGACGTCCGCTGATCCTCATCGGCAACGGCACCGGACTGGCCGGCCTGCGCGCCTTGCTGCGCGAACGCATCGTCGCCGGCCACCGGCGCAACTGGCTGCTGTTCGGCGAACGGCATGCCGCGCACGACTGCTACTGGCGCGAAGAGATCGAAGCCTGGCAACGGGCCGGCGATCTCGAACGGTTCGATGCGGTGTTCTCGCGCGACGGAGCGAGCCGCGAGTACGTGCAGCATCGCCTCTCCGCCCGTGCCGGGGACGTGCGTGGGTGGGTCGCCGAAGGGGCCTCGGTGCATGTCTGCGGCAGCCTCGAAGGCATGGCGCCCGGAGTCGATGCAGCCTTGCGGACAATCCTCGGTGACGAGGTCGTGCGCGGCATGCTGGCGAGCGGGCGCTACCGTCGCGACGTGTATTGATCGCGGCGTATCGTCCGTGTTGCAGCCGGGCTTGTCCGGCAGGGGCGCCGACCGAAGCCGGACGAACGCAGCAAGGCGAACGGTGCAGTGCAAACGGCCTGCGCGCCGGCGGCAGCGCCTCGTGGGCATCCTGCCGCATGCGCGGACCTGTTCAGTGCATCCTTAACGCCGGTTTAGCGTGCTCCGCGTATGCTGCGCGCGCCCCGGCGCAACCGCGCGCCCCGCTTGTCATTGAATGCATCCTTCGGACGCCGATCCCGCTGCCACACCCGTACCGAGTGCGAGCGAGGCGGCCGGACTTCGGCTCGCCTACGCGGGCAAGCTGCGTGTCCGCGAACGCAAATGGCACGCGCCGCAGGCCGGGCCGCGCACGATCGGCGTGCTGGTGTTTCTCGCCTTCCTCGCCAACATCGCCTGGATCATCGCCCTCGATCGGGTGATGGTGGTGGTGCCGCCGGACGCGGGGCCGCGCGATGCGATCATCGTCAACGTCATCGAGCCGGTCGAGGCCCTGCCGATTCCCGACGAGCCGCAGCCGGCCGTGTTCGCGCGCAAGCCTTCGCGCATCGTCGTGCAGCCGCCCGACGCCACGCTGCAGCCGCCGCCGCTGCAGGCGGAGGAAACCTCGACCACGACCGCGCGCATCGGCGCCGCCGGCACGCCGGCCCCGCAGCTGTTCAATCCCGACGGTTCGCTGCGCATGCCCGAGGTGAAGACCCGCATCGGCCCCGAACGCATCGAGAATCCGCAGGAAGCGGCGAAGGCGCGCTGGGCCGAAATCCGGCAGCGCGGCGAAAACCCGCTCGACTGCGAACGCACGCGCTTCGCCGGTGCGTTCCGCACCGACCAGAGCGCCGGTGATGCCTTCGCCGGCAAGTACCTGTCCTGGATCGGCCTGGCCGACCGCGAGGCGATCGCCGAACGCGCGCGCCAGCGCGAGCAACGCGCCGCCGAAGGCTGCGATCCGCCGCCGCGGTGAGCTGCGGAGCGGGCAGGCGCTGACGCACGCCGCGCGGCGTGCGCACCCGTCACAACATCCGCAACAGCTCCGGCATCAACGGCAGCTTGCGCACGCGCACGGTGGTGCTGGCGAAGATCGCGTTGGCGAGGGCGGGTGCGACGCTGTTGAAGGCGAGGTCGCCGGCGGCGACCGGCTCGGCGTCCGATTCGATCCGGTGCACTTCGACGCGTGCGGGTGCCTGCGCCATCGGCAGCAGGCGATAGTCGCGCCAGCCGCGCTGCCGGACCTGGCCGTCCTTCAGGGTGATGGCCGGATGCAGGGCGCTGGAGAGGCCGTCGACGGTGGCCGCGGAGACTTCGGCGTCGAATCCAAGCGGGTTGATCACGCGGCCGGCATCGATCACGCAGACGGCGCGATGGATGCGCAGCCTCTCGCCGTCCATCGAGGTCTCGAAGGCATGCGCAACGTAGCCTCCGGCCCAGGCGTGGCAGGCAATGCCGACGCCGCGGCCGTCGCTGCGGCGCGTGTTCCAGTGGATGCGCTCGGCGCACCGCTTCAGCACCTCGGCCATGCGTGCGGTGTCGAAGCCGCCATTGCCGGCGGTGGCGGCGACGGTGCGCGGCTCGCCGAACATCTCCAGACGCAGTTCCACGGCATCGCGACGGACCTCGAAGGCGATCTCGTCGATGAAGCTCTGGATCGCGAATGCCTGCGCGGTATCCGCGGTGGCCCGCCAGGCGCCGCACGGCAGCGGCGATTCGAGGGCGTGGAAATGCTGTTCGAAGTGGCCGACGAAGCCGGCCGGAAAGGCATCGGCGTCGAGGCAACCGTCCCAGGCGGGATGGCCGGAACGGTCGTTGCGCGGGGTGCCGGCACAGGCGTGCTTCCAGCCGGCGATGCGGTTGCGGCGGTCGAGCGTCGCCACCAGCGCGTGCACCGACATGGGGCGGTGGAAATCGTGGGCGAGATTGTCGGACTCGGTCCACATCACGCGCACCGGCTTGCCGGCGTGACGGGCGATCAGCACGGCTTCGGCGACGAAGTCGCTGGCGAGGCGGCGGCCGAAGCTGCCACCGCCGCGCGGCAGGCGGATCTCGATGCGCGTGCGCGCAAGTCCGGTCAGCGCGGCGACCATCCGCGAGGTGGCATCGGGATCCTCGACGGCGGCGATGACGAGGGCGCCATCCTCGCGCAGGTCGACCACCGCAGCCGGTGCCTCCAGGGTCGCGTGGGCAAGGAACGGCAGTTCGTAGCGCGCCGAGAGCTGGTGGCGTGCGCGCTTGCGCGAGCCGGCGAAGTCGCCGTCCCTGCGCACCTCGATGCCGGCCTCGGCAGCGCCGAGCAGGGCATCGGCGCGGGCGACCAGCGCGGCGCTCGAAGCGTCTGCGGCGGGCCCCGGCAACCACGTCGGCTGCAGCGCGGCGCGGCCCTGCAAGGCGGCCCAGGTCGTCTCCGCCAGCACGGCGACGCCGGCGGCGAGCGGGGCATCGACGGCGAAGCGGGTGCCGGGTCCGTCCAGTCGCACGACATCGCGAACGCCGTCGATCCGGCGCGTTTCGCTGTCGTCGAGTTGTTCCAGCGTGCCGCCGGAATGCGGACAGCGCGCGACCACGGCGACCAGCATGCCGGTGAGGAACTCGTCACCGGCATGGCGCGAACGGCCGCGGACGATGTCGGCCGCATCCGGCGTGCGCGTCGGCTTGCCGATGATGCGGAAGTCGGCCGGATCCTTGCGCGCGACCGCATCGCCCGGCAGCGGCAGCGCGGCGGCGCTGCGTGCGAGCGCGCCGTAGCTGAGCCGTCGACCGCCGGCATCGAGCACGTGGCCGGACTCGGTGCGCAGGGATTCGACCGGGCGCTGCCAGATCGACGCCGCCGCGGACAGCAGCAAGGTGCGCGCGATCGCCCCGGCTTCGCGCAGTTCGATCCAGTCGCGCGCGGCCGCGGCGGAATCGCCGCCGCGCTGGCTGCCGTACCGGTTGCCGGGCTGGCCATCGCTTTCGCGGTAGCCGTAGCCGAGCTGGATCACGCGCACCCGCGCCCAGTCGACATCGAGTTCCTCGGCCACCAGCATCGGCCCGCGGGTCTTCGCACCCTGGCCGACTTCGCAGGCACGCGATCCGATGACGACGCGGTTGTCGCGTTCGATCATGACGAAGGGACCGAGGCGCATGAGTTCGTCGCCGAGCAGGTCCAGCGGCAGGCTTTCCGGCTGCGCACGCGCGCCGGCGGCGGCGAAGCCGACCACCAGGGCGCCACTGCCGGTTGCGGCGATGCGCAGGAAGCGCCGGCGCGAGGCGTCGTGGGGGATGTCCATCAGCCGCGGGACCGGGCGATTTCGGCGGCGCGCAGGATCGCTGCACGGATCCGCGGATAGGTGCCGCAGCGGCACAGGTTGCCGATCGCGGCGAAGTCGGATTCGGCCGGATTCCGGGTGCGCTCGAGCAGGGCGGCGGCGGCCATGATCTGGCCGGTCTGGCAGTAGCCGCACTGGATCACGTCGTGTTCGATCCAGGCCTGCTGCACCGGATGCAGGCCGCCCTTGTCGAGTCCTTCGATGGTGGTGATCTCGTGCCCCGCTGCTGCAAGCACGCTGAGCTGGCAGGAGCGCGCAGCCTTGCCGTCGACGAGCACCGTGCAGGCGCCGCTGCAGCCGTTCTCGCAGGCGTACTTGGTGCCGGTCAGGCGCAGGGTGTCGCGCAGGTACCAGACCAGCGGCATCGCCGTGTCGCCGCGATGGAAGAAGGCCTTGCCGTTGATGGAGAGCTGCAGGGTGCCGGCGGGCAGGGCGTCGGCCGGCCGGTCGGGCGCCTGGGCGCGGGTTTCGGAAGGGTCCTGCATGCGCACTCCGGATCGGTGCGGCCCGCCAGCGGCCGCAGCGCGGCGATTGTCGCATCGGCGGCCGGAACGGTTCCACCGCCGCGCTTCCTTTGCGCCGTCAGCGAAGGCGGAAGATTGAAACACGGAAGCGGAAGATTGAAACACGGAGCACACGGAGCACACGGAGGAGAAGCCAATCGATGTTCATGTCAGATGTTCCCTGGAGGCTCTTCCCGGTGTGCTCCGTGTGCTCCGTGTTTCAGGTTTTTCCTTGTTTTGCCTTCAGGTCACGCACGCCGCGCGCACGGCGGGCGGAAGGGGAGTCGGGCGGCCGTTGCGCGGGTCGATCCAGACGAGCACGACATGGCCGTCGGAATACAGCGTGTCGCCGTCGGCGGCGGTGATGCGGTGGCCGATCGTCAACGAGCTCGTGCCGACCTTGATGCAGGCCAGTTCGACGACGACCTGGCCCGGCCACGGCATCTGCTGGCGGTAGTTGACCTGGGTGGCGGCGATGACCGGCGCCTGCGCTTCGTCGATCCAGGTGCCGTCGAGCCCGGCCAGCCAGCGCAGGCGCGCTTCCTCGAGATAGGTCAGGAACACCGAGTTGTTGACGTGGTTGAAGGCGTCCAGGTCGCGCCAGCGCACGTCGAGCGTCACCCGCGCGAGGGCGACCGGTGGCGTTGCGTCGGCTGCGTTCATGCGGCGCGCCTCTTCTTCGCTTGGGCGAGCGCACGGGCGAGGAAGCGCCCGGTGTGCGAGGCCTTGTTGCGGGCAATCGCCTCCGGCGTGCCGGTGGCGATGATCGTGCCGCCGCGGCCGCCGCCCTCGGGGCCGAGGTCGACCACCCAGTCGGCGGTCTTGATGACGTCGAGATTGTGCTCGATGACGACCACCGTGTTGCCGTCGTCGGCCAGCCGGAGCAGCACCTTCAGCAGTTGTTCGATGTCGTGGAAGTGCAGGCCGGTGGTCGGCTCGTCGAGGATGTACAGGGTGCGTCCAGTGTCGCGCTTGCTGAGTTCGCGCGACAGCTTGACGCGCTGCGCCTCGCCGCCCGACAGCGTGGTCGCGCTCTGGCCGAGGGTGATGTAGCCGAGGCCGACGTCGAGCAGGGTCTCGAGCTTGCGCGCGAGGATCGGCACCGGCTTGAACAGCGCATGGGCATCCTCGACGGTCATGCCGAGCACGTCGGCGATGGTATGGCCTTTCCAGGTCACCTCGAGCGTCTCGCGGTTGTAGCGCTTGCCGTGGCAGACATCGCAGGGCACGTAGACGTCGGGCAGGAAGTGCATTTCGACCTTGATCAGGCCATCGCCCTCGCAGGCTTCGCAGCGGCCGCCCTTGACGTTGAAGCTGAAGCGGCCGGGACCGTAGCCGCGCGCGCGCGCCTCCGGCACCTGGGCGAACAGTTCGCGCAGCGGCGTGAACAGGCCGGTGTAGGTGGCCGGGTTCGAGCGTGGCGTGCGCCCGATCGGCGACTGGTCGATGTCGACCACCTTGTCGAGCTGGTCGAGCCCCTCGATGGCCTGGTACGGCGCCGGTTTCTCGTTGGCGCCATTGAGGGCCGCCGCCGCGTGCCGGTACAGGGTGTCGTTGACGAGGGTCGACTTGCCCGAACCCGACACGCCGGTGATGCAGGTCAGCAGGCCCAGCGGAAGCTCGAGATCGACGTTCTTGAGGTTGTTGCCGCTCGCGCCGAGCACGCGCAGCCTGCGCTCGGGGTCGGCCTTGCGGCGCTGCTTCGGCACGTCGATGCCGCGTGCCCCGGACAGGTACTGGCCGGTCAGCGAGCGTTCTGCGGCGAGGATGTCCTTGAGCTTGCCCTGGGCGACCACCTCGCCGCCGTGCACGCCGGCACCGGGGCCGATGTCGAGGATGTGGTCGGCGGCGCGGATGGCGTCCTCGTCGTGTTCGACGACGATCACCGTGTTGCCGAGATTGCGCAGGCGCTCGAGGGTGCCGAGCAGGCGTTCGTTGTCGCGCTGGTGCAGGCCGATCGAGGGCTCGTCGAGCACGTACATGACGCCGACCAGGCCGGCGCCGATCTGGCTGGCCAGACGGATCCGCTGCGCCTCGCCGCCGGAAAGCGAATCGGCCTGGCGATCGAGGGTGAGATAGTCGAGGCCGACGTCGACGAGGAAGCGCAGGCGCTCGCGGATCTCCTTGACGATCTTCGTCGCGATCTCGCCGCGCCAGCCGGCCAGCACGAGTTGCTCGAACCAGGCCACCGACTGCTCGATCGGCAGCGCGGCCAGGGTCGGCAGGTTGGCTTCGGCGACGAACACGTTGCGGGCGCTCGGGTTGAGGCGCTGGCCGCCGCAGTCCGGACACGGGCGCGGGCTGATGAACTTGGCGATCTCCTCGCGCACGGCCTGCGACTCGGTCTCCCGGTAGCGCCGTTCGAGGTTCGGCAGGATGCCCTCGAAGCGGTGCCGGCGGGTGAAGCGGCCGCCGTTCTCGGCGATGTGCGCGAAGGCGATCAGCTCGTCGCCGGAGCCGTTCAGCACGCGATCGCGGATCTTCGCCGGCAGCGATTTCCACGGCGTGTCGACATCGAAGCCGTAGTGCTTCGCCAGCGATTGGATCATCTGGAAGTAGTACATGTTGCGCCGGTCCCAGCCGCGGATCGCGCCCTCCGAGAGGGCGCGTTCGGGATGGGCGACGACGCGCGCCGGATCGAAGAACTGGGTGATGCCGAGCCCGTCGCAGGCGGGACAGGCGCCGGTCGGCGAATTGAACGAGAACAGGCGCGGCTCGAGCTCCGGCAGCGAGTAGTCGCAGACCGGGCACGAGTAGCGCGACGAGAACGTGGTTGCGGTCGCCGTCTCGTCGTCCATGTCGACCAGCAGGACGATGCCCTCGCCGAGGCGCAGTGCGGTCTCGAACGATTCGGCGAGGCGCTGCTTGATGTCGTCGCGCGCGCGGAAGCGGTCGACCACGACTTCGATGGTGTGCTTCTGGCGCAGCGCCAGCGCCGGCGCCGCGTCGAGCTCGTGGATGCGGCCGTCGACGCGCGCGCGCACGAAGCCCTGCGCACGCAACTGTTCGAACACCTGGACGTGCTCGCCCTTGCGTTCGCGCACGACCGGGGCCAGCAGCATCCAGCGCCGGGCCGGGTCGAGGGCCAGCGCGCTGTCGACCATCTGGCTGACCGTCTGCGCCTCCAGCGCGATGCCGTGGTCGGGGCAGCGCGGCGTGCCGACGCGGGCGAACAGCAGGCGCAGGTAGTCGTAGACCTCGGTAATCGTGCCGACCGTCGAGCGCGGATTGTGCGAGGTCGACTTCTGCTCGATCGAGATCGCCGGCGACAGGCCCTCGATGTGGTCGACGTCGGGCTTTTCCATCATCGACAGGAACTGGCGCGCGTACGAGGACAGCGATTCGACGTAGCGGCGCTGGCCTTCGGCGTAGATGGTGTCGAACGCCAGCGAGGACTTGCCGGAACCGGACAGGCCGGTGATGACGATCAGCGCGTCGCGCGGCAGTTCGAGATCGATGTTCTTGAGGTTGTGCGTGCGCGCGCCGCGGATGCGGATCGTGTCCATGGGCAGGAAGCTGCGGCCGGAGTCGGCGAGGGGAGCGAACGCACAACTATATAGGGACACGGCGGTGCGGTCGAAAGCTTCGGCGCAGCGGCGCGGAATCGGTTGGGGCGAACCTGAATCCACTGCCGCAATGCGGCTCGTGCGCGGAGCGCAAGCCGCAGTGCAGCAGAGGGTTTGTCCTTGACAGCGCAGGCAGGTCCGGAATAGCGTCGGGAGCCGGTTCGGAGGGGTGGTCCGTGCCGGCCTGTTTTCCACAAATCCCTGGGGCTCAATCATGCGCAAGATTTCATTGCTGGCTGCGGCTGTCGCAGCCACGCTGTCGGTCGCCCACGCGGCCGAGGGTGCCAAGATCGTCCTGCCGGCGGGTGTCAGCGCGCCGTCGGGTTACCAGCTTCTCGCCGACTACGGGAGTTTTGCCCTGTATCGCGGCAATCCCGCTGCAATGCCGCGCGGTGTCGCCGGCGCACAGGTGCTGGCCGAGGCCGACCTGCTGCAGTTCGATCGCCTGCGCATCGACACCCAGACCTCGTCGATCATTGCGCCTCCGGGCTTCTCGCTGAACGCGCCGATCGGCGCGGCCCTGCACCTCGTCCAGTTCATCGGTCCGCTGAAGGACGCCTGGCTCGACGAAGTTCGCGCCACCGGCGCGGTGCCGGTCCACTACATCGAAAGCAACGGCTACCTCGTGTGGGCGGATGCCGCTGCGCGTGGCGCCCTCGGCAATCTCGCCGCGCAGCGCACCACGCTGCAGTTCAGCGAGCCGCTGCCGTCCTTCGTCAAGCTCGGTGACTCGCTGTTCGCGCGCCTGCAGGGCAGCCAGGCGACCGCCGCCGGCACGCTGATCCCGATCACCGTGCAGATGTACCGCCACGCCGGCGGCGCCGCGACCAAGCAGGCGCTGGCCGCGATCGGCCTCAAGCCGGTCGTCGACTGGAATCCGATCCTCGGCTACGAGTCGGCACGCTACGAGGCGACCCTCGAGCAGGTGCGCCAGATCATCGAGCAGCCGGACGTCTACTGGGTCGGCGAGGTGCATCCGCGCAGGCTCAACGACGAGGTGCAGGCGCAGATCATCCGCGGTTACTTCAATGCCGGCCAGACCGGTCCGCAGGCGGAAGGCTATCTGCCGTGGCTCGAGGCGCTCGGCTTCTCGACCAACCCGGCCGATTACCCGATCCTCGACATCACCGACGACGGCATCGGCAATCGCACCACCACCACCGGCGACCCGACCCTGCACGCGCTCGGCAACATCGCCAACGCCTCGCGCGTGGTGTTCAACCAGCATTGCGGTTCGGCCGCGACGAACAGCACGGTGCGCGGCCACGGCCACATCAACGCCAACATCGCCGGCGGCTACGACGTGCGCACGAATGCCACCACCCCGGGCGCGCGCTTCCCGGGCAACTACCAGCGCGGTCAGGGCATGAACCCGTGGGCGCGACTCGGCGGCACGCGCATCTTCAACTCGAGCAACGCCTTCGACCAGAGCACCTGCGGCAACACCGACATGGGCGTGATCAGCGCGAGCTATGTCGCCGGCGCGCGCATCTCGTCGAACTCCTGGGGCTGCTCGGGTTGTGCGTCCCAGTACGACGACAGCTCGCAGGCCTATGACGCCGGCACGCGCGACGCGAATCCCGCCGCTGCCGGCAACCAGGAACTGATCACGGTCTTCTCCGCGGGCAACTCGGGTTCCGGCGCCGGCACCGTCGGCACGCCCGGCAACGGCAAGAACATGATCACCGTCGGTGCCTCGGAGAACCAGCGCCCGGTCGACGAGAACGGCAACTGGACCGACGGTTGCGCCACCGGTCCGACCGGCGCCGACAATGCGATGGACATCATCGCGTTCTCCTCGCGTGGCCCCTCGCCGGGCCAGCGCACCAAGCCCGAAGTCATCGCCCCGGGCACGCACATCACCGGCACCCAGGCGACGCCGTCGACCGGCGGCAACGTCTGTGACAGCTCGCGTCCGACCGGCAACGCCACCTATGCCGCATCGTCCGGCACCAGCCACTCGGCGCCGGCCGTTGCCGGCGTCACCTCGCTGGCCTGGTGGTGGATCGCCAACGGCCAGGGTGCGCTGACGTTCGAAGGCGGTTCGCCGTCGGCACCGTCTCCGGCCCTGATGAAGGCATACCTGATCGCGCATCCGACCTACCTGACCGGCGCTTCCGGCAACGGCAACCTGCCGACCAATGCGCAGGGTTACGGCATGCCGAACCTCGAGGCGATGTTCAGCGACACGCCGACCCACATCGTCAACCAGACCCAGGTGCTCGGCGCCACCGGCGAGACTTGGGAATGGATCGGCGCTGCGGTCGACCCGGCCAAGCCCGTGCGCATCGCCCTCGTCTGGACCGATGCGGCCGGCGCGATCGGCACCAGCCCGCAGGTGAACAACCTCGACCTCAAGGTCGAGTACGGTTCGTCCACCTACCTCGGCAACGTGTTCACCGGCCGCTGGAGCACCACCGGTGGCGCGGCCGACATACGCAACAACTACGAGGCGGTGTTCCTGCAGCCCGGTTCGCCGGACTCGATCAAGATCACGGTGACCGGCTTCAACATCTCCGGCGACGGCGTGCCCGGCAACGCCGACACGACCGACCAGGACTTCGCCATCGTCTGCAGCAACTGCGCGCAGAACCCGACCTTCACCCTGGCGGTCGATCCCGCGGCACTCAGCGTGTGCACGCAGGATGCGGCGTCGGTGCCGTTCAACATCAGCACCGGCTCGATCCTCGGCTTCACCACGCCTGCGAACCTGTCGGTCTCCGGCGCTCCGGCCGGCACGTCCACCGCGTTCAGCGTGAATCCGGTCCCGCTGCCCGGCAACAGCGTGCTGACGGTCGGCAATCTGGGGGCGGCTGCGGCCGGCACCTCGACCCTGACCATCACCGGCACCGCCGGCGCCGAGGTCAAGTCGCGCGAGGCGGCCCTCACCCTGTTCACCGCCGACCCGGCGGCGTTCACGCTCAGCACGCCGGCTTCCGGCGCGCAGAACGTCGCCCTGAGTCCGGTTCTGGCCTGGGCGGCTTCGGCTCAGGCGGCGGATTACTTCGTCGAGGTCGCCACCGACGCGGCGTTCACCAACGTCGTCTGGTCGGGCACGACCACGGCGCCGACGGTGACCGTCGGCACCGCCCTCAACAGTGCCGCCACCTACTACTGGCGCGTGACGGCCGGTAATGAATGCGGCGATACCGCGGTCAGCGAGGCGTTCTCGTTCATCACGATCCCGCTGCCCGGCGATTGCCCGGTCGGCGTCACCCCGACCGACGTCTACACGACCGACTTCGAGGGCGACAACTCGGCGTGGACGGCCACGGCAGCGGCCGGCACGGCCAACTGGGCGATCTCCAACGCACGCACGCACAGCGGAACCAACGCGTTCCTCGCGCAGAACGTGGCGGCGATTTCCGACCAGTTGCTGACCTCGCCGGCGATCACCCTGCCGGCCGACCAGGCGCCGCTCGCCCTGCTGTTCTGGAATCACCAGACGATCGAGGACCAGAGCGCCACGGCGTGCTACGACGGTGCCCTGCTGCAGATCTCCACGGATGGCGGCACCACCTGGACGCAGGTGCCGGATGCGCTGTTGCAGGTCGGCCCGTACAAGGGACCGATCAGCTCCAGCTTCTCGAATCCCGCCGGTGGTTCGCGCGCCTGGTGCGGCGATCCGCAGGACTGGACGCGTTACGTCGTCAACCTCGACACCTATGCCGGCCAGACCGTGCAGTTCCGCTTCCGCATGGCGACCGACTCGTCGGTGGGCCGCGTGCCGGATGGCTTCTACCTCGATGACCTGAAGGTGCAGGCCTGCGGCGAGGGCGGTACGCCGACCGACCTGATCTTCGCGGATGGTTTCGAGGACGGCACCGTCGTTACCGAGATCCTTGTCGACGAATACACCGGACGCGCGATCACCGATCCGGCCGGTGGCCCGGGCGGTGCGCCGGCCAGTGCCCTGCAGACGACCCTCAGCATGACGACGATCGGTGCCGGTGCGCAGACCGCGTCGGGCAACTCCGTGGCCGAGGACTTCACGGTGCCGGCTTCCGGTTGGTCGATCAGCAAGGCGACGTTCCACACCTACCAGACGGGTTCCGGCACCACCAGCACGATCAACGACGTGCGCGTGCAGATCTTCAGCGGCACGCCGACCGGCACGCCGGTGTTCGGTGACACGACCACCAACCGCCTGACCTCGACGGCGTGGAACGGCGCCTACCGGGTGACGCAGTCGAACATGACCGACGCCTCGCGACCGCTCTACGAAGTCGTGGCCGAGTTCGATCCGCCGATCACCCTTGCGGCCGGCACGTACTGGATCGCGTGGAGCATGGGCGGCAGCGGTGCATCGGGTCCGTGGGCCCTGCCGCAGACGGTGGTCGGGCAGACCACCACCGGCAACTGCCAGCAGGCGACCACGGCCAGCGCCGGCGTTTTCCAGCCGCTGATGGACGGCGGTTCGTTGACCCCGATCGGTTGCACCTTCGTGCTCGAAGGCACGGCGCCGTAAGCGACTCCCGCCCGACTGGAAGCGGCGCTGCATGATCGCCGTTTCCGGTTCCCTTCCGAAGCTGCCGGCCGCAAGGCCGGCAGCTTTTTTTGTGGGCCGCGCGATTCCTGAAAGCGCGCAGCGCGCGATGAGCGCGACCCGATTGCGCTGTTCCGGCAGTCGGCAGAACGACGTTGCCGTCGGCAAGGGCGCGCTGGGCCGGTGTCAGGCGGGTCGACGGCGGCCGCTTGCCGGCTGCCGGCGATTCCCGGCCGGGTCCTGTGGCGACGGGCCGCTTGCTATGCTTCGCGCCAGGCGCGGCAGGCCGCAGCGAGCGCAATGGCAGATTCCAGCTTCGACGTCACCGAAATCACCAGCCTGCTCGAACGCTGCGGGCAGGGCGACGGCGCCGCGCATGACCGCCTCACCCCGATCCTCTACGCCGAGCTGAAGGCGCTCGCCGCGCGTGCCCTACGCAGCGAACGCGAAGGCCACACCCTGCAGACGACGGCCCTCGTCAACGAAGCCTGGCTGCGCCTCCTCGGCGACGAAGCGGCGGCATCCGCGAACCGCGCGCAATTCGCCGCGCTGGCCGCGCAGGCGATGCGCCGCGTGCTGGTCGACCACGCGCGTCGCCGTCATGCCGCCAAGCGGCCCGATCCGGCACAGCGCATCGACATCGAGGAGATCGACCTGCCGACCGACGAGGTCGATCTCGTCGGTCTCGACGGCGCCCTCGATCGCCTCGCCGAACTCAGCCCGCGCCAGGCCCGGGTGGTCGACCTCAAGTTCTTCGGCGGCCTCGAACTCGAACAGATCGCCGACCTGCTCGACATCGCCCGGCCGACCGTCGTGCGCGACTGGCGCATGGCCCGGGCCTGGCTGCAGCGCGAACTGCAGTAGGCCCGCGGCCAATGGCGCGGCGAGGTCGCATCATTCGTCCGCTTCGAACCCCGAAGCGAACAAGCTGTCGTCGATCCACGACATCGTCACCACGCGGGCACTGCTGTCGACTCCGTTGACATTGACATAGACCCGATAGACACCGGCCATCAGCGAGGCCGGATCGAAGGGATCGTGGCGCAGGAGCATGGACGTCCGGTAGGCCAGGTCCGACCACGGGATCGAAGCATCCGGGGCGAGCGCGAACATCTGCTGGTTGTCGATGCGCTGCAGGCGCAGCTGCGGCGCGTTGGTCGGTGCACTGCCGCTGCTGCCGCTGGAACCTTCGCTGCCGGCCACGCTTTCATCCGGAAAGCGCAGCGATCCGCGCAGCCCCTGGCCGCCCAGATCGAAGTATCCGGGCAAGCTCAGGTTCGATGGGACCACGCTGAACACGGGCTTCTGGCCGAGGAGAACGTCGGCGAAAGCACTGCGCAGCCGGAGCTCGGCGCTGGCCAGGGTGCCGGACGCGCCGTTGCCGCCGGCGATCAGCAGTCGGCCGCGCGGCGTCAACGCGATTCCGGCCTGGGCACGGGCGCTCGCCAGGGTCGGGCCCGGCGTGAAGCTGGCGGTCGCCGGATCGAAGACCTCGGTCGTCGCCAGCGGCGCTCCCGAGCTTCCGCTGCCGCCGGCGACGAGGACCACCCCGCTCGGAAGCACGTGGAGAGCCGCATCGGCACGCGCGGTCGCGAGATTGCCGGCCGGCGTGAACGTCCCGGTCGCCGGATCGAACAGTTCGGCGCTGGCCAGCGGGGCGGATGCCGGGTTGCGTCCACCGGCGATCAGCACCTTGCCGTTCGGCAGCAGCGCCGTCATCGCGGCGCGGCGCGCGGTGGCCAGCGACCCGGGGACGGGGCTGAAGCTGCGCGTCGCCGGATCGAAGCGTTCCGCACTGGCCAGCAATCCGCCCGTGCCCTGGCCGCCGGCGACGAGCACGCTGCCGTCCGGCAGCAACACCGTGCTTGCCTGCGAGCGTGCCGTCGCCAGCGCGCCGGCGGTGCGGAACATCCCGGTGCGGCCGTCGAAGGTCTCGCTACTGGCGATCGGGCCGTTGGCATCGCTTCCGCCCACCACCAGCAAGCGACCGTCCGCGAGCAGGGTGGATCCCGCCGAATGCCGTGCCTGCCAGAGCGGACGCGCGTTGGTCGAGAAGGTCTGCGTCTGCGGATGGAAGCGCTCGGCGCTTGCCAGCGGCGCCCCGGCGGGCGAACGCCCGCCGACGAGGATGACGCTGCCGTCCGCCAGCAAGGCCGAGGCTGCGGCCTCGCGCGCCTGCGCCATCGATCCGGCTGCGGAGAACGTGCCGGTGGATTCGTCGTAGACCTCGGCTGAAGCGAGCACGTTGCTGCCGTTGCGGCCCCCGGCGAACAGCACGCGTCCGCTGGTCAGGATGCTGACTGCGGCACCGGCACGCGGCGTGGTCATTGCGCCGGATTGCGTGACCGAGGTCCAGATGGATTGGTCGAGCAGTTCCGAGCTGGCGAGCAGCGTTCCGCCCTGGTTGTTGTTCGGCGGCGGCACGTAGCCGCCGGCGACGAGGACCCGCCCGCTCGGCAACAGGCTCACCGATGCCGAGGATCGGGCCGTGGCGAGCGGCGCCTCGGTCGTGAACGTGCCGGTTTCCGGGTTGTAGCTTTCGATCGATGCGGTTGCGGCGAACTGCGCACTCTGGCCGCCGATCACCAGCACCCGCCCGTTCGGCAGAAGCACGGCGCCGGCATTGGCCCGAGCGGTCGCCATCGAGCCGGTAGTCGCCACCCAATTGCCCGGGCCCGGCCGGAAGAGCAGGGCGGTGGCGGTGTATGGCTCGAAGCTCCTCGAACCACCGGCCATCAGCACGGTCTGGTTGGTCAGCAGGACCAGGCTGGCGTTGTAGCGCCCGCCGCCAGCCAGCGAGGCAACACTGCCGAACATGCCGGTGGACGGATCATAGATTTCCGAAGTGTCGACGTAGGCCCCTTCCCACTCGTCGAGGCCGCCCGCGATCAGGACCCGGCCGTCGGCCAGCAGCACGGCGCTCGCGCGCGTGCGTCGCGTCGACATCGAACCGGTGGCGTAGAACGTGCCGCTGGCCGGATCGTAGATCTCCGCACTGGCGAGCGTGCCCACGCCGGGATCGCCGCCGACGCCACCGCCGTTGCCGCCGTCCGTGCCGCCGGCGACCAGCACGCGCCCGTCCGACAGCAACGTGGCGGTCGCGCCGTGACGGCGGGTGGCGAGGAAGCCGGTGGTCGAGGATTGCAAGGTCACCGGATCGAACAGTTCGGCACTGCGCAGGCTCGAGGAGCTGCCGACGGCCTCGCGGCCACCGGCGATCAGCACCTTTCCGTTCGGCAACGGCACGCTGACCGCTTCCTGGCGCGGTTCCGTCATCTGCAGCAGGCCGGCACCCGAGAACGCGCCGCGCGCCGGATCGTAGATCTCGATCGCGGCCGTCGTCGTCGGCGAGCCGAGACCGCCGGCGACGAGGACGCGTCCGTCGGGGAGGACCGCGGTCGAGGCGTTGGTGCGGCGTGCCGCGAGTTCACCGGTCGGCGAAACGCCGACGGCGGACGCCAGCGCCGGCATCGCGGCGAGCAGCACGAGTGCGCGCGTCAGTTGACGGACCCGCCGGATGCGGCCGGCGGGCTCCGCGTGTGCCGGAGTTTCGTTCATGCTGTCGATTCGTGGTGGGTTGCAGTCGTTCATGCCGGGCCTCAGTCGAAGTCGTCGGCGAAGATGCGATCGCCGAAGCATTGGGTCGGGACGTTCGCACGCGTCCACATGCCGGTCGTTCCTTCCTGGACGATGTAGTCGACCGCATAGGCTTCGTGCAGGTAGCCGGTGTCGGAGCGGTCCGGCAGGGTGTAGGCGTAGGGGCGCGGTCGGTAGCGGCACGGTGTGGCGAGGGCTTGATTGGTGAAGCCGCCGATCGATCCGCTGATGTCGAGGCCCGTGCCCCAGTAGGTCGAGTTCTGCGTGTCGCGGGTGATGCCCTTGGTGAATTCGTAGGCGATGCCGGCGATCACCTTGACGATGAAGCCGGCGGAAAAATCGAACTGCGCGCCGACCCGGGTCGAATTGTCGATGCTCGTCACCGTGCCGGTGATCGAGCCGGACTCCTGGCTGAGGCTCCAGTAGATCTCCGTGGTCCCGCCGACGGCGATGGTCGACCAGATGTCGCGGTTCGGCAGCTGTCCATGGTTCGAGCAGGCGCCGTAGCTGTCGCCGGGCTGCGGCGCGCGCCAGCCACCGGAGCCGTTCCACAGCAGGTCGCCGCGCATCTGGACCTCGGCGAAGCGGCTGGCCGCCGCGTTCCAGACCAGCGCCTTGAAGCGGCCGTCGCCGGCGATCGGATCGCATACCGATTGCGGATACGACGGCGGGTCCACGTGGACATCGCCGAACACCTGGATTTCCGCCACGCGCAGGTTCACGGCGGTGGTCCCGGGATGCTGCAGGCGGATGTAGCGCGCGCGCAGCAGATTCGACGGCGATTCCGGATCGCGCGTCCACACGTTCCAGCGGTCGTACGAGACCGCATCCCCGGTCTCCGGCGCAAAGGTCGTGATGCCCGCACCGGACGGCACACCGGTCGCGGTCATCGGCGTGCGCGATGCATAGAGGTGATAGCCCTGCAGGTCGATGGCGTCTCCGGGCGTCGGAAAGATGCGGATATTGGAGATTTCGCGGAGGCTGCCGAGATCGATCTCGACGTAAGGACGGACACTGGCCGCCGCAGCCGTTGCACTCGTGTCGAAGCGGCCATCGGTCAGCTTGTCGGCGCCGTTGTCGGCGGAGAAGGCGACATTCGCCGTGGCCTGGCGGAACAGGGCAAGGCTGGCCCAGTCACGATGCAGCGGTACCCATTGCGCGGGCTTGTGGCCGAGCAGCTGGACGCCGGCGGCCGGTACCGCGGTGTCCCACTCCAAGGCATCGGTGCCGGCGACGATGCGGCTGTCTTCGATGCGCTCGCACAGGCGCATCTTGCTGTTCGGGTCGAGCCCCGAGCTGGCGCGCCGGACGTCGTACTGGTAGCAGTTGAACGCGTTTTCCTCGGTGATGACCAGTGCCTCGCCCTGGGTCTGTACCTGCCCCTGGTCGACGGACAGGCTGGTTTCCTCGCCGTGGATCTCGCCCCTCGATTTCTGCCAGTTCGCCCCCGCGGTGAAGGCGACCGAGGCCTCGACGGTATAGGCGAGGTTGTCGGGCGTGCCGACCTCGACGCCGACGTAGCCCGACACATCGTGCGAGGTGTAGCTGCCCGACTGCGTCTCGGCGCTGGTCGTGCCGGACTCCGACTGCCCCCAGCTGGACTCCTTCGAGGCAGCGGCCTGCTCGACACCGAAATACGGGGGCAGCCAGACCACCTGGCGCAGCTGCGGTTCGAACACGGTCAGGCACTCGTTGCCGAGCATGCCGTGCAGCGAATCGCCGTCGAAATCGCTGCCGACGAGTTCCATGGCCGTCAATCCGTTGAAGGCGACGTTCGACTCTTCCGCATGCGTGCCGGCAAACGAGGCCGGATCGGTCGGGTTGATCAATTGCCAGCGCGAACGCAGCACCTTGCCATTGGTGTTGCGCGCCACCGTCAGCACTTCATGGGTGCCGTCGCGGTTCATGTCGCCGGCGGTGGCATGGACGTGGGAAAGGTCGTTGAAACTCGGTACCTGGTAGGAGGCCGAGTAGGTCGCGTTGCCGAGGCCGTAGCTGTAGCTCGGGGAGATGCCGCCTTCGCTCGATCCCGCACTGATGACCACCGTCGTCGCGTAGGTCTTCGTCACGTTGCCGGCATAGCTCGCGGTCAGCGTGATCGTGTAGGTTCCAGTCGTGGTGTACTGATGGGTGACGTCGACGCCGTGCAGGACGCCGGTGTTGTCGCCGAAGTTCCAGCTGTAGCCCGTGGCGCCGCCGGTCGAGGTGTTGCGGAGGTTGACCGTGGTGCCGGTGGTGATGTACCGGAAGCCGGCTTTCGGGTCGACCGTCGGCGCGAATGCCTCGACCGTCAGGCTTTCGTTGCCGGGGTTCGATCGGGCGAGGATGATCTCGCTCCGCAGGCTGTCGCCGACCTGGCCGAGCACCGCCTCGAAGCTTGCCGGACCGTTCTCGTTCTGGCCCTGCGCCAGGCGGCTCGCATCGTAGTGGCTGTCGTCGCCGGCAACGCCGGGCGTGCGGTCGTAGAGCTCGATTCCGGTGATGTGCTTGTTCTCGTCACGCTCGGTGGTGAAGTGGGTCAGGCGCTGGGTGATGTAGTCGTAACTCGATTCGCGGTGCTGGATGTGCAGGACCAGTTCTGCAGCGGCGCTGTCGACGACGTCGCCGGCATCGGCCTCGATGCGCACGATGCCGTTGCCGTTGCTGCCGAATGTGCCGCCGACGTCGGAAACGAACAGCGCGCTGCCGATGTTGACCGCACCGCCGGTGACCGGAAGCGCGGAAGTCGTCGGCTCGTATTCGAGCAAGTCGAAATGAAGGTCGCGGTTGTTGCCGGGATTGATCTCGCTGACGACGACGAGCTGGTCGTGCCCGCTCAACAGCATGTCGCCCGCGGTGAAACCGACCGACGCACCGACCGCGCCGGCCTTCTGCCAGGAACCGGCCGCCTGGTTGTCGGCCTGGGCGATGTTGCCGCTGGCGTCGCCCTGCAGCACGTACACCTGCACGGCGCCGGCCAGGGTGCGCACCATGACGCCGATCTCCTCGCGCCCGTTGGCCGAACCGTTGAGGTCGCCGGCGGCGAGGTCGACCTGGCTGAAGGTCTGGTTCAGCGACCAGGTGTCGGCGAGCTGCACGGTGGCGCCGTTGCGCTTCAGCACGGCGAGCCGCAGGCTGCCGTCGCCCATGCGATAGGCGGCGACGATTTCGTCGCGGCCGTTGCCGTCGAGATCGACGCTCACCGCCTTCTGCAGGGAGGCCCCATTCAGGGCGGTCGGCCGGCTCGCGCGGAACGTGCGCACGAACGGTGGCGTTTCGCTGCCTGCTGCCGCCCGGTATTCGTCGATCGCATTCAGGGCCGCTGACTCGATCAGCTGCACGGCCTCGATGTCCTGCGCCATCGGCGCATGCAGGCCGAACGGCGTGGTGGAGCATTCCAGGCCGAGGGTGCCGGCGACGAATCTCGGCAGCGGGCGCTGATCGGCGGCAGCGCACAGTCCGGTCAACCCCGTGGAAAGCAGCAGGGGCAGCACCGCCAGAGGCCATGCTCGCCGCCGCGGACGGGCCTGCGGCACGCACGCTTCGGGTTGCTTCATCATCGTCGATCTCCTGCTTGCGTCGCTCGTGGGGCAGCGCTGGCTGCCGATGCCGGGATGGCCTCGCATCAGGACGCGCAGGATCGTCGCGCCGAGGATCATCCCGTCGCAGCCGCTGCTATCCTCGACGGATGACGAACCGACCGCCGAGCTGGATTCGCCCCGGCAACCCGTGCCGCGTGATGACGCTTCCGCGCGGCGCCCATCGGGACCGTCACGGGTGACTGCGATCGAGGACGAGCGCTACCGCCGGGCGCAGTCGATCGTCCATCTCGTCCTCGACGATGGGCACGTCGACCGCACGGCGGCGATCGAAGCCGCGTGCGGCGGCGACCCGGAACTGTTGCGCGAGGTGAACTGGTTGCTCGCCGCGGTCGACGGGACCGTGGTCGAAGGGACGACCGGCGAGGCGCTCGACCGCGGGGCCGACACGATCGCGCGGGAAGCCTTCGCGGACGCGCGCGTCCAGTCGGTCGCGCCGGCCCGCTACCGCCTGATCGAGCGGATCGGCGAGGGCGGCATGGGCCAGGTGTGGATGGCCGAGCGCGAGCAGGGCCGGGCATTCCAGCTGGTCGCGCTGAAGATGCTGCGGGGCGCCGGCCTCGGCAACCAGGCGGAGATTTCCCGGTTCCTCGATGAAGGGCGCATCCTCGCCGCGCTCAACCATCCGAACATCGCCCACCTCGTCGAGGCCGGCCAGGGTGCCGATGGCAGTCCGTTCCTCGCGATGGAGTACGTCGACGGCAAGCCGGTCGACCACTGGTGCCTGCAGAACGACACGCCGCTGCGCAAGCGGGTCGAGCTGTTCATCAAGATCTGCGTGGCCGTGGAGTACGCCCATGCAAACCTCGTCATCCATCGCGACCTCAAGCCGGCCAATATCCTCGTCGATGCGGGCGGGGAACCGAAGCTGCTCGACTTCGGCATCGCCCGCCTGCTCGATGCGAACCGGGATGGCACGCGTGCGGTGACGGCCACGCGCGCGATGACGCTGGCCTACGCAAGTCCCGAGCAGATCGAAGGGCGCCGTCTGGGCGTGGCCACCGACATCTACTCGCTCGGCGTGGTCCTCTACGAACTGCTGACCGGCTCGCGCCCGTTCGACCACCTTGAGACCGACCACGCGCGCTCGAACGCGATCGTCTCGGGGATCGTCACGGCACCGAGCGAGCTGTTGCGCAGGACCGACGCCGACGCGCTGCGCAAATCCGTGCGGCGTGTCCCGGTCGACCTCGATGCGATCACCCTCAAGGCACTGCGCAGGGAGCCCGCGAGCCGCTACGGGTCGGTTGCCGAGTTCGCCGATGACCTGCGAGCCTTCCTCGCCTCGCGGCCGGTGCAGGCACGTCGCGGCCAGATCGGCTATCGCGCGCGCCGCTTCGTCTGGCGCAACCGCTGGCTGCTCGCGGCCTCGCTGTTCGTCGTCGCCCTGGCCAGCGGCTTCACCTGGCGCACCGTGCTGGCCGAGCGCGAAGCACGCCTGCAGGCGGCCACCTCCGACCGCGTTTCCGAGTTCCTCGTCTCGGTGTTTTCGTCGTCCGATTCCAACCTCAACAACGCGCTCAACCACGAGCTGAGCGCGCAGGACGTCCTCGACACCGGCGCCGCGCGCATCGACGGCGAGCTCGCCGACCAGCCGCGCATCCGCGCGCGCCTGTACGAGGCGATCGGCAACGCCTACCGGCACATGAATGCGAACGCGAAGGGAGTCGCCCTGCTGCGCAAGGCGGCCGACATCCATCTCGATCCGGCCATCGACCAGCCGATCGACGCGGCGCGCTGCCTCGAGCAGATGGCGAACGCGATGGCCAACGGCCAGTTTCCGGCAAAGGACGCGGAGGCGGCGGCGCGCGAATCGCTGGCGCTCGCCGAACGCCTGACCGAACCGGGCTCGCAGGAGATCGCCAACGCGTGGATGGTGCTTTCGCTCGCGCTCAACCGTGCCGGCAATTTCGTCGCCGCCGAACATGCCGCGCGCACGACCTACGCGATGAACGAAGCGCGTGCGGACGACGCCGACAACCGGCTCGGTGCCGCCACCGGCAACCTCTGCATCATCCTGTCGAACCGTGGCCTGTTCGACGCGGCCGGAGCGTACTGCCGGCGCAATTTCGAGAATCGTCTGGCCGAAGGAAGGCAAGTCGTCCTGGCCATGGCGCAAAGCCGGATGGCCCAGTGGCGGGCCGCGCAGGGCGACCTCGCCGGCGCGCTCTCGGTGTCGGATGACGCGCTTGCGCTGATCCGTGAATTGAAGGGCGAAGTCAGCGCGTTCGGTACGGTATTCACCCTTCGCCGTGCCGTGATCCTCGACGATGCGGGTCGACTCGAGGAAGCCGATCCCCTGTTCGAGCGGGTCATGGCCGATTCGCTGGCCCTCGACGGTGCCGACAGCGGGGAATACCTCGAGGCACGTGTCCAGTTCGCGCGCCACGAGGCGCGCAGCGGTCGACCCGGCGCGGCGGTCGCGGCATTGCGCGAGCTGGCGCCGATCGTCGCCACGCGCTACGGCAGCGACGATCCCCGCTCGCTGGTCGCCCGCACCGTTCTCGCCCAGGCCCTGCTCGACAGCGGCGTCGCCAATGCCGAAGTCCGCGGCCTGCTCGAGGAGGCGATCGCCGGCTGGGATGCGAAGGACGATCCCGATGCGGTGCAGCCCGGCTACACGAGACTGGCGCTCGCGCAATGGCACCAGATGAACGGCGACGCGGCCGCCGCGCGAGTCCTGCTCGATCGCCTCGAAGCCGCCGGTTCGCGCGCCGATCGGGTCGTGCGCGCCGGTGCGGCCGCCATGCGCGCGCGACTCCTCGGGGCGACGGCGAATCACGGCTGACGGCGCTCCCGCAGGGAGCGGCCGTCAGCGGGTCACTTCAGGCGCGTTCTTCGTCGCGGTAGGGATCGTCGATGCCGAGCCCGGCCAGCACGCGGCGTTCGAGTGCCTCCATGCGTTCGGCGTCGGCCTCGTCGATGTGGTCATGGCCGACGAGGTGCAGCACGCCGTGCACGGTCAGGTGCGCCCAGTGGTCGCGCGGTCGCTTGGCCTGGGCGATCGCTTCCATCGCCACCACCGGGGCGCAGAGGACGAGGTCGCCGATCAGCGCAGTCCTTTCGTGTGCCATCGGTTCGTACGGGAAGCTCAGCACGTTGGTCGCGTAGTCGCGCTGGCGGAAGCGGCGGTTGTAGTCGCGACCGGCTTCGCTGCCGACGACGAGGATGTTCACCTCGGCGCGCCTGCGCCAGCGTGCGCCGCGCAGGGCGGCATCGACCCAGCGGGTGAAGCTCGCCGTCAGCGGCACGCCGGCGCGTGCGCTCTCGTTGCGCACGAACACCATCGCATCGGGCGTCGATCGTCGGGTCTTCGTCGGCGATGCCATCAGCCGCTCAACGCTCGAAATCGGCGAAGAACAACGAACCCGGGCAGCCCGGCGTGTCGATGAGGGTGACCCGCGCCAGGGACGATTCCGGGACCGCAACCTGGCCCGTCGGCCAGGCGAAGTCGATGTCGGCCGGATTGCCCAGATTGTCGGCGAGCACGACTGGCGGCGAGCTCAGCGAAAACGGCGGATCGAAGCGGCGCAGGCAGCCGCTCGGAGAGCCGGTCGTGCCGCAGGCGCCCCAGGCGCTGACGATGATCGCGCCGTTGCAGTCGAGGGCAATGCCGTCGAAGCTGGTCAGCGTGGTCTGGATGAGGTCGACGGGCGTCGCCCCGGGTGTGGCCAGATCAAGCGACTGCACGCGCGCGTTCGCGTTCCACGTCGCGATCAGCAGGCGCTGGTTGGCGCGGTCGTGGACGAGTCCGTTCGGAGTCGGCACGGTCGTCACGCTGGTGCCGGGTACCGGTGTGGTCGGATCCGAGATGTCGACCGGATGGATGCGTTTGGCGCTGAAGTCGCTGATCCACAGCCGATCGACGCCGTTCGAGGTGATGCCGTTGAGGAACGATGCCCCCGGAATGGCGATGTCGGCGACCGCCTCGGCGCTGTCGATGTCGTAGCCCTTGAGGCGGCCGCTGTCGAGCACCCACAGCACGCCGGCGACGAGTTCGATGCCGTACGGCGAGACGGGCGCCGCGGTGAACACGCTGAGCGTGCCGTCGGCGGCGCGCGCGAGGATGCTGCCGCCGCCGCTGGTGTTGCTGACGAGATGGCGGTCGAGGCGCGGGTGGTACTCGACGCTCTCGGGGCCGCTGTAGGTTTGCGCGAGCGCATCACCGGCCATGCCGAGCGCGAGCATCGCAGGCATCCAGCGCGCGTTCACGGCGTTCCTCCGTCCTTCGCGTTTTCCGCGTGGGCCTCGTAGGCACGCACGATCTTCTGTACCAGCGGATGGCGCACGACGTCCTTCGAGTTGAAGAAGGTGAAGCTGATGCCGTCGACATCGCGCAGCACGTCGATCGCATCGCGCAGGCCCGACCGGATGTGGCGCGGCAGGTCGGTCTGGGTGATGTCGCCGGTGACCACCGCAACCGAGCCGAAGCCGATGCGGGTGAGGAACATCTTCATCTGCTCGACGGTCGTGTTTTGCGCCTCGTCGAGGATCACGAACGAATCGTTGAGCGTGCGGCCGCGCATGTAGGCGAGCGGGGCGATCTCGATGACGTTGCGCTCGATCAGCTTGGTCACCCGCTCGATGCCGAGCATTTCGTACAGCGCGTCGTAGAGCGGACGCAGGTACGGATCGACCTTCTGGCTGAGGTCGCCGGGCAGGAAGCCGAGCTTCTCGCCGGCCTCGACTGCCGGGCGCACGAGGATCACGCGTTGCACGCGGTTGTCGTTGAGTGCATCGACGGCCATGGCGACGGCGAGATAGGTCTTGCCGGTGCCGGCCGGGCCGATGCCGAAGTTGATGTCGTGGGTGGCGATGGCGTGCAGGTAGCGCACCTGGTTCGGACCGCGCCCGCGGATCGTGCCGCGCTTGACCTTGACGCTGACCTCCTGCGCGCCTTCGGCGGCGGCAGCGGCGATCGCCTCGATGCCCGATTCCTGCAGGCGCAGGTTGAGTTGATGGGCATCCAGGGTTTCCGTCGCGGTCAGCATGTAGAGCTCGCGCAGCAGGCGCGCGGCGACCTGCACGGGTTTGGCGTCGCCGACCACGCGGAACACGTTGCCGCGGTTGGCGATCTCGACGCCGAGGCGCAACTCGATCTGGCGCAGGTGGGCGTCGAACGGGCCGACGAGGTTGGACAGGCGCTCGCCGTCGTCGGGCTCGAGGGTGAAATCGATGCGGTTGGCTTCGGTCATAGGCGCGCGAGGGTAGCGCGCGCCACGCACCCGCGCCACCGCGCATCGCCTGTCGTGACGCCGGCCCAGGGCCTGTTTCGCCCGCAACGCCGGTCCGCGTGTCCGCTATCATCGAGCCATTGCGCTTGCCCTCGTTGCGCAGCGGAGTCTTCGCCCATGCCTTTCATGGACACACTGGCGCGGTTCGCTGCCTTCGCCCTGGCCGTGCACGCGGGGGCCCTGGCGGCGGAAGGGCTGCACGTCCGCGAATGGACCCTGCCGGCGCCGGTCGGTGCGGCGCAGCCCGACCTGACGCCGGTCGCCGATGGCTGGTTGCTCGCATGGATCGAAAAGGGCGATGCCGACGCACATGTGCTGCGTTTCGCCACGACGGCCGCTGCAGCCGATGCATGGCAGGCGCCACGCACGATCGCGCGCGGCCACGACTGGTTCGTCAACTGGGCCGACACGCCGCATGTCGTCGCCCTCGCCGATGGTTCGTTGTGGGCACACTGGCTGCGCCGCAATGGCAGCGGCGCCTACGACTACGGCATCGCCCTCGTGCGTTCGGACGATGGCGGCGCGAGCTGGTCGGCGCCGATCCGCGTCGAGCCGGAAGGCGCGAGGAACGACTACGGTTTCGTTTCGATGTGGCCGCAGGCGCGCGCCACGCTCGGCATCGCCTGGCTCGACAGCCGGCGGAAACCGGTCGCCGGCGCGCAGGACGCCCACGACCACGACGGTCATGGCGCTGGGCGCATGATGCTGCGTGCGGCAAGCTTCGCTGCCGACGGCACGCGCGGTGGCGAATGGCCGCTCGATGTGTCGACCTGCGACTGCTGCACGACGGCCGTCGCGCAGACCGCGCGCGGTCCGGTGGTGGTCTACCGCGGGCGCAACGACGACGAGATCCGCGACATGCGCATCACCCGCTTCGAGGGCGGCAAGTGGAGCGCACCGCGCGACGTGCACGCCGATGGCTGGAAGTTCGCCGGCTGCCCGGTCAACGGGCCGGCGGCGGTCGCGCGCGGCAACGAGGTGTGGGTGGCCTGGTACACGGAGGCGGACGGCAGGCCTTCGTTGCGCCTGGCGCGCTCGAGCGATGCCGGCGACCGTTTCGGCAAGCCGCTGCACGCGGCCGAGGGCGAAGGTCTGCTCGGTCGCGCCGCACTCGCGTTCGACGGCGGCAAGCTGTGGCTCGCATGGCTCGCCGAACGTGAAGGCGGGCGCAGCGGTCAGCAACTCTGGCTCGCGCGCATCGATGCAGCGGCGGCAAAGGTCGAAGCCAAGCAGGTGGTTGCGGATCTCGCCGCACGCGGTCGTGCCAGCGGCCTGCCACGCATCGGCGCGCGCGACGGCGAAGCCTTCCTCGTCGTCACCGATCGCGATGGCGGCCAGGCGCGGCTGCGCGGATTGCGCGTGCGTTGAGCGTCTGCAGGCGCCGCAGCCCCTGGTTCCCCGCAGCCCTGCAGCAGGCGCTTGGCGGGCACCGAAGCCACGGCGACCGACGGCGCAGGCACGCCGTGCCGCGCTGGCCCCTCGCGGCTGCATCCTCCGTGGACCCGGACATCCCGCCCTGCGCGGATGACTGGAGCCGACCTGCATGCGTCCCGCCACCTTCGCCCTGGCATTCCTCGCGTCCGTCGCGACGCCTCTGCATGCCCAGGACCTCGTGCTCAACGGCGGTTTCGACCAGAGCCTGATCGGCTGGGAGGCGACCGGCAATCCGGACATGGTGGCGGTCTGGAATCCGGAAGACTCCAATGCCGACCCGCAATCGGGGTCGATCCGCATCACCAACATCTCGCCCGGTGCCGGCAACGGCGTCACCGTCACCCAGTGCGTGCCGGTCAACAGCGGCCAGCGCTATACGGCGACCGGCAGGGTACGCATCCCGTCGGGTGCCGGACAGGACCTCGCCAATGCCGCGCGGATCGGCCTGCGCTGGTACGACGGCCCCGACTGCACGACGCCGAACGGCGGTTCCGTCAACGGCAACGGCTCGCCGGGCAGCTTCAACGTCTGGGTCGACCAGACCCTCACCGCGACGGCGCGCTCCGGTGCGCGCAGCGTCGAAGTGCGTGCGCTGCTGACGAAGTACCCGGCCGGCGGCAGCTTCACCGCCGACTTCGACGACCTCGGCTTGACGACGCTGTCGATATTCCAGAACGGATTCGATTGAACCGCGCGGTTTGCGGACCGCACGATGGATCATCCCGAAGCATCACGAGCCGCCTCTGCGGAAAGCCGTGGAGCGTGAACGGGAGCGGCGACGAATTGATGGCGTTTCGGCGCAGGCCGCGAACGGCAGCAGGGCAAGGGCGGGCAAGACGGCGAATCGGCGCATGGTGGCGGCTCCGCGATTCCGGGTTCATCCATGAAACGGAATGCCTCGCCGCAAGGGGACCGCTCGCGGGTGTCGCGCAGGCGCTCCGCGCACCGCCATCCCGGAGCGCGGCCGTGGCCGCGCCCCGGGACGACGTCGATCATCGTGCCGCGTTGCTGTTCATCGTCGCGTTGCGGCTGGCATTGAGGTACTGCGCCGGGTCGCGCATGCCGCTGGTGTGGCATTGGCCGGTGACGTGGCCGCGGTTGACGCCGCCGGCGAGCTGGCCGTTGACCTGCTCGGTGGTGCCGTCCTCGGGATCGCTGAGCACGAGGTCGGTGGCGAACTGGCAGTAGTCGTTCGTGTACCAGTTGGTCAGCTTGAACGAGGTCGTGTAGTAGTTGACCTTGGCGCGCGCCGAGTTCGGCACGCCGGCCAGCCATGCCGTGGCACCGCTGTAGGTGAGGTTGCTGTTCGAGCCGCAGGCAATGCCGAACCAGTTGCCGAGCGTGGCGAGGATGCCGGACAGGTTGGTGCCCTTGTACGGCGTGCCGACCGACTGGATCAGGCGGTTGCCGGTCGCGTTGTCGAGTCCGCTCCAGTAGAACGCGTAGAGGTGCAGCGACGCGGCGCCGCCCTGGCTGTGGGCGACGGTGCCGAACGAGTTCCAGGTCGAACCGAAGGTGCGGATGCGCTGGGCGAACTGGTCGTGGCTGCGGTTCTGCTTGGTGTCGAGGAAGGTCGAGGCAGTGCTGAACTGGGCCGCCGGCCAGACCGAGTTCGAGCAGTAGCCGTGCACGAGCAGCAGGCGCTTGCCGACGCCTTCGGTGGCATTGCCGGCAGCCGGACGCGGGCCCATCGTCATCGTTTCATCGATCCGGATCGCCGCCGGCACCGTGTTCGTGCGCAGGACCGGCATCGACAGCGCGATGCGCCTGGCCGAGGCCACGGTGACGAAATGGTCCGGATCCTCGATGCGCAGGTCACGCAACTCGAACGGTGCCTTCGCTCCGCTGAGGGCGATCCAGCGCTCGTCGAATCCGAGTTCGAGCTGGCCGTCGCGCGGCATCACCATGCCGCCGAGCCAGGCCACCGCGACCGGCTTGCCGCTCGCATCGCTGCCCCAGACTTCACCGACGGCGCGGTAATGCTGGCCGGCGCTGCGTGCCATGACCGGCACGCGGATCGCCAGTCGGTTCGGAGCGCCAGCCACGGCGCTGGCGTGCCCCGCGCTGAAGTCGAGACTGCGTTCGACCACCGGGATGAGGTGCTCGGCGGTTCGCACGAAGGCCCTGCCGTTGCGGTTGCTGCCGCGCACCTCGACCTGGGCGAGGTGGTTGCCGGGCATGCTGGCGGGGAAATCCCCGGCGAACAGGCCGTCGCCGGCGCGGCCGTCATCGTGCAGGCCGTCATCGAACATCGGGTGGCGCGACACGCTGCCGTCGGGGGCGACGACGCGGATCGTCGCCTGGCTGATGCCGCCGGCCTTGTGGCCGACGCGGACATCGGCGTCGTCCGACATCGTCAGCATTGCGCTGACGCCGAGGCGCTCGCCGACCAGCTGGCGGGCGTGGGTCGGGTAGGAGGCGAGTTCGGTGCCGGCATCGCCCTCGACGAGCACAAAGCCCTCGCCGCCGCGTGCACTGCGCAGCTGCAGGTTCCAGCGCTCACCTTGCAGGTTGTCGAAGTCGTAGCGCACGGTCGGCACGCGCGCTTCGCCGATGCCGAAATCGGTGTCGATCACGCGCGTGGCGAGCGCCGCCGCTTCGATGCCGCGGCCGGACGCACCTTCCATCTCTACCTGCCAGTCGGATTGCGCCGGTGCGAACACGAGCAGGCGCAGCGCACCGTTCTCGACCGGCAGCGCGCTCTTCCACACGTGGCCTCCGGAGCCGTCGGCGGTGAACTGCACCGGCAGCAGGGCGCTGCGCGAGTGGATCATGGCATCGGTCGGCAATGGCGCGCGCATCGCGGCCATTTCCTCCGGCGGGCCGGCCAGCTGCTTGGCAAACGCCAGCGCGTCGGCGTCGCTCTGGGCGAACAGCGGCGTGGCGGCGACGAGGATCAATGCAGGCAACAACGACTGCGCTCGAATCACGGTGGTTCCTCCCGGCTGGGCTGGTTTCGGATCAAGGGATCTCGACGGACGTGCGATGCAGGATGACGATCCGGTTGCGCGCGCCGCGCCGGCAGGCCTCGCCGGCGGCAGCGTCCCCCGCGACGGCCGGAACGGGTGCGAGCGTCCTTGGGTCGGCCGACCATTGCAAGCCGCACTGCGGCACGCCGGAAGGGGCCAATCCCTGGCCACGCGCCCGGGTCGATTCAGTCGGTCACCACGACCTTGACCTGCACTGACTTCTTTCCGCTGCCATCGGTCAAGACCAGCGTCGGTGCCGCGGCGGCGGCGACGGTGTCCTTGCCGGCCGTGATCGTCAGCACGAGCACCGACGAGGTCTGCGCGACCTGATCCACCTTGATCTTGTCGGTGTTGACGCCGACCAGCTGGAAGCGCGGAGTCAGCGTGCCGCCCTGCGCGGTCAATGTGGCGCTCTTTTCCTTGCGGATGGTGAGGGTGTCGCCGGAAGGCAATACGGTGAACGGCGTGGTGGCTTCGGACGTCTTGCAGTTGAAGACCTCATCGGCCTTTCTGGCGAGATCGTCCATGCCGGCCAATCGGGCATTGACGATCGAGGCCTCGGCGAGGACTTCCGCTTGAGCGGAGTAGACCGCGAGGCGCGCATTGCGCAAATTTTGCGTACGGTCATAAGCGTCGAGGCGCGCTTTCAGCCGGGAGATCTCCCGTTCGAGCTTCGCGAGCCTGGCCTCGAGTTCGTCGATCTTGTCGACGAACGCCTTCCTGTCGGCGTCCGTGAGTGCCTTGTCGGCCTTCAATCGCGCGACATGGCTCTCCAGATCGCTCCTTGCGGAATTGACTGAGCTGATCGCCCAGCTGAGCCGTGCGCCATCCGTTGCGGGGGTCGGGTCGGCGCGATCCTTGCGTGATGGATCAGGCTCGGGCGTCTCCGGTTGTGGGAGGTAGGACTGTCCGAAGGATTCCGCCTGTCCTGCCAGCCCGCCCACGACCGACTTCAATGCGTCGAGGTCCGGGACAGTCTTGCCGATCTCGAGATTGACGGCGTCGACGATCCGGCGCGTCGCCGCGTGGAGTGATTGTCCGGAGAGATCGACAGCGCGCACGGCCGCAGAAGCATTTTTCGCCACCTCGACGGCCTTTTGCGACGTTTGTTCGGCAGATGTCACGGCTGCAGCTGCCGCCTTCAATTCGGATTTGGTGACGTCATTGTCCGGAAGCGTGTCGGCGGATGCGATCTCCCCCCGCAGTCGGGCAGTGGCCTTGGCCAATCCTGCATTGAGATCGGTGAGCGTGTCTGCGCCGGTGACGAGGCGACTCCGCCATTCGCTCGTCACCATCAAAGGGCGCGAATGGGTGATTGCGCATTCGAGCGCCTTTGCACCCTCGAGGTACAGCGCCTGCCTTGGCTCGCTCGTGAGGAACTGGTTGGCTCCGTAGAGACCGGCACTGCCGATCGCCATGCGTGCGATGCGGTCGCTCGAACCGTGGCCGGTAATGCCGTAGAACAACGATGCTGCCGACAGCGGCAGGATCACCGCGGCCGAAGTGTTGCGCATCACCGTATGCTGCGCGGCGGCCTTGCGATAGGTGATTCGCCATCGGTCGGCGTACTCGACCGCCTCGGTGATGCCGCCGACGAACTCGGGTGTGGCCGGCAGGATTTCCTTTCCGTGCTCGTCGCGTGGATGCACGTACGGATTCATGACCGCGCAGCCGCCGCACATGCTCGCGGCGATGCCGGCCAGGATGAGCTGACGCATGATGTTCATGTCCTTCCCCTGTTCGCACGCCCATGGAAGAGCGTGCTCGGCCCCGCGATACGGCGCGCGATGCGGTGCGGGGCCTGCCCGTCGCGCGAAGCGGCTCAAGCCCGGCCAAGTACCTTCGAACGGAAACTGCCGAGCGGGAACAGCGGACCCGGATCTACCTTTCGGCGCGGACTGATGTCGTCATGCCCGAGGACGTCGCGAAAGGAATAGGCATCCTGCAAGGCGATGGACACGCGAAGAGCGGCGTCGATCTGTGCTTCCGGATATTCGTGCCAGCCGCTCTCGATCGTTTCGTCCTTGTGCGTTGCGATCGTGACGTCGGCCGCAGGTATCACCTTCTTGGACCAGTTGACCCATTCGCCATCGGATCTGCGCGAGAGCTTGCCGGCGTTCACGAGTTCGATCCCTATCGAATAGGCATTCAAGCCCTCGAGATGACCCCACGAACTCTTGCCGGCGTGCCATGCCTTGCGATTGAAGTCGACCATCTGCACAACGGTGCCATCACGGTCGACGATGACATGCGCGGATGCTTGCGCTTGCGGGTTCATGAACCATGAGACGGCACCGTCGAGGGTCGGTCCCGCGGTGTAGTGCATGATGAGATAGAGCGGAGTGACGGACCTCGCCTGATTCGGGCTCGGTATGTAGTTGAGCTGCTCGCCGGGTTCTGCCACCAGCCTGTGGTTCCGGATCCTCATGACGCCTCCTCGCTTCCATGGATGGACGATCGATGTCGATGACCGCGATGGCGCGCGGCCTTGCTGCGGTTTTCCGGGAACGCTTGCTCAGGCCTCCAGCAACATGCGCATGAGGTTCGGCAGCCCGGCTCCCTGGTGGTAGCGGTCGCGGCCGAGGTCGATGCAGGTGCGCAGCAGCAGGGCCTTGACCTCGTCGGGGCGGCCTCGGAACTCGCCGCGCACGGACAGGAACGCGGCCAGCAGTCCGGAGACGTGCGGCGCGGCCATGCTGGTGCCGCTTTCCTCGCGGTAGAGTTCCTCGAGGGTCTGCGCGCGGAAGCGCGACGCGCACGAGCGGATGCGCTCGCCGGGAGCGACGACGTCGGGCTTGGCGCGGCCGTCCGAAGTCGGCCCGCGCGAGGAGAACGCCGAGATGCCGTAGAGATGCGGCTTGTCGGCATTGACCGAGCCGACCGCGATGCAGTCCTCGAGGTTGGCCGGATCGCCGATCGACAGCGAGGTGTTGAGGTCGAGCTCGCCGTCGGGTGTCGAGACCTGGGTCTGGCCCTCGTTGCCGGCGGCGACCACGACCAGCACGCCGGCGCGCCACAGCCTGCGCAGTTCGGCGCAGATCGGCGTGAATCCGCAGCCGTAGACGGTGCTGTCGTAGGGGCCGCCGAGGCTGAGGTTGACGCCGTCGACCAGGCTGCTGGAGGCGTTCTCGTTCTGCTCGGTGATGTGGTCGAGCGCCTTGATGATCCAGGCATCCTCGCCGCGGCCGCGATCGTCGAGCACCTTGTAGACGACCAGTTGCGCACGCGGCGCCAGTCCGCTCGGCAGGTCGGCATGGCCGGCGGCCTGCGCCGGAGCGACGCCGGCAATGATGCCGGCGACATGCGTGCCGTGGCCGTCGCGGTCCTGGCGCATCGTCTCGCGTTCGCGGCGGCGTGCCGCGGTCTCGCCCGGCGTGGCGGTGTCGATGCGCGTCGGCGGCCCCGGTCGCGTGCAGTCCCAGACTTCGACGAGGTTGCGATGGGTGGCGAAGTGCGGGTGGTCGCAATGCACGCCGGTGTCGAGCACGGCCCAGCGGATGCGCTCGCCCTGCGCGCCGTAGCTGGCGCGCGCGGCATCGACCTGCACGACCCGCGCCGAGCGGTGCACGAGGCGGGTCTTGCGCGTGCTTTTCCAGATCGCGTAGACGCGCAGCTCGCGGTGGCGCGCGGCGATGTCGCCCAGTTCGGACGGCGTCAGGTGGGCGGCGACGAAGCGCTTCAGCGGATCGATGCGGGCCGCCGCGAGCGCGCCTTCGTGCGCCGATGCCGAAGCGGCGTGCCGTTCGACGACGCCGCGGATCATCTGCGCGGCGGCGCCGATGCGCGTGCGCAGGTCGGTGTGGCCGGGACCGGCCTTGCGCTCGCAGGCGAGCATGTCGTCGCGGCTCTCGCCGATCGCGCGATAGCCGGGCTCGAGGATCTCGATCAGCACCGGCTGGCGCCGTTCCACCGCCAGTTCGGCGGCGACGTCGCGGGCCATGAGGAAGCGCGCATGCATGTCCACGCGTGCGGATTCCTGGACGACGCGACGGACTTTCGGGTGGGCCAGATAGCCGACCGCGGAATGCGCGTTGAGCCCCTCCATGCGGCGCAACTCGGTGTTGAGGATCAACTCGTCGACGATGAAGTCGCGCGCGCCGAAGTCGCCGCCGAGGCCCTTGTCGAGGGCGACCGGGTCGAGCGGATCGGCGAAGTTGTTCCAGCGCTCGATGCCGGCCGGCACTTCGAGCTTGCAGTCGAGGAAGTCCTGCACTTCGCGCAGGCCGAGCGGGGAGCCGAGGGTGACGTAGTGCTCGACCTGCAGCGGGTTTGCGCCCTTGGCGAGTTCGGCGATCACCTCGAGCGAGACCACCGTGCCCTGGCTGTGCGAAACGACCACGACCGGCCCGCCGCCGGCGACGGCGTCGAGGAAACGCTGGCGGATGCGCCGGCGGATGTCGTCCTTGAAGAAGTAGGCGGCGCTGTCCTTGACCAGCCATTCGAGGAACTTGCGCGCGATCGGCTTGCGCAGGAACGCCGGCAGCGGCAGCACGCGGGTGCCCTTGCCGGCGGCCGCGACGGGCACGCCGGCGGCGGTGAGCAGGGCGTCGACCAGTTCCGCCGCCTGCGGCTTGCGCCGTGCGGAGATGCCGGTTTCGTCGAGCAGGGCGTCGGCATCGATCGTGCTCGCGGAGATGGCGCGGCTGGCCTTGCCGGCGCCGCCGGAGTCGCCGTGCAGGATGTCCGCCCAGTAGGCCATGCGCGTGCGTTCGCCCATGTCGCGGCCGAACAGGGCGAGATCCCACTGGCGCTTCAGCGCGTCCTTCGGCGGCTTCTCGCCGATGCCGTGGATGTAGACGATGAGCGGCGGGTCCGGCGCGGCCGGCGTGGCGGAGGCGACCGCACGGCCGCCGGACTTGCGCCGCCGCGCGGTGCTCGTGGACTTCGCCGGCGCCTTCGCGGCGGACTTGCGCGCGGCCTTCGCGTTTCGTGCAGCCATGGCTCTCTCCCGCAGGGACGCCCCGGCCGCGCGCCTGCACCTTCAGGGTGCGGTTTGCGGGCGTGTTCCATCGGTACGGAAGACGGCGCTGCCACCTGACAGGGGCGGGCTGCCGGTTGCCGCGATCCTGCCGGCGCAGGCGGCCACCGTGCCGAGCAGCGGTCGGCAGTTCGTGATCGCCGGGGTCGTGCCGCGGGAGCGGCACGCGTGCCCCGGGGCGCGGTCGGCGCCGCTCAGGCCGCGCGCGAGGCGCGCTTGCGGTCGCTTTCGGTGAGGTTCTTCTTGCGCAGGCGGATCGCCTTCGGCGTGACCTCGACGAGTTCGTCGTCCTCGATGAACTCCAGCGCCTGTTCCAGCGACATGCGCACCGGCGGGGTGAGTTGCACGTTGTCGTCCTTGCCGGCGGCGCGGATGTTGGTCAGCTGCTTGGCGCGCAGGGCGTTGACGGTGAGGTCGTTGTCCTTGGCGTGGATGCCGACGAGCTGGCCCTCGTAGATCTCGTCGCCCTCGCCGACCAGCAGGCGGCCACGCTCCTGCAGGCCGACCAGCGCATAGGCCGGAGCCTGGCCCTGGCCATTGGAGATCATCACGCCGTTCGGACGCTTGGCGATCGCGCCCTCGGCCTTCGGGCCGTAGTGGTCGAACACGTGGAACAGCAGGCCGGTGCCGGCGGTGAGGGTGCGGAACTCGGTCTGGAATCCGATCAGGCCGCGCGCGGGAATGAGGTATTCGAGGCGCACGCGGCCGCGGCCATCCGGCTCCATGTTGCGCAGCTGGCCGCGGCGCATGCCGAGGCGCTCCATGACGCCGCCCTGGAACGGCTCGTCCATGTCGACCACGAGCTGTTCGATCGGCTCGCTGGCCACGCCGTCGATGTCCTTGACGATGACCTCGGGACGCGAGACGGCGAGTTCGTAGCCCTCGCGGCGCATCGTTTCGATCAGCACCGAGAGATGCAGTTCGCCGCGGCCGGAGACCTTGAACTTGTCGGGGTCTTCGGTCTCCTCGACGCGCAGGGCGACGTTGTGCAGGGTCTCGCGCATGAGGCGGTCGCGCAGCTGGCGACTGGTCATGAACTTGCCGCCGCTGTGTTCCTTCTGGCCGGCGAACGGCGAGTTGTTGACCTGGAAGGTCATGCTGATGGTCGGCTCGTCGACGGTCAGCACCGGCAGCTGTTCCGGCACGTCGGGCGCGCAGATCGTGTCGGAGATGCCGAGTTCCTCGATGCCGGAGATGGCGATGATGTCGCCGGCCTGGGCTTCCGCCACCTCGAGACGCTCGAGTCCGAGGAAGCCGAGCACCTGCAGCACCTTGCCGCTGCGCTTCTTGCCGGCGCGGTCGATGATCGCCACCGGCATGTTCGAGCGGATCTTGCCGCGCTGGATGCGGCCGATGCCGATCAGGCCGACATAGCTGTTGTAGTCGAGCTGGCTGATGCGCATCTGGAAAGCGCCATCGGGATCGACCGGCGGCACCGGCGCGTACTGCATGATCGCCTCGTAGAGCGGCGTCATGTCGCCGCTGCGCACGTCGGGATCGAGGCCGGCGTAGCCGTGCAGGGCGGAGGCGTAGACGACCGGGAAGTCGAGCTGCTCGTTGGTCGCGCCGAGGCGGTCGAAGAGATCGAAGGTCTGGTCGAGCACCCAGCCCGGACGGGCGCCGGGGCGGTCCACCTTGTTGATCACGACGATCGGACGGAAGCCCATCTCGAACGCCTTCTGGGTGACGAAGCGCGTCTGCGGCATCGGTCCGTCCATGGCGTCGACGAGGATCAGCACGGTGTCCACCATCGACAGCACGCGCTCGACCTCGCCACCGAAGTCGGCGTGTCCCGGCGTGTCGACGATGTTGATGCGGTTGTCGCGCCAGGTGATCGCGGTGTTCTTGGAAAGGATGGTGATGCCGCGCTCCCTTTCCTGGTCATTCGAGTCCATCACCCGCTCGGCGAGAACGGTGCGTTCGCCGAACGTGCCCGACTGCTTGAGCAGGCAATCGACCAGGGTGGTCTTGCCGTGGTCGACGTGGGCGACGATGGCGATGTTGCGGAGTTTTTCGATGGACATGCACGGCACCGTGGACGTCCGCAGGGACGCCGTTGCAGGGGGGAAGGACGGGGGCCGAAAAATCGGCAGCCGTGCATTATGCCGGAAAATGTTGCAGTGCTGCATTGCGCGCGGATGACGGCGGGCGGCCGGCATTCCGCGCCGACGCACCCGCTCCCCGGCCGGTTCGGCCCGGCCGCGGCGGCTGTTCAGCCGACCAGGGCGAGCGGGCTGCGCGCGACCGGTCCGTTCGCCGCGCTGCGCGGCGCCTCGCCGGCGACCAGGCCGTGGGCAATGCCGCGCGCCAGCTGGCGGATCTCGGCGAAGGCGGCGCACTCCCAGACGCTGCCCCGCATCAGCGCGCCGAGCACATGCAGGCGCGGATTGCGCTGGCCGCGGGCGTCGTGGAGGTGGCCGTCGCTGTCGCAGGCGAGGCCGAGGCCGACCGTGTCGGCGCGCACGAGGCCGTCGGCGAGCAGTTGCCGCACCAGTGGGTCGCGGGTGGTGGCGGCATCGAGGCGCGGGCCGGTGGCCTGGACGACGAGGTCGGCTTCGAGCTGGCGGCGCGCGCCGCTGCCGCGCTCGACGATGTCGATGCATAGCGGGCCGTCGCCGTCGACGCGTTCGATGCGGGCGGCGAGAATGTCGAGCCGGCCTTCCGCGCGCAGCGACTCGATGAAGGTGGCGGTCGGCGTCGGCAGGCGGTGACGGGCGATTTCCCAGAACGAACGCAGATGACGCAGGAACCGCCGGCGTTCCGCTTCGGGCAGGGCTTGCCAGAGGCCGACCGTGGCCGGACGCAGGCCGTCGACGACGGCGCGCCAGTCGGCGCCTTCCTCGGCGGCCGCCTCGCGCAATGCCCGCGTCCAGCGGGCGACGCGCGGTTCGGCGAGCAGGTCCTCGATCAGTTCGGCCTGGTGCTCGTACGGCTCGCCCGGCTCGGCCAGGTGGGCGCCGGGCAGGTGCCCATGGCGCGACACCGCGGTGATCTGCGCCTCGGGCCAGTCGTGCACGGCTTCGAGGATGACGTCGACGGCGGTGAGGCCGGTGCCGATGACGACGATGCGCCGCGGCGCGGTGGCGCGCAGCGCCGGCTGCCAGGCATCGACCACGTGGTGGCCACTGTCGAGCGCGCGCGTGCCGACTTCGGGCAGCGCCGTCGGCGGCAGCGCGCCGAGCGCCAGCACGGCCTCGTCCACGCGCGTGCGGCTGCCGTCCTCGGCTTCCACGACGAATCCCTGCGCCGCCTCGCGCACGGCCACGGCGACGGTCGAGCGGATGTCGACGCGCTGGCCGCGTGCGCGGGCCGCCTCGACGAGCCCGGTCAGGGTGCGTTCGACGTAGTCGCCGAACCACGCACGCGGCAGGAAATCGGTCGGGCGGACGTTCGGCTCGCGGGCGGCGATGTCGCGGTAGAAGGCCCCGCCATCGTCGGCGAACAGGCCCATCGCGGCGGCGCGCACGTTGAGCACGTGGCGGCAGGAGGTGGTCGCGTAGGCGATGCCGCGGCCCTGCATGCAGTGGCCGGCGAACCAGTGGATGGCGAGCTGGCCGGCGCGCGGGTGGCGCAGGATCTCGCCGACCACCGCGGCTGCCGCGGCCCCGCCGCCGATGATGGCTACGTGTTTCATCTTCGTCTCCGGTTCAGGCGGCCGGCCCGGGGCCAGCCGTCCGCGATCAGATCAGCACCGCGTCGAGGCCGGCACGTCGCCGCGTTGCCGTGGCGAGGCCGCAGGTGTCGGTATGGAAGGCCGAGTACGCGTCGAGCTCGCCGCCGTAGACATGCAGTGACAGGGCCGGGCGCCGCGCCGACAGGTTGCGGCAGGCGTGCACGTAATCGGCAGCGGTGAACGAGATGGCGTCGCCGATGCCGAGGATCCGCGTGCGCTCGTGGTCGAGGCGCGTCGCGCCGCTCGATTCGTCCTTGCGGAACTCCTCGATCGCCAGCGCGCCTTCCAGCACCAGCTCGATTCCCCACAAGCCGTCGTGGTCGTGCAGCGGCGTGCGATGGCCCGGCGGCCAGGCGATCAGCAGGGCGGTGCAGCCGTTGCCGGCATCGCGGGCGATCCGATGGCGGCGTTGCTGCGGCGCGCCGCCTGCGCGGGCGAGCAGGGCGGCTTCGGGACAGCCGGCCAGCCAGGGCAGCGAGGCGAGGCGGTCGCGCAGGGTTTCGATGTCGGCGGTTCCCGCTTCGGCCGGCAGCGCGCGCAGGCGCTCGCGGACGGTGCGGATCCACGGGCCGTCGGCGGCGAACGGGTTGTCCTGGAAGTCTGCCATCACGCCCCTGCGGGTTCTTGCCGGGTCGAAATCAGAGCATGGCGGATGTTAGGACGACGCTAAGAAGCGATCAGCAACCCGGCAACGGGGCGCATCCGCCCGCGCCCGGCCTTGCCGGCCGGTGCGTCCTGCGGCGCCACGCCACGCGGCCGAGGTTCCGGCCCGGGCGGCAATCGGCTAGGCTGCGCGCCCCTTCCGAGGAAGCGCAGCCATGACCCTCAAAGCCACGATCGCCACCTCGCGCGGTCCGATCCACCTCAACCTGTTTGCCGACCAGACTCCGCTCACCGTGGCGAACTTCGTGAACCTGGCCCGGCGCGGCTACTACGACGGCCTCAACTTCCATCGCGTGATCCCGGATTTCATGATCCAGGGCGGCTGCCCGACCGGCAGCGGAACCGGCGGTCCCGGCTACCGCTTCAACGACGAGATCGTGCCGGCCCTCAAGCACAACCGTTCCGGCATCCTGTCGATGGCCAATGCCGGGCCCGGCACCAATGGCAGCCAGTTCTTCATCACCCATGTGGCGACCCCGTGGCTCGACGGCAAGCACACCGTGTTCGGTGCGGTCGACGGTCCCGAGGACCAGAAGGTCGTCGATGCGATCCGCGGCGGCGACACCATCGAGTCGGTGAAGATCGAGGGCGACACCACGGCGCTGTTCGCAACCGCCGCGGCGCACCTGGAGAAGTGGAACGCGGTGCTCGACGCGCGCTGACTGCGCGGAAAGCGGAAGATTGAAACAAAGCGGGAAGATTGAAACACGGAGCACACGGAGGAAAAGCGAATCGCTTGGGCTTTTCCTTCGCGCCCTTCATGTCCTTCGTGTTTCAGTCTTTCGTTCCACCCCGTCGAAGACGGACGGCCGAAACACGAAGGACACGAAGGACAATCACGGCGATTGAACGGCTTTCTCTCCGTGTGCTCCGTGTGCTCCGTGTTTCATGCGTCAGCTTTTGATGCAGATCCTCAGCGCTTCTTGGTGACGAGGCCGTAGAGGATCAGCAGGACGATCGCGCCGATGACCGAGGCGATGAAGCCGGCGGCCTGGCCGACCTGGTACCAGCCGAGCGCCTGGCCGGCATAGGTGGCGACGAACGAGCCGGCGATGCCGAGCAGGATGGTGACGATGATGCCGCCGGGATCCTTGCCGGGCTTGAGGAACTTGGCCACGATGCCGACCAGCAGGCCGATGATGATGGTCATGATGATGCCGCGTTCGCCCATGGGAACCTCCGGAAGTTGAGGGGAGCCGGAACCGGACGGCCCGGCGCGCGGCAAGCATACGCTCTCGGCGCGACGCGCCACATGGTGCGGCGATGCTCTGGAACAGATCGTCACCTTCGCTGGTTGCGCTGCAGCATGAAGCGGCGCGCATGCTAGAATCCGCCGGTTTCCGTACCGCGAACACCGCTTCCTGCACGAGGTTTCCCATGCCGAATCTTGCTGCGCGCATGAGCCGCGCCAAGCCGAGCGCGATCATGCTGGTGGCCGAGAAGGCCAAGCAGCTCAAGGCCGCCGGGCGCGACATCATCAGCTTCTCGATCGGCGTGCCGAACTTCCTGCCGGGGCCGCACGTCTACGAGGCGGCGCGCAAGGCGCTTGACCACGACAGCGGCCAGTACGGCTCCAACCGCGGGCCCGACGCCCTCCTCGATGCCTTCCTGCAGCACCTCGAAGGCAGCGGCCTGTCCGGTTACACGCGGCGCAACCTGGCGACCGGCATCGGCGCCAAGCACATGCTCTACAACCTCGGTGAAGCACTGCTCGATCCGGGTGATGTCATCGTCTTCCCGACGCCGTACTGGACGACCTATCTCGACATCGCCGAGATCCTCGAGGCCGAGGTGCGCGCGCTGCCTTGCCCGTCCTCGCAGAACTACAAGCTGACTCCGGCCCAGCTCGACGCCGCCCTGCCGGGCGCCAAGGTGTTCCTGTTCAACAATCCGTCGAACCCGACCGGCATGGTCTACACGCGCGAGGAGATCGCCGCGCTGGCCGACGTGCTGGTGCGGCATCCGGATGTCTGGATCATCTGCGACGACATCTACAACCGCATGGTGTTCGACGGCATCGGTTACCACAATTTCGTCAATGCGCGCGCGGAACTGCGCGAGCGCGTGATCCAGGTCGACTCGCTGTCGAAGACCTACGGCATGCCGGGGTGGCGGGTCGGCTTCATCGCCGGGCCCGAATTCGTTGCGCAGGCCATGGTGACGTTGAACTCCAACCACATCACCAGCATGCCCGAAGTGGTCAATGCCGCGGCGATCGCCGCGTTGTCGGGACCGCAGGACGTGCCCGAGCAGAAGAATGCCGAGTTCTCGGCCAAGCGCGACCAGGTCCTCGCCGCGCTCGACGCGATCCCCGGCGTGGTGTGCCCGCGTCCGCAGGGCGCGTTCTATGCGTTCCCGGACATCTCCTGCGCATTCGGCAAGTCGCACGCCGGCAAGCGCATCGACAGCGACGTCGCCTTCTGCGATGCCCTGCTCGAAGCCAAGGGCGTGGCCTGCGTGCCGGGCAGTGCCTTCGGCGAGCCGCGCGCGCTGCGCATTTCCTACACCTGTCCGACCGCCCAGCTCGCGCCGGGCCTCGCCCGCATCCAGGAATTCTTCGCCGAACTCGCATGATCCAGGTCCGACGCCAGGCGCGGTTCCTGCTGGCCGCCATCGCTCTGGCGCTGCTCGCCGCCTGCGCCGGCGATGTCGACCACCTGGCCGTGCGCGAACAGGTCGGCGATGCGCGCGTGGTGTTGCTGTCGACCGAGTGGTGCGGCTACTGCCGCCGGCTGCGCGGCGACCTTGCCGGCTGGGGCGTGGCCTATGCCGAGTTCGATGTCGAGCACACCGACGAGGGACGCAGCGCCTATCACCTGGTCGGCGGGCGCGGCGTGCCGATCCTGCTGGTCGGCGACCAGGTCGTGCACGGTTACGCGCCGCAGCGCGCACGAGAACTGATTTCCGCGTCCGGCCTCGCCGCCGCGTCCGACTGAAACCGCTCCTTCCTCCACCGCCTTCCCGCGAGGTCGATACGATGAAAGCTCCCGTCCGAGTTGCCGTCACCGGTGCCGCCGGCCAGATCGGTTACGCCCTGCTGTTCCGCATCGCCGCCGGCGACATGCTCGGCCCCGACCAGCCGGTGATCCTGCATCTGCTCGAGATCACCCCGGCCCTGCCGGCGTTGAACGGCGTGGTCATGGAACTCAACGATTGTGCGTTCCCGACCCTGCACGGCGTGGTCGCCACCGACGACGTCAACGTCGCCTTCAAGGACGTCGACTACGCCCTGCTGGTCGGCGCGCGCCCGCGCGGCCCCGGCATGGAGCGCAAGGACCTGCTCGAGGCCAACGGCGCGATCTTCGCCCCGCAGGGCAAGGCCCTCAACGATCACGCGAAGCGCGACGTGCGCGTGCTGGTGGTCGGCAATCCGGCCAACACCAATGCGCTGATTGCCCAGCAGAATGCCCCGGACCTCGATCCGGGCCGCTTCACCGCGATGGTCCGCCTCGACCACAACCGCGCGATCAGCCAGCTCGCCGAGAAGACCGGCGCACTCAACACCGACATCGCCCGCGTCACCATCTGGGGCAACCACAGCTCGACCCAGTATCCGGACATCCATTCGACCACGGTCAAGGGCAAGGCGGCGCTGTCGCTGGTCGACCAGGCCTGGTACGAGAGCGACTTCATTCCCACCGTGCAGCAGCGCGGCGCGGCGATCATCAAGGCGCGCGGCGCATCCTCGGCGGCGTCGGCGGCATCGGCGGCGATCGACCACATGCGCGACTGGACGCTCGGCACCGCGGCCGGCGACTGGGTGTCGATGGCAGTGCCCTCGGACGGTTCCTACGGCGTCGCCCCGGGCGTGATCTTCGGCTACCCGGTGACCGTCGAGGATGGCCGCTACACGATCGTGCAGGGCCTCGCGCTCAACGACTTCTCCACCGCACGCATCGCCGCGACCGACAACGAGCTGCGCGAGGAACGCGCCGCCGTCGAGCACCTGTTCGCGAAGAAGTGATCCGCGCCCGGCGGTGATGCGGATGGCGCATCACCGCCGGCGGGCCGCGGCGGCGGCATTCAGTCCGCGGGTGCGGGGTGCGCCGCGTGCAGGAGGATCCAGGCCAGGGCGGCGTGCACGGGCAGCAGCAGCAGGATCCACGGCAGGTTTGCCTGCGGGAACCACGGCAGGATCTTCACGAACAGGGCGAGGCCGGCGAGCACGGCGATCAGGGTGGCGAGCGCGCGCACGGTTTTCACCCCGATCCACGGCTCGCGCCGCGCCCGCCACCAGGCCGGCACCAGCAGCAGGCACAGCGGGTTGAACAGCAGCAGGTTCTCGTTGGCCCAGGCCGGCCGGTGCTCGGTGCCGAACCAGAGCAAGAGCAGCAGCACGCCGGCAACGCCGCAGACCACGGACACGCCGGTGGCGAGCGTGGCGAATGCACGCCGCGCGGCCCCGCTGTGCCGGCGCGAGGCGAGGGCCAGCAGCACGGCGGCCAGGGCGACTCCGGCGATGAAGAACGGCCAGCGCAGGTCCGGCGGCAAGGCCGGTGGATCGGCCAGGCGCGCCGGCGCAATCACGCGTTCGGCGACCACCAGCGGCAGGGTGCTGCCGTCCGCCGCCGGCACGGTGACCTCGCGCAGGTGGTCCATCAGCTGCATCGGGATGAAGCTGTCCTGCCAGAACGACAGGCGCTGGTCCGCGTACGGGCCGAGGCCCGCATCGAGCAGGGCCATCAGCCACGGTTGCGGGCTGGTCAGTGCGCCGGTCAGCATGCGATAGGTGTAGCCGCGCGAGGGCGCGGCGAACTGCGCGGCAAGGACGCCGCCGAGCGCCGCGTCGAGGGCGTCGCGCACGCGCGTCGAACAGTTCGAGGTGTAGTACTCGTAGCGGTAGCGCGCGTTCGCCGGCTCGACGTTCCATTCGAGGAAGTGCTGCAGCGCGCGCGCCTGGCCGGCATCGAGGCGCAGCTGCTGCTCGACCACCGAGCGTCCCTGGCTGCGGTACCAGGCGATGTCGTCCGCGGCATCGGCCGCCATGGCCTGGTAGGTCATGTGCCCGCGGGCGAAGTTGACGAGGAAGTCCTCCTCGTCGAAGTCGAACATGCCGTAGTTGTAGCTGGTCGCGCGGCCGCTGACCGGGTCGCGGATGACGATGGCGTTGTGGCCGAAGCGCTCCCAGTAGGTCTCGCCGGGGCCGAAGGTGAGCAGGCTGACTTCGGGGGCCGGCGTTTCGGCGGGCAGTGGCCCGGCACAGGCCATTGCACAGGCGGCCAGCAACCCGGCCAGCCACGGCCGCAGGCTCACGCCTCGTGGATCCGCACGGCGAACTGCTGGACGCGACGGGCGTCGCCCTTGGTCACCCGGAACAGGAAGCCGCCGAGCGCGGTTTCCTCACCGGGTTGCGGCACGTGACCGAAGGCGGCGCCCAGCATGGCGCCCACGGTTTCGTGTTCCTCGGTCGGGAAGCGCGCCTCGAAACGGTCGTTGAAGTCGGCGACCGGAGTCATGGCGGCGACCAGGAAGCGCCCGTCCGGCTGCGGCTGGACGAGGTTCGGCGTCTCCTCGTCGTCGTGCTCGTCGTCGATGTCGCCGACGATCTGCTCAAGCACGTCCTCGATGGTGACCAGTCCGCCGACGCCGCCGTATTCGTCGACCACGATCGCCATGTGGTGATGGGACAGGCGGAACTCCTTGAGCAGGATGTTCAGGCGCTTGGATTCCGGGATCAATGCCACCGGGCGCAGCAGCGGGCGGAAATCGCGCCGGCCCTCGCCGGTGAAGCAGCGCAGCAGGTCCTTGGCCAGGAGGATGCCGACGATCTCGTCGCGATCGGCGCCGTGCACGGGAAAGCGCGAATGTCCGGACTCGATCACCGTGACCAGCACGTCCTCGAACGAGGCCGAGGCCGGCAGCGAGACCATCTCCGTGCGCGGCACCATGATGTCGCCGACGGTGAGGTCGCTGACCTTGATCGCACCCTCGACCATCGACAGGGTGTCGTTCGAGAGCAGGCCGTTGGCCTGGGCGTGGCGCAACTCGTCGAGGAGTTCCTCGCGGCTGCTGACTTCTCCGGAGAGGGCGTGGGTCAGCCTGCCGAACCAGGAACGCTGGGGCTGGCTACTGGGAGGGTCCTCGCTCATCGATCGCTGTGCCATGCCCCGGAGGGCGGGACCGCGGAGTGTAGCAAAAGCAGGTTGCGCTGCCGGCAGGGCGGGAGCGGCCGTCCGCGGCCGTGCGGCCGCCGTGCCGGCGCCCCGCAGGGGGCCGCAGGTGTTTGACCGCAAAGGATTCCACCGCTATGATCCGCGGTTCTTTTCGCCCCCAGGCCGAGGCCGGGGGGTGGGCAGAGGCAGAATCCAGAATAACTACAGAGGCATTGCCATCATGTACGCAGTCGTACTCATCTCCGGCAAGCAGTACCGGGTCGCCCAGGGCGAAACGCTGCGGGTCGAGAAGCTCGCGGCCGATGTCGACAGTTCCGTCGATTTCGACCAGGTCATCCTCGTCGGTTCCGGCGAGGGCATCCACATCGGCACCCCGCTGGTCAGCGGCGCCCGCGTCGCCGCGAAGATCAAGTCGCACGGCCGCGGCGAGAAGATCCGCATCATCAAGTTCCGTCGCCGCAAGCACCACATGAAGTCGCAGGGGCACCGGCAGCATTACACCGAGATCGAGATCACCGGCATCACCGGCGGTTCCGACAAGAAGGCGGGTTGAGGAGCTAAGTCATGGCACACAAGAAAGCAGGTGGTTCGACCCGCAACGGTCGCGACTCCAACCCGAAGTACCTCGGCGTGAAGGTGTACGGCGGCCAGACGGTCAATGCCGGCAACATCATCATCCGCCAGCGCGGCACGCGCTTCCATCCGGGCCAGGGCGTCGGCCTCGGTCGCGACCACACGATCTTCGCGATCGTCGATGGCGTGGTCGAGTTCCGCACCAAGGGTGCCCAGGGGCGCCGCACGGTCAACGTGGTTCCGGCCGCCAACTGACCGCGGACGGCCAGCGCCTGGACAGAGCCCCGCCTTGTGCGGGGCTTTTCATTGGTGGGCGGAAGGCGGGGCATCGGCGATCCGGACGTTTCCGTGACGGCCTCGGGGCCGGCGGCGAGCGGGTCTTCGATTCCGGCCGGGTCTCGACCCGTTCGCCCCGGCCCGCTCCGGCAGGCGGGGCGACATCCCCGCAGGCGCCGGCATCCTTGTACGCTTCCCCTCATTCCTGATTCCCGATTCCCGTCTCCCGCAGCCATGCAATTCGTCGACGAAGCCACCATCCATGTCCACGCCGGCAACGGCGGCAACGGTTGCGTGAGCTTCCGTCGCGAGAAGTTCATCCCCTTCGGCGGACCCGACGGCGGGGATGGCGCTGCCGGCGGCAGCGTCTGGCTGGTCGCCGACGAGGGCCTCAACACCCTGGTCGACTTCCGCCACCAGCGCAGCTTCCGCGCCGAACGCGGCGGCAACGGCATGGGGCGGCAGATGGCCGGCAAGAGCGGCGGCGACACGTTCGTGCGCGTGCCGGTCGGGACGGTGGTGATGAACGTCGAGACCGACGAGCTGATCGGCGATCTCGTCGAACATGGACAGCGCCTGCTGGTGGCCCAGGGCGGTCGTGGCGGGCAGGGCAACATCCACTTCAAGAGTTCGACCAACCGCGCGCCGCGCAAGGCCACGCCGGGCACGCCGGGCGAACAGCGCGAGCTGCGTCTGGAACTGAAGGTGCTGGCCGACGTCGGCATGCTCGGTTTCCCCAATGCCGGCAAGTCGACTTTCATCCGCGCCGTTTCGGCGGCCACGCCGAAAGTGGCCGACTATCCGTTCACGACCCTGCAACCGCACCTCGGCGTGGTGCGCATCGAAACCGACAAGAGCTTCGTCATCGCCGACATCCCCGGCCTGATCGAGGGAGCCGCGGACGGCGCCGGCCTCGGCGTGCAGTTCCTCAAGCACATCTCGCGCACGCGCCTGCTGCTGCACATGGTCGACATGGCGCCGCTCGACGGTGACGTCGACCCGGTCGAGCAGGTGCGCACGATCGAGCGCGAACTGGCGCGTTTCGATCCGGCCCTGCTCGAACGCGAGCGCTGGCTGGTGTTCAACAAGCTCGACCTGGTGGCCGAGGAGGAGCGCGAGAAGCTCGCCAGGGCCTTCGTGCGCCGCCTCAAGTGGAAGCGGCCGTGGTACCTCGTTTCGGCGCTGGCACGCGAGAACACCTGGCCGATTTGTCTGGACATCCAGCGCTTCTTCGACGAGCAGAAGCGCGAGGTCGCAGAGCGCGCGGCCGAGGCGCAGGCCCGCTGAACATGGGCGCGCCGGCGATGGCTGCCCGCGCGGCAACAAAAAAGCCGGCTTGCGCCGGCTTTTTCGCGATTCCGCAGTGCCGATCAGGCCAGCGCGCGGATGCTGGCGGTGAGCCGGCTCTTGTGGCGGGCGGCCTTGTTCTTGTGGATCAGGCCACGCGCGGCGTAGCGGTCGACCACCGGCTCGGCGGCGCGCAGCGCGGCCTCGGCAGCGGACTTGTCCTTCGCTTCGATGGCCTTGACCACCTTCTTGATCGCGGTGCGCACCATCGAGCGGGCGCTGGCATTGCGCTGGCGCGCCTTCTCGGACTGGCGGGCACGCTTCTTCGCAGACTTGATGTTGGCCAAGGGATGACTCCGGAAATCGGGTGGGGTGGAAAAAGGGCGCAGATTATGCCGAGCGCGCACCGTCCGGTCAATCCGGCGCCCTCGCGCGGTTGCGCGGCAGGGCAGGCGTGCTGCCTCCGCCGCGCCGGCGCGCGGCAGGTCGCGACATGCGGCGCGGTCACCAGGGGCCGCGCCGCATGAGCCGCCGCAGCCTGCTGCGCGGGATGCTCGCCTTCAGCGGCGGCACCTTCGTGTCGCGCGTGCTCGGCCTGGTCCGCGAGGTGGTGATCGCCGCCGTGTTCGGCGCCACCGCCGCCACCGACGCCTTCCTGGTCGCCTTCCGCATCCCCAACTTCATGCGCCGGCTGTTTGCCGAAGGCTCGTTCTCGATGGCCTTCGTGCCGGTGCTGAGCGAGTACCGGCAGACGCGCAGCCATGCCGAACTGCGCGAGCTGTTCTCGCGCACGGCCGGAACGCTCGGCGCGGTGCTGCTGGTGGTGACCGCGCTCGGCGTGCTGTTCGCCGACGTGCTGGTCGGCGGCTTCGCGCCGGGTTTCCTCGACGAGCCGGAACGCTTCGCCCTGACCAGCGAGCTGTTGCGACTGACCTTCCCGTTCCTGTTGTTCGTCTCCCTGACCGCGCTGGCCGGGGCCGGACTCAACAGCTTCGACCGCTTCGGCATCGCCGCGCTGACGCCGGTGATCCTCAACCTCTGCATGATCGCCGCCGCGCTGTTGCTGGCGCCGAAGCTCGAGGTGCCGATCATGGCGCTCGGCTGGGCCGTGCTCGCCGCCGGCATCCTCCAGCTGGCCGTGCAGCTGCCGGCCCTGCACCGGCTCGGCCTGCTGGTGTGGCCGCGCTGGGGCTGGCGCGACAGCGGCGTGCGCCGCGTGCTGAAGCTGATGGTGCCGACCCTGTTCGGTTCCTCGGTCGCGCAGATCAACCTGCTGCTCGATACCCTGATCGCCTCGTTCCTGATCGTCGGTTCGCAGAGCTGGCTCGGCTACACCGACCGCCTGCTCGAGTTTCCGCTCGGCCTGTTCGGCGTCGCCCTCGGCACGGTGATCCTGCCGACGCTGTCACGCCACCATGTCGCGGCCGATCCCGCCGGCTTCTCGCGCGCGCTCGACTGGGGCCTGCGCACGACCCTGCTGATCGGCCTGCCGGCGATGCTCGGCCTCGTCCTGCTCGCCGAGCCGATCCTCGCCACCCTGTTCCAGCGCGGCCGCTTCAGCGCGCACGACGTCGAGATGGCGGCGATGTCGCTGGCCGCGCTGTCGTTCGGCCTGCCGGCCTTCACCCTCGTCAAGACCCTCGCGCCGGCGTTCTACGCGCGCCAGGACACGGTGACGCCGGTGCGTGCCGGCATCGTCGCGATGGTTGCCAGCATGCTGCTCAACGTCGTCTTCGTCGGCCTGCTGTTCTGGCTGTGGCACCGGCCGGAACACCGGACGATGGGCTGGATGCAGGCACTGGCGGACATTCCCGGCCTGCATGTCGGCCTCGCCCTTTCCAGCGCCTGCGCGAGCTATCTCAACGTCGGCCTGCTCTGGCGCGCATTGCGCCGCGAGGGCGTCTACACCGCGCAACCCGGCTGGCCGCGCCATCTCGTCCGTCTGGCCATCGCCTGTGTCGCCATGACGGCCGTGCTGCAGGGCGGCCTGCAGTACTGGAACGAATGGACGACGTGGGGCGAAGCCGCGCGGGCCTGGCGCCTCGCCGCCCTGGTCGGTGCCGGCGGCGCGACCTTCGCAATCGTCCTCGTCGCCGGCGGCTGGCGCCCGCGCGACCTGCGCGGGCCCTGAGGCCGCACGCGATCGACCTTCCGCAGCGCCTGCGCCGCGCGGAAGCCGTGCGGCCACGATTCCTCGTTCCCGGGTCCACTATACTGGCCCGATGTTCCGGCTCTTCCGCGATCGCGAGGGTGCTTCGTTGGCGCCCCAAGGCAGTGTTGCCTGCATCGGCGCATTCGATGGCGTCCACCGTGGCCATCGCGCGCTGCTCGCGCGCGTGCGCGAGCGTGCCGACGAACTCGGCCTGGCGGCGCTGGCGCTGAGCTTCGAGCCGATCCCGCGCGAATACTTCGCGCGCGGGGAAGCGGTGCCGCGCATCGACGACGCGCGCGGCAAGATCGCCAACCTCGCCGCCACCGGCATCGACCGCCTGCTGCTGCTGCGCTTCAATGCCGCGCTGGCCTCGATGGAGGCGGACGACTTCATCCGCCGGGTCCTCGTCGCGCGCTGCACGGTGCGCGAAGTCTGGATCGGTGCCGATTTCCGCTTCGGCCGCGGACGCGCCGGCGACATTGCCCTGCTCGAGGCGCACGCGGCCGGCTCCGGTTTCGCCACGCGCGTGTTCGGCGACTTCACGGTCGACGGCGAACGCGTGCGCAGCAGCACGATCCGCACACGGCTTGCCGCCGGTGATTTCGACGGCGCCGCCCACCTGCTCGGACGTCGCTTCATGATCGGTGGCCATGTCGTGCATGGCCTCGCCCTCGGGCGCAAGCTCGGCTACCCGACCGCCAACATCCCGCTCGGCCGGCGCACCTCGCCGGTCGCCGGTATTTTCGCCGTGCGCGTGCACGGGGTCGGTGCCGCGCCGATGCCGGGGGTGGCGAGCCTCGGCATCCGTCCGACCATCGACGGCACCGAGCCGCTGCTCGAGGCGCACCTGTTCGATTTCGACGGCGACCTCTACGGCCGCCGCATCGACGTCGAGTTCGTGGCCAAGTTGCGCGACGAACTGAAATTCGGCGATCTCGACGCGATGGTGCGCCAGATCGACGCCGACGCGCGAGCAGCGCGCCACCTGCTCGGCCTGCCCGAACCTGCACCTGCCGGAGCCCTCGCGTGAGCAAGGACTACAAGAACACGATCAACCTGCCGAACACCGGCTTCGCCATGAAGGCGGACCTGCCGAGGCGCGAGCCCGGCATGCTGGCCGACTGGTACGCGAAGGACCGTTACGCGCAGATCCAGCAGCGCACGGCGACGCGCGAGCATGCCTTCATCCTGCATGACGGACCGCCGTACGCGAACGGCGCGATCCACATCGGCCATGCGGTCAACAAGGTGCTGAAGGACATCGTGGTCAAGTCCAGGCTGATGGCCGGCCTGCGCGCTCCCTACGTGCCGGGCTGGGACTGCCACGGGCTGCCGATCGAGATCGCGGTGGAAAAGGAAGTCGGCAAGGTCGGCCAGAAGGTCGACGCGGCGACGTTCCGGCAGAAGTGCCGCGAATACGCGGCACGGCAGATCGACCTGCAGCGCGCCGACTTCAAGCGCCTCGGAGTGCTCGGCGACTGGGACCGGCCCTATCGCACGATGGATTCGACCTTCGAGGCCGACATGCTGCGCGCGCTGGCGAAGATCCACGCCAACGGCCACGTCACCCGCGGCTTCAAGCCCGTGCACTGGTGCTTCGACTGCGGCTCGGCGCTGGCCGAGGCCGAGATCGAATACGCCGACAAGGCCTCGCCCGCGGTCGACGTCGCCTACGACGCGATCGAACCGAAGGCGCTCGCGGCGAAGTTCGGCGTGACGGTCGACGACGACACGATCGTCGCCGTGCCGATCTGGACGACCACGCCGTGGACGCTGCCGGCGAGCCTCGCCGTCTCGCTCGGCCCCGATCTCGAGTACGTGCTGGTCGAAGGCCCGGCGCGTGACGGCCGGCGCGTGCTGCTCGTGCTTGCCGCGGCGCTGGCGGAGAAGGCACTGGCCCGCTATGGCATCGACGCAGCGGTCGAGCTCGGACGGCTGCGCGGCAGCGACCTCGAGAGCGCCCGCCCGCCCGGCGCGGACGGGCAGGGCTCCGGCCTGTATCTGCGCCATCCGTTCCTCGACCGCGACATCCCGATCCTGGTCGGCGGGCACGTCACCGCGGAAGACGGCACCGGTGCCGTGCACACCGCGCCCGGCCACGGCGTCGAGGACTTCGCGGTCGGTCAGCAGTACGGTCTGGTGGAACGGCATACCGCCTCCGAACTGAACCCGGTCGGCGGCAACGGCGTCTACCTCGCCGGCACGCCGCTGTTCGAAGGCCAGTTCATCTGGAAGGCCAACGATGCCGTCATCGACGTGTTGCGCGGCCATGGCCGCCTGCTCGCGCAGGCGAAGCTCGAGCACAGCTATCCGCATTGCTGGCGGCACAAGACCCCGGTGGCGTTCCGCGCCACGCCGCAGTGGTTCATCGGCATGGAGAAGGAAGGCCTGCGCACGACCGCGCTGGAGGCGATTCGCGCGGTGCGCTGGATTCCCGCCTGGGGCGAGGAGCGCATCACAGGCATGATCGCCGGCCGTCCCGACTGGTGCATTTCGCGCCAGCGCACCTGGGGCGTGCCGATCGCGATGTTCGTCGACAAGGCCACCCGGCTGCCGCATCCGCGCAGCGTCGAGTTGTTCGAGCAGATCGCGCAGCGGGTCGAGAAGGACGGCATCGACGTGTGGTCGACGCTCGATCCGGCCGAACTGCTCGGCGACGAGGCGGCGCGCTACGAGAAGGTCACCGACGTGCTCGACGTCTGGTTCGATTCCGGAACCACCCATGCCTGCGTGCTCGACCGGCGTGCCGAGCTCGCCCGCAAGCCCGGCGACCGGGTCATGTACCTGGAGGGCTCCGACCAGCATCGTGGCTGGTTCCATTCCTCGCTGCTGACCGCATCGGCGATGCACGGTCGCGCGCCCTACGACGAAGTGCTGACCCACGGTTTCGCCGTCGACCAGCACGGCCGCAAGATGTCGAAATCGCTCGGCAACGTGGTTGCGCCGCAGAAAGTGGTCGACTCGCTCGGCGCCGACGTGCTGCGCCTGTGGGTCGCCTCGACCGACTACCGCAACGAGATGACGGTCTCCGACGAAATCCTCAAGCGCGTCGCCGATGCCTACCGGCGCATCCGCAACACCGCGCGCTTCCTGCTCGGCAACCTCGACGGTTTCGATCCTGCCGCGCACCTGCTTCCGGTGGAGGAGTGCCTGTTGCTCGACCAGTGGGCCGTGCAGCAGGCGCACGATGTGCAACTCGGCGTGATCGCCGCCTACGAGCGCTGCGACTTCCCGGAGATCGTCCAGCGCGTGCAGAACTTCTGCACCAACGAGATGGGTTCGCTCTATCTCGACATCACCAAGGACCGCCTCTACACCATGCCGACCGCGAGCCGCGGCCGGCGCAGCGCGCAAAGCGCGATGTACCGCATCCTCGAGGCACTGGTGCGCTGGCTCGCGCCGCTGACCACGTTCACCGCCGAGGAAATCTGGCAGCACCTGCCGGGCACGCGCGACGAGTCGGTGCTGTTCGAGACCTGGTACGACGGTCTGGCCTCGACCCAGGCCTCGGCCGCCGCGCGCCGCTGCTGGGCCGACCTGCTGGCCGCGCGCGCCGGCGTGTCGAAAGTGCTCGAGGGCATGCGCGTTGCCGGCAGCATCGGTGCCTCGCTGCAGGCCGATGTCACCCTGTACGCCGATGCCGGCACGCGCGCGCGCCTCGATGCCTTCGGCGACGAACTGCGCTTCTTCTTCATCACCTCGACGCTCGCCTGGGGCGATCCCGGCGAGCGCCCGGCCGATGCCGTGCGGGCCGACGTCGAGGGTTGCGAGATCTGGATCCACGCGCGTGCCAGCGCGGCAGCCAAATGCGTGCGCTGCTGGCATTACCGCGCCGACGTCGGCAGCCACGCCGACGATCCCGAACTCTGCGGCCGCTGCGTCGGCAACATCGACGGCCCCGGCGAGGATCGCCGCAGCTTCTAGCCCTGGCCGGCCGGCCGTCCTCGCGGCGGACGGAAACGCTGCGGCGGGAGCGTGCGCGAGCGGAGCCGCGCGTGCTCGTGGCCGTCCCGCTTCAGGCCGGCGCCTGGCGGCCGTGCGGATCGAGCAGATCGGCCGGCAGGCGGAACTCGGCGGCAAACGTCTGCAGGAAGGCATGCACCGCCGTGCTGCGTCGCCAGACCATGGCGATCGAGCGGCTCGGCGGATCGTCGCTGAACTCGACCAGGCGGATCTGCGCGGTCGGCGGCACCGGCGGCTTCACCGCCAGGGTTGGCAGCAGGGTCACGCCGACGTTCGCCGCGACCATCTGACGCAGCGTTTCCAGGCTGGTTGCGCGGAAGCCGGCGCGTTCGCCGGCGCCGGCGAGGCGGCACACCTCGAGGGCCTGGTCGCGCAGGCAATGGCCGTCCTCGAGCAGCAGCAGGCTCTGGTCGGCGAGATCGTCGAGGCTCAGCGTGCGCCGATCGGCCAGCTCGTTGCCGGCCGGCACGGCGAGCACGAACGGTTCGTCGAACAGCGCCTCGGCATGCAGCTGGGTGTCGTGGACGGGCAGGGCGAGGATGCCGGCATCGAGGCGTCCTTCGCGCAACTGGCGCAGGATCACCTCGGTCTTTTCCTCGACCAGCAGAAGTTCCAGGCGCGGGAAGCGCTTGCGCAGCCGCGGGATCACGTGCGGCAGCAGGTAGGGGCCGAGGGTCGGGAAGATGCCGAGGCGCAAGGTGCCGGACTCGGGATCGACCGTGCGGCGGGCGATCGCCCGGATCTGCTCGACTTCGTTGAGGATGTCGCGGGCGCGTTCGGCAATCTCGCCGCCGACATCGGTCAGCAGCACCTTGCGCGGCGTGCGTTCGACGAGGACGACGCCGAGTTCGTCCTCGAGCTTGCGGATCTGCGTTGACAGGGTCGGCTGGCTGACGAAGCTGGCCTCGGCGGCACGGCCGAAATGGCGGTGTTCGGCAAGGGCGACGAGATAGCGGAGGTCGCGCAGGTTCATGGACCCATGATCGGCGCAGCCTATGCCGGATTCAATATCGATCGGCAGGACATTTGTCGCAGCGTGCGCCTTTTCCGCCGCGCCGGCCTTGCAACCGGCAATCCGCCCCCCATCTGCCTACCTGCAACGGGTGGTTGCCGGAAAATCCCGGCCCCGCCCGCCAGTCAGAACGGCGTCGTACCCTCCCCTCCCCACGACGTCGTTCCGGCGGCGGTCCATCCTCCCCGGTGGCCGCCGCCACCTCCTTGTGCCGCGGACCGGACGTTTCGTGTGCCGCGCCGATGCGACCCAGAGGCCGTGCCGGCGCCTGCGCCGGCACCGGAACTGCGGGCAGAAGGTACAATGCCGCGATGCGAAAACCGCCGATCGTCCTCGCCACCCGCTCCGTCGACAACAGCCGTTTCCTCCGCGCCGAAGAGGTCGATCTCGAGTTTTCCAACGGCGAGCGGCGCACGCACGAGCGCCTGCGCGGCTCCGGCCTCGGTGCCGTGGTGATCGTGCCGATGCAGGACGACGACACCGTCCTGCTGGTGCGCGAGTACGGCACCGGCCTCGGCCGCTACGAACTCGGCCTGCCGAAGGGACGCCTCGACCAGGACGAAACGGTCGAGCAGGGCGCCGACCGCGAACTCAAGGAGGAGATCGGCTTCGGCGCCCGCGAGTTGCACATCCTCGGCAGCCTGTCGCTGGCGCCGGCCTACATGAGCTCGATGACCCACGTGGTGCTGGCGCGCGACCTCTACCCGGAGCGCCTGCAGGGCGACGAGCCGGAGGAACTCGAGGTGGTGCCGTGGAAGCTCGGCGAACTGCACCGGCTGCTCAACGAACCCGAGGTCAGCGAGGGCCGTTCGATTGCCGCGCTGTTCATCGCACGCGAGTATCTCGCCGGCCGCTACCGGCCTTGTCCGTGACCGGGATGGAACTCGCCGCGCAGGTCCGCGCGATCGCGAGCCGGGCCGGTGCGGCCATTCTCGAGGTCTACGAGGGTGACTTCGACGTCACCCGCAAGGACGACCGTTCGCCGCTGACCGCGGCCGATCTTGCCGCCCACCACGTCATCGCCGACGGCCTGCGCGCACTGACGCCCGACATCCCGGTGCTGTCCGAGGAAGCGGCCGGGGTGCCCTGGCCGGAGCGTTCGCGCTGGACGCGCTACTGGCTGGTCGATCCGCTCGACGGCACGCGCGAGTTCGTCAAGCGCAACGGCGAGTTCACCGTCAACATCGCCCTCATCGACGGCCATCGTCCCGTGCTCGGCGTGGTCCAGGCGCCGGTCAGCGGCCAGATCGCCTGGGCGTGCAGCGGCGCCGGCGCCTGGCAGGCGGTCGGCGCCGGCGAAGCGCAGCGCCTGCGCACGCGCGCACGCGTCGAACCGCTGGTGGTTGCCGGCAGCCGTTCCCACGGCGACGCGCGCCAGGCCGGCCTGCTCGAACGCGTCGGCGAACACGTGCTGATGCCGCTCGGTTCGTCGCTGAAGTTCCTGCGCATCGCCGCCGGCGAGGCCGACCTCTACCTGCGCCTCGGCCCGACCTCGGAGTGGGACACCGCGGCCGCGCAGTGCGTGCTGGAGGAGGCCGGCGGCGCGGTGGTCGATCTGGCCGGCCGGGCGCTGGCCTACAACACGCGCGACTCCCTGCTCAATCCCGAATTCCTCGCCTGCGGCGATACCGGCACCGACTGGGCCCGGCTGCTGTCGGCCGCCTGAGTCCGCCTTCCCGAACGGAGACTCCGATGTCCAGCATCGACGACCTCATCGCCATCATGGCGCGCCTGCGCGATCCGCAACGCGGTTGCGCCTGGGACATCAAGCAGGACTTCCACTCGATCGCCGCCTACACGATCGAGGAAGCCTACGAAGTCGCCGACGCGATCGATCGCAAGGACTTCGCCGACCTGCGCGGCGAACTCGGTGACCTGCTGCTGCAGGTGGTGTTCCATGCGCGGATGGCCGAGGAAGCCGGACATTTCCGTTTCGCCGACGTCGTCGAGGCGATCTGCACCAAGCTGGTCGAGCGCCATCCGCACGTGTTCGGCGACATGAAGGTCGAGGATGCCGATGCCGCTTTGGCTGCATGGGAGGCGATCAAGGCGCAGGAGCGTGCCGCGCGCGGCGAGTCCGACACCAGCGCGCTGGCCGGCATCACCCGCGGCCTGCCGGAATGGCAGCGCGCGCTCAAGCTGCAGAAGCGCGCGGCCACGGTGGGTTTCGACTGGCCCGATGTCGGTCCCGTGCTCGACAAGCTCGCCGAGGAGATCGACGAGGTCCGCGCGGAATTCGCCGCCGGTGCCGACCGGGAGCGGCTGACCGACGAGATCGGCGACGTGCTGTTCGTCTGCGTCAACCTCGCCCGCCATGCACGCGTCGACCCCTCCGCCGCGCTGCGCCAGGCCAATGCCAAGTTCGAACGCCGCTTCCGCCGCATGGAAGCGCTGGCCGCGAACGACGGCGGGCTCGCCGGTCGGCCGCTGGCGGAGCAGGACCGGCTGTGGGAGCGGGCCAAGGCGGAAGAAAGGGGTTAGGAGCTGGAAGGGGCTAGAAGGGCGAGGGGCGAGGGGCGAGGGGCGAGGGGCGAGGGCGCGGGCGCGGGCGCGGTTTGCGGGGGCATCCTTGCGTCGCCGTCGCAGGAAACGGCTTCAGCCGTGATGTTCTGGCTGTACCACGCCGCAAGGCAAAGGCATCACGGCTGAAGCCGTTTCCTGCAGCGTTTCGTCGGGCCCTTCGGGGCTGTAAACCATTTGCGCCCCGGCCGTATCCCATGGGGGTCATTCCCGGGAGATTCGCCATGCGTTGCCTGATCCTCGCTTCCGCTGCCCTGTTGCTGGCATCCGCCGCGCACGCCGACGACTGCAAGCATCGCGCCGCACGCGATCTCGATATCGGCGTGGCCGGCGTCGAGTCGCTCGTGCTGGAACTGGGCGCGTCCGACCTCGATGTGCGCGGCGTCGCCGGCCTCGACCGCATCGAGGTGCGCGGCAAGGCCTGCGCGTCGAGCGCCGAACTGCTCGAACGCGTGCGCGTGAGCGAACGCCGCGAAGGCGGTCGCGTCATCCTGCGTGCCGAGCGCGATGGCCAATCGTGGTCGCTGTTCGGTTCGGCCTACGCCTCGCTCGATCTCGAGGTGCGCATTCCGCAGACGCTCGCACTCGAGGTCGACACGGGTTCGGGCGACGCGGTCGTCGCCGATGTCGCCGCGCTCGCATGGCGGGCCGGATCGGGCGATCTCGAGGCGCGCAACGTCGCCGGCCTGCTGCGCGCCAAGGTCGGTTCCGGTGACGTCGAGGCACGCGAAGCCGGCAGTTTCATCCTCGATTCGACCGGCTCCGGAGACTTCAACGTGGAAGGCGTGCGCGGCGATGTCGAGGTCGGCAGCGGTGGTTCGGGCGACCTGACCTTCCGTCGCGTCGACGGCAGCGTGCGCGTCGGCCATGTCGGTTCGGGGGATGTCGACCTGCGCGACATCGGCGGCAGCGTGACCGTCGATTCGACCGGTTCGGGCGACGTGACCGTCGACGGCGTGCGCGGAGACCTCACCGTGAAGTCGCAGGGCAGCGGCGACACCTCGCATCGCAACGTCACCGGCAAGGTCGACGTGCCCACCGACGACTGAGGGCCCGCGCAGGGTTCACGATCCGGTCGGAGAACGGAAGCCTGGAACGCGGAAAGCGAAAAGCCTGAAACACGGAGCACACGGAGCACACGGAGAAAAGCGCGCAAAGCTTTGCACTTCCTTCGTGGCCTTCGAGTTTCGGTCTTTCGCTCTTGCGTTCCTGCCTTGCGCGGACGCCGAAGCAGAAGCCTGAAACTCGAAGGACTCGAAATGCACGAAGGGAAGAGCCTGTTCAGGCGCTTCTCCTCCGTGTGCTCCGTGTGCTCCGTGTCTCAGGCTTTTACCAGGCGCTGCGCAGGATCGATCAGGCGGCCTTGTAGGCGCCGTAGCGGCGCAGGCGCTGGTAGCGCTGTTCGAGCAGGGTGGCGGTGTCGAGGCGCCTCAGGGCCTCGAGCTGGCCGAGCAGCACGGCCTTCAGGCGCACGGCCATCGCGCGCGGGTTGCGGTGGGCGCCGCCGAGCGGTTCGCGCACGACCTTGTCGACCAGGCCGAGTTCGAGCAGGCGCGACGCGGTGATGCCGAGCGCCTCGGCGGCGTCGCGGGCCTTCTCGGCGGTCTTCCACAGGATCGAGGCGCAGCCTTCCGGCGAGATCACCGAATAGGTCGAGTACTGCAGCATGATCGTGCGGTCGCCGACGCCGATCGCGAGCGCGCCGCCGGATCCGCCTTCGCCGATCACCGTGCACAGGATCGGCACCTTCAGTTCCGACATCTCGAGCAGGTTGCGCGCGATCGCCTCGCTCTGCCCGCGCTCCTCGGCGCCGACGCCGGGGTACGCGCCCGGGGTGTCGATGAAGGTCAGGATCGGCAGCGAGAAGCGTTCGGCCAGCTTCATCAGGCGCAGCGCCTTGCGATAGCCCTCGGGACGCGGCATGCCGAAGTTGCGGCGGATCTTGGTCCTGGTGTCGCGGCCCTTCTGGTGGCCGATGAGGACGAAGGCCTCGCCGTCGATGCGGGCCAGTCCGCCGACGATGGCGGCATCGTCGGCATAGGCGCGGTCGCCGGCGAGTTCGTGGAACTCCTCGCAGATGACCTTCACGTAGTCGAGCGTGTAGGGCCGACCCGGATGGCGCGCCAGCTGGGCGACCTGCCACGGGGTCAGGGTGCGGAAGATCTCGGCGGTGCGGGACTTCAGCTTGTCCTTGAGCTTGCCGATCTCCTCCTCGATGTTGAAGGCCTGATCGTGGCTGGCATGGCGCAGCTCGTCGATCCGGGCTTCGAGTTCGGCGATCGGTGCTTCGAATTCGAGGAAGTTCGGATTCATTCCGCGACGTTTGAATGACAGGTCGCCGAGTATAGCCGGATCGCTGCAGGCGTCACTGCGCCGGGTCCGGCACCATCCGGAACGGAGCCGGGCGGGCCTCGCGCAGGGCGCCGCCCCCGGCCGCCGGCCGTTGCGTCGCGCCCGGCGGCCGCGCCGGCCCGCGCCACGGCCGCCGCCGGTCCGGAATCAGAACTTCACGTTGAGGCTCATCCACAGGTTCCGCGACTTGTCCTTGTTGTTGTAGTCATCGGTGTACACCGGCGTGTAGCTGCCGTCGGCGTTCAGGTTGAAGTCGGTGCGGAAGCTGGTGAAGTCCTCGTCGAGCACGTTGTTGATGCGCCCGGCGATCGAGACGTGGTCGTTGACGCGGAACTGCGCGCCGAGGTGATAGACGTCGTAGCTCTTGTAATGGAGCGGGTTGCCGGCGGAGTCGGTCGAGCCGCGGTAGCGCTTCGAGCGTGCCTCGCCGATCAGCTGGGCGCTGAAGCGGTCGCTGATGGCCCAGTCGAGGGTGGCATTGGTCATGTGCCGGGCGGCTTCGGTCAGCGGCAGGCCCTTGTCGGCGCCGCTCAGGCGCTCGCTGTCGGTGAAGGTGTAGTTGGCGCGCAGCGACAGCGCATCGGTGATGCCCCAGCGACCGGCGAGTTCGACACCCTTCACGCGCGCCTTGTCGACGTTGACCTTCTGCGTCCAGCTCGTGTAGCCGAGCGCCTCGAAATCGCCGAGGTTGACGCAGGGACGCACGCCGCCGGTGGCTTCGCAGGTCTGCGTGGCTTCGCCGTTCTCGATCTTGTCGCGGAAGTTGTTGTGGAAGACCGTCGCGTTGAAGTTGTGGCGGCCGTCGACCGACGACCAGTACACGGCGATCTCGCTGTTGACGCTGGTTTCCGGCTGGAGGTCGGGATTGCCGGCGAACGGCAGCGTGCCCTGGCCGCCGAATCCGGTGATGCCGTCGTAGAGGTCGGTGGTCTTCGGCGTCTTGTAGCCGGTGCTGATGCCGCCCTTGAGGGTCCAGGCCGGGCTGATGGTGTAGACCCCGTACAGGCGCGGGCTGAGATGCCCGCCGAACCGGTTGTGGTCGTCATGGCGCAGGCCGCCGGTGACGGTCAGCTGTTCGACCGGCGTCCAGTTGTCCTCGACTAACACGCTCCACATCTCGTGATCCTGCACGGTGCCGCGGCCGTTGCCGCTTTCCATGCCGAACACGCCGTCCTCGAGTTCGCCATCGATGACCTGGCCGCCGACGACGAAGTGATGGTTGCCGCCCCAGCCTTCGAACGGCATGTCGAGCTTGCCGTCGAGGGTGTACTGGCGGCTTTCCATCACCCGCTTCGGCCGCGGCAGGAACAACTCGGCCATCAAGGCCTGGCGCTGGGCGACGGTCATGCCGGCGTAGTCGCCGGTGCCGCGGAAGATCTGTTCGTGCAGCAGGCGTTCCTCGACGCTGAACGGCAGGGTGCGGCCATGGTTGCCGGTGTCGATGTGGGCGAGCGAGAGGAAGCTCGATCCGAACGACCATTCACCGTTGTGCACGAGCGACCACTGGTCGCGGGTGAAGCGCTGCTCGTCGGTGTAGCCGACGCGCGGACCCGAGCGCCAGAGGCTCGAGCTGTTGACGCCGTCGACGGTGCCGAGCGGATAGGCGGTGGTGCCGAGGTTGTTGGTGTAGGGCGTGTTGTCGTAGACCTGCTCGGAGGTGTCGTAGTCGAACATGACGGACTGGTTGTCGGCGGGCTTCCAGGTCAGGGTCGCGCCGAGACCCTTGTTGGTGTTGTCGACGGTCTTGCCGCCGCCACCGAAGCCGAGCGAGCGCTCGTGCGGTGCACCGGATGGGTCGTGGATGATCTCGTATTCGGGAGTCGACGAATCGCGCCGGTACCAGGAGCCGCGCAGGCCGATGCCGAAACGGTCGCTGGCGAGCGGGCCCATCAGGGCGAAATCGAAGGTGCTGTCGGTGCCGAACTCGTCGTTTTCCTGGACGTTGCGGGTTGCCGTGGCCGATCCGTACCAGCGTCCGGCGACCTTGCGGGTGATGATGTTGATGACGCCGCCGAGTGCGTCGGCGCCGTAGAGGGTCGAGGCGGGGCCGCGGATGACCTCGATGCGCTCGATCATGTCGAGCGGCGGGATGTGGTTGAACTGGTTGCCGCCGAACGCGTTCGGGTAGATGTCGCCGTGGTTGTTCTGGCGCTTGCCGTCGATGAGGATCAGGGTGTAGTCCGAGCCCATGCCGCGCATGCTGATGGTTTTCTGGCCGGTCTTGTCGGAGGTCTCGCCGACGTCGACGCCCTCGAGGTCGCGCACGGCATCGATCAGGGTCATGTAGGGACGCTTCTGCAACTCCTCGTGCGTGATGACGCTGATGCTGGCCGGGGCGTCGGTGATCTTCTGCTCGAAACCCGAGGCGGTGACGACGACCTGCTGCATCTGCACGGCATCGGCTTCGGATGGCATGTCGGCGAAAGCGGCGGGCGAGACGAGTGCGAGCGCGATGACGGCAACGAGCGGGTTGCGGCGCAGGGAGCGGGCGGGACGCGGATTCATCGATGGTCTTTCCGGGATGTCTTCGGGGAGGGCCGCGCGCGGGGCGTCACGACGTTCGGCGGGCAGAACGGCTGGCGGGGAGGCTGGCGCGAGTGGAGCGGGAGGGGATTGCGGTGTTCAGGTCGGCGGCGGTGCACCGCCGCGGATGGCATGGCGCGGCCCGGCGGCCCGGCCGGCAACGGCCGCGACTGCGCGAGGGAAGTCGGTTCGGGCACGCGATGTCTGCATGGGACGACTGCCGTCGGCAGCCCCCTGGCGCCGCGATTCGTTAAACCTAATGAAAATCATTCTTATTGGCAATACGACAACCTGCCGCAGGGGGCAGGGTCGCTGCGGGAGAGAGCCGGGCCGCGTGCGCCAACCCGTCGATCCGGGCTCAGAGACTCAGCCAGCTTTCCTGTTCGTACCAGTCGCCCAGCACGATGCGTTGCGCGGGCCGGCCGTCGAGTTCGAAACGATGGCTCGCCGGGCGATGGGTATGGCCGTGGATGAGGCGCAGGCAGCCGTGGGCGCGCAGCGCGGCGCGCACGGCGTCGTCGTTGACGTCCATCAGGGCCGAGTGGCTGGCGTCGGTGGTGTAGCGCCGACTCTCGGCGCGGGCCTGGCGGGCGAACGCCTCGCGTTCGTCGCGCGGGCGCGCAAGGAAGGCGCGCTGCCAGGCCGGCGCCCGCGACTGCGTGCGGAACGCCTGGTAGGCATGGTCGTCGGTGCACAGCGTGTCGCCGTGCATGAGCAGGGTGCGCTCACCGCCGATCTGCACGACCGCGGGATCCGCCAGCAGGGTCAGGCCGGCGCGTCGCGCATAGCCGGCGCCGAGCAGGAAATCGCGGTTGCCGTGGAGGAAGAAGCACGGCCGGCCGGCTTCGCGCAGCGGCTGCAGCCCGGCGAGGAAACGCTGCCCGGCGGGGTCCGCGGAGTCGTCGCCGATCCAGGCTTCGAAGAGGTCGCCGAGGATGTAGAGCGCATCGGCATGGACCGCCTCATCGAGGATGAAACGGTCGAAGGCGTCGAGGATGTGCGGACGCGCGGCATCCAGGTGGAGGTCGGAGATGAACAGCGTCGCCATGGCGGACCCCGGCCTCGTTGCGGACCGATGCCAGCGCGGGGCGAATGCCGACCGCGCTGGCAACCGGCCTCACTCGACCACCGAGACCTTCTCGATGACGATGTCGGTGGCCGGCACGTCGCGCGGGAACGGTCCCTTCGGACCGGTCGGCGTGGCCTTGATGCGATCGACCACGTCCATGCCGGAGACGACCGTGCCGAACACGGCATAGCCGTAGGTGTCGTCATTGACGTAGTCGAGGTTGCGGTTGTCGACGACGTTGATGAAGAACTGCGCGGTGGCCGAATTCGGGTCCGGCGTGCGCGCCATCGCGATCGTGCCGCGGCGGTTCGACAGGCCGTTCTTCGCCTCGTTCTGGATCGACGCGCGGGTCGGCTTCTGGCGCAGGTCGGGAGTGAAGCCGCCGCCCTGGATCATGAAGCCGTCGATCACGCGATGGAAAATGGTGCCGTCGTAGAAGCCGTCCTTCACGTACTGGAGGAAGTTCTCGACGCTTTTCGGCGCTTTCACCGCATCGAGTTCGACGGTGATGTCGCCGAGGCTGGTCTTGATCAGGACCTTCGGCGGGCTCGTCGTGTCGACGGTGGCCTCGGCCGCCGCGGGCGCGGCCGGCGCGGTGGTCTGCGCTTGGGCGGCGAACGGCAGCAGCAACGACAGCAGCAGGATGCGGGTGATGCGGGTGGCGATCATGGCAGGCCTCGGCGTGAACGGGACGGCGCATGATAGGCGCTCGCGCGCGGATGCGCGATCCGCTCAGGCCTTGGCGACCTGCAGCTTGATGTCGATGTGCTTGAGGTAGTCGCGTTCCTGCTCGAGATCCACGCGCGTCAGCGGATGGCGTTCCAGCCAGCTGCGCGGCAGCTCCAGGGCGAGCTGGTTGCCGCTGGCGGCGAGGCGCAGGGCCGGCAGCGGCTCGTCGCTGCGCGCGCGATGCAGCAGCACGGCGAGTCGCAGCAGGGCAGTCAGGCGCTGTGCGGCCGGCTGCATGCGTGCCGGCAGGGCCTGCAGCTGGCCGTCGTCCGGACGCCGCCGGTGCGAACGCAGGATGGCCGCGAGCAGGGCCTGTTCCTGGCTGCCGAAGCCGGCGAGGTCGGAATTGGCGGCGATGTAGGCGCCGTGCAGGTGGTGCTGGCTGTGGGCGATGGCCAGGCCGATCTCGTGGATCTGCGCGCACCAGCCGAGCAGGTCGCGTGCCGGGGCTTCCAGCTGCCAGGCGCCGGCGACCTGTTCGAACAGCATGGTCGCGGTGCGGCTGACGCGTGCGGCCTGGGCCTGGTCGACGTCGCTGCGCTGGGCAAGGGCGCCGATGCTGGTATGGCGCGGATCGGTCTGCAGGGCGCGACCGAGCATGTCGTGCAGCAGGCCTTCGCGCATGGCGGTTTCGCACACGCTCATGCGCTCGAGGCGGAAGGTGTCGAACACGGTTTCGAGGATGACCACGCCGCCGGCGATGATCGGCGTGCGCTCGCCGGACAGGCCGGCGAGGTCGAGGCGGCTGATGTCGCCGCTGCGCAGGAGTGCCTCGCGCAGCTTGTCGAGCGAGGCCGCGGTGATGCCGCCATCGCTCCAGCCGTTGGCCTGGACGACCGCGCCGATCGCCTTGGCCGTTCCGGACGAGCCGACCGCCTCGGCCCAGCCGCGTTCGCGGTAGTGGGCGCCGAACTGCTGCAGTTCGACGGCGATTTCGCCTTTCGCCTGTTGCCAGCGCCGCGGGGTGATGCGGCCGTCGCCGAAGAACCGCAACGTGCTGGCGATGCAGCCGACCTGCAGGCTCTCGCGCTCGAGGGCGTCGAAACCGCGGCCGATGATGAACTCGGTGCTGCCGCCGCCGATGTCGACGACGAGGCGCTTGTGTTCGGCCAGCGGCAGGCCGTGGGCGACGCCGAGATAGATCAGGCGCGCTTCCTCGCGGCCGGAGACGATTTCGATCGGATGGCCGAGCGCGGTTTCGGCCGGCAGCAGGAAGGCTTGCGGATGGGCCAGCTGGCGCACCGCGTTGGTGGCCACCGCACGCACGTGGTCGGCGGCGACGCCGGCGAGGCGCTGGCCGAAGCGGGCGAGGCAGGCATACGCGGCTTCGCGCCGTTCGCGATTGAGCGAGCCGTCGTCGCGCAGGCCGGCGGCGAGGCGCACGCTTTCGCGCAGGCGATCGATCACGCGCAGCTCGCCGCGGCCGTAGCGCGCCACCACGAGGTGGAAACTGTTCGAGCCGAGGTCGGCGGCGGCGAACACGTCGCCGTCGTCGGGTGGGCGGGCGGCGTCGGTCGGCATCAGCCGCAGAGCTTCGCGAGCAGCGTGGCCTGCGCGGAATGCGCGGGCTCGTCGCCGGGCTGCAGATGGGTGTAGCTGCCGTCCGCCTCGAGGATCCAGGCCTGGGTGTTGTCGGCAAGGTAGTTGTCGAGGGCTTCGTCGTGGACGCGGGCGGCGAGCTCGGGGTCGCGGATCGGGAAGCAGGTTTCGACGCGGCGCAGCAGGTTGCGGTCGAGCCAGTCGGCACTCGAGCAGTAGATCTCCGGTTCGCCGCCGTTCTCGAACCAGTACACGCGGCTGTGCTCGAGGAAGCGGCCGACGATCGAGCGCACCTGGATGTTGTCGGAGACGCCGTGGATGCCGGGGCGCAGCGTGCAGGCGCCGCGCACGATGAGGTCGATGCGCACGCCGGCACAGGAGGCCTCGTACAGCGCCGAGATCACCGCCGGTTCGTTGAGCGCGTTGATCTTCGCCTTGATGCGGGCAGGGCGGCCGGCCCGCGCGAATGCGGTCTCGCGCGCGATCTTCGCCATCAGGCCCTTGTGCAGGGTGAACGGCGAGTGCAGCAACTGCTTGAGCTTGATGATCGGACCGAGCCCCGACAGCTGCAGGAACAGCAGGTGGGCGTCCTCGCCGATCTCGGCATCGGCGGTCATCAGGCCGAAGTCGGTGTAGGTGCGCGAGGTCACCTGGTGGTAGTTGCCGGTCGACAGGTGCACGTAGCGGCGCAGGCCGCCCCGCTCGCGGCGCACGATCAGCAGCATCTTGGCGTGCGTCTTGTAGCCGACCACGCCGTAGACCACCTGCACGCCGGCCTCCTGCAGCCGGTTGGCGAGACGCAGGTTGGCCTCCTCGTCGAAGCGGGCGCGCAGCTCGACGACGACGGTCACGTCCTTGCCCTGGCGCGCGGCCTCGATCAGCGAGTCGACCAGCGGCGAATCGTTGCCGGCGCGGTACAGGGTCTGCTTGATCGCCAGCACGTCGGGATCGACGCTGGCCTGCTTGACCAGCTCGGCGACCGCGGAGAACGACTCGAACGGATGGTGCAGGAGGATGTCGCGCTCGCGGATCGCGTCGAACAGGCTGGCGTCGGCGCCGACCGCGCTCGGTCGCGGGGTGAACGGCGCGTACTTGAGGTCCGGGCGGTCGATCTGGTCGTAGATGGCGATGCTGCGGCTGACGTTGACCGGCCCCTCGCAGCGGTAGATGTCCTGGTCGGCGAGCTCGAAGTTCTGCTTCAGCATCGTCGTGATCGCCTTCGGGCAGTTCGAGCCGACCTCCAGGCGCACGGCGCGCGCGTAGCCGCGTCCGCGCAGTTCCTCGCGCAGGGCGAGGGCGAGGTTTTCCACCTCCTCCTCGTCGACCGACAGTTCGCTGTTGCGGGTCACGCGGAACTGGTAGGAGCCCTTGACCTGCATGCCGGGGAACAGTTCGTCCATGAACTCGTGCAGCACGTCGGCGAGGAAGACGAACTCGTAGCGGTCTTCGGCGACCTCGGCCGGCAGGCGGATGATGCGCGGCAGCGAGCGCGGCGCGCGCAGCAGGGCCATGTGGCCCTCGCGGCCGAACGCATCCTTGCCCTTGAGCACGACCGCGAGGGTCAGGCTCTTGTTGAGGATGCGCGGGAACGGATGCGCCGGATCGAGGCCGAGCGGCGACAGCACCGGCAGCGTCTCGTTGCGGAAATAGCCCTGCAGCCAGCGGCGCTGCTTGACCGTCCATTCCTGCCGGCGCGGGAAGCGGATGCCTTCGCGGGCGAGATCCGGCAGCAGGGTGTCGTTCCAGAAGTCGTACTGCTTCTTGACCAGGGTCAGGGTGCGTTCGCGGATCCGCGCCAGCACCTCGCCCGGAGCCATGGCGTCGGCGCCGGGCTGCACGTCGCCGAACGAGAGGTGGTGCTTGAGGATCGCCACGCGCACCTCGAAGAACTCGTCGAGGTTGGTGCACGAGATGCACATGAAGCGCAGGCGTTCCAGCAACGGATTGCGCGGATCCTCCGCCTGCGCCATCACCCGCATGTTGAACTCGATCTGGGCGAGTTCGCGGTTGAGGTAGAGGGCCGGATCGGTGAAGTCCGGCAGCACGCGCTCGATCGCCACTCCTGCGGGCGCGGCAACCGGTGCCCCGCTGTCGATGTCGAGGCCAGCAATGCTGGAATTCATGCTCAGGCGTCCTCGCAGACCGGCTCCGGCGGGAGCAGGCGCTCGACGCCGAAGATACACGCAAACGTGCTGCCGACGCCGACTTCGCTCTGCACGTCGAGGTGGGCATCGTGCAGCTGCAGGACATGCTTGACGATCGACAGGCCGAGGCCGGTGCCGCCGGATTCGCGCGAACGGCTGGTCGACACCCGGTAGAAGCGTTCGGTCAGGCGCGGCAGGTGGCGGGCCGGGATGCCGTGCCCGCTGTCGCGCACGCTGAGGCGGCCGCCGTCGGGGCCGGTCCGCCAGCCGATCGTGATGTGGCCGCCGACCGGCGTGTAACGCACCGCATTGCTGACCAGGTTCGAGAACGCGCTGTAGAGATCCTTCGGCGAGCCGAGCAGGTCCTGGCCGTCGTCGTGCTCGAGGGTGATCACGTGGCGGCCGCGGCTGAGGCCCTCGGCATCGCGCAGCAGGGTGCGCACCAGCGGACCCATCGCCACCCGCATCTGCGGCAGGTTTTCTCCCGAGTCGAGCCGGGACAGGGTCAACAGGTCCTCGACGATCTGGGTCATGCGGTGCGACTGCTTGCGCAGTTCGCGCAGGATCGATTCGAACTCGGGAACCTGCTCCGGCTCGATCAGATCGAGGTAGCCGTGCACGACGGTCAGCGGGGTGCGCAGCTCGTGCGAGACGTTGGCGACGAAGTCGCGGCGCACCTTCTCCACGCGCAGGACCTGGCTGATGTCGCGGCCGAGCAGCAGGGCGTGATTGTCGGCGTAGGGAATCAGGCGCAGGCTGAGGTGGACGTCGGCATCGCCGGGCGCAGCGACATCGTTGAGCGGTTCGGCTCCATCCGCGGCGAGCCAGGCGGGCAGGCCGGGGATCGCCACGACCTCGTCGGCGCGGCGGCCGAGGTGGTCCGGATAGGCGAGGCCGAGCAGGCGCCCGGCGGCGGTGTTGAACCAGCGGATGCGCCGTTCCTCGTCGATCGCGACGAGCGCGTCCGGCAATGCCGCGGCGGCGTCACGGAAGGCACGGACGAGGCCGACGAGGCTGCCGCGCCGGCGGGCGACCCGGGCCTTCACACGCTTGCGGAAAAGCGGTAACCGGCGCCGCGCACGGTCTGCACGAGAGCGTCCTTCTCGTAGGGTTCAAGCGTCATGCGCAGGCGGCGGATATGCACGTCGACGGTGCGCTCCTCGACGTAGACGCCCCCGCCCCAGACATGGTCGAGCAGCTGGCTGCGCGTGTAGACCCGCTCGGGGTGGGTCATGAAGAAATGCAGCAGGCGGTATTCGGTCGGGCCGATCGGCACGGTCTGCTCGCCGGCAAAGACGCGGTGGGCGGCGCTGTCGATGCGCAGCCCGGCGATCTCGATGATGCCTTCGGTGTCCTCGCCGTGGGTCCGGCGCAGCACCGCGCGGATGCGCGCCACCAGCTCGCGCGCCGAAAACGGCTTGACCACGTAATCGTCGACGCCGGCATCGAGGCCGCTGACGCGGTCGCCTTCCTCGCCGCGCGCGGTCAGCATGATGATCGGGATGTCGCGGGTGAGCTCGTCCTTGCGCAGGCGGCGGGCAAGGTCGATGCCGGGCATGCCGGGCAGCATCCAGTCGAGCAGGATGAGGTCGGGGATGCGGTCGCCGATCGCCGTCTGCGCGCTGCGCGCGTCGGAGGCATGGATCGCCTCCATGCCGGCCTTGCGCAAGGCAAACGCGACCATGTCGCGGATCGCCGGTTCGTCTTCCACGATCAGGACGTGTTTCTGCACGATATCGCCGGGAATGGCCCCGTCATGGGCGCCTTGTGACCATATCATTGCAGCGCAGGATTGTTACCGCGGGATGACGCATGCAGGCACAGCCGGCGCCCGCAATCGGCCGCCGGTGCGGCGACGTTGCCGCCACTGCCGTCGCGCATGCCGCGCTTGCGCTGGTCGAGCACCACCGGTGTCATCGACGTGATGCGTGCCTCGACGCGGGCGCGCTGGTAGTAGTCGAGGTCGCCGTCCTTCGCCAGCGCGCTGAGCTGGTTGAGGGCGTCTTCCGGCCGCCCGTTGAGGAAGGTCACCTCGGCAAAGGCCTCGGCTGCGCGTACCTTGTCGCCACCCAGTTCGCTGGCGCGTCCGAATGCCCGTTGCAGCTCCGGATCGTCGGCACGGCGCTGCACGAGCGGGCGCAGCAGTTCCTGCGCGGTGCGCGCCGGATCGGCTCCGCCGGTGGCCAGCAGGGCGTCCGCGTAGGCCAGGGTGATCGCGCGGTTGCCGGGGAAATCCGCGTTGATGCGGGCATGGCGCGCGAGTGCCGCGGCCTTCTGTCCGGCCTGGTCCTCGGCGGCGGCAAGGCCGAGCTCGAACACCGACTGGCCGGGATGGGCATCGACGAGGTCGGTGAATGCCGCCACCGCTTCCTTCGATTGGCGCACGCGCAACAGGGCGAGCGCATGACCGTAGCGGTTGGCCGGCGTGTCGAAGGCCGGATTGCCGCGCAGGTCGTCGGCGTAGTAGCGCAAGATAGCGTTCGCCGAGTCGGCATTGAGCACGCGTGCGCGTTCGCGCATCAGTTCGAAGTACACCGGCGTGTCCGCAGTGGCGGCATTCCTGCGCGAGACATGGGTCGCGCTTGCCAGCACCGGCACCGACAGCTGCAGCGATGCCGGCTGGCAGGCCAGCGTGCGCGCCGGCTCGAGTTCGCCGATGCGGGCAACGCCGGCGCAACCGGCATCGTCGCTGAAGGCGTCTCCCGTCGTGCCGCGCGGTGCGCGGCCGAAGCTGGCGGCATGCGCCTTGCCGAGCGCTTCGGCACGCGACTTCGCGTCGGCGATGCGAGTGACGTCGACCGGGTGGGTACGCAGGAACTCGGGGATGTCGATGCCGTTCGTGCGCATGATGCGCTGGAACATGGCGAAGGTGTCGGCCATCGCCAGCGGATCGTATCCGGCGCGCGCCAGCGTCTGGATGCCGACGCGGTCGGCTTCCATTTCGTCGTAGCGGGTGAAGTTGATCGCGCGCTGCTGGATCAGCGAGAGGCCGGTCATCAAGACCGCCTCGCTGGCATCGTCGGTGCGCGAGCCGGCCACGGCCAGCGCCCCGAGCATGGCCAGCGCGATCGGCAGCGAGGTCTTCTTCGAATCCTCGAAGGCGCGCAGCGTGTGCTGCTGGGTGATGTGGGCGATTTCGTGGCCGATGACCGCGGCGAGTTCGTCCTCGCTGGTCACCGCGGTGATCAGGCCGACGTTGAAGCCGAGGTAGCCGCCCGGTGCGGCGAAGGCATTGATGTCGTTGCTGCGCACGACGAAGAAGGTGAACGGCTGGCCGGCGCCTTCGCTGTGGGCGACCAGCCGGTAGCCGAGCGAGTCGAGGTAGTCGCTGACCAGCGGATCGTCGAAGACCAGGTTGTAGGAGCGCAGTTCGCGCAGCATGCTCGCGCCGTACTCGCGCATCTCGGCCGGCGTCGCGGCGCTGCCGGCGGAGCTGCCGATGTCGGGCAGGCGCGGGGCCTCCTGCGCGCCGGCAAGGCCGGTGAGGGCGCTGGCGAGGATCAGGGAAAGCAGGCGACGGCCGGACATGCAGGGCTCCGCGGGTGCGCACAAAACGGGGCGAGTCTACCCGGCCGAGCCTTAAGCGGGTGTGAGCTTCCGACTTGCCCGCCGCGCCGGCCGGCCCGCTGCGTGCCGGGCTTGCAAGCGGTCGCAGCGGCCACATTTCGGGACGATGCCCTTCACCGCGGGAGCGCGATCCATGGCCAAGGTCGAAATGTTCACGACACTGATCTGCCCCTACTGCGTGGCGGCGAAGAACCTGCTGCGCCAGAAGGGCCTCGACTACGAGGAAATCCGCGTCGACAGCGATCCGGCGCGCCGCGAGGAAATGCTCGCCCGCTCCGGCGGTCGCCGCAGCGTCCCGCAGATCTTCATCAATGGTACCCACGTCGGCGGCTTCGACGATCTGGTCGCCGCCGACCGCAGCGGCCGCCTCGCCGAACTCGCCGGCAGCGCGCAAAGCTGAGCCCGCCGCGGCAGCGGCTGCAGTGACCGCCCGGGCGGGTGTGCGCGCAACCCGGATGCGCCGGTCACGCCGGCGTCGTCTGCATTCCCCGCTGCCGCCGCTGCGCTTCCCGCCTCACTCCGGCAGCCGGATCAGCTCGGCGGTTTCGCCGTCGGTATTGCGCCCCTGCAGGCGGTCGAGGCCGATGCGGTCGAAACCCGCGGCGACTTCGCCGTCGATCCGCAACGTGCACTGGCGCGGGAAGGCGTCGCTGCCGATCTCGATGCGGCAATCCAGTTCCGCGCCGCCGGCCGCGTCGAGCAGGCGGAAACCGTCGGCATCGCTGGTGCGGGTGGCATCGAGCACGATCACCCGCGCGGCGCGGCGCGCCGTGTCGACCAGCACCCAGCGCCCCTGCCAGGCACTGCCGGGGCGGTCGATCGCGAATGCCGAACGCGCCAGCTCGAGCGGCTGCAGGTCGATGCCGGGGGCGCCGCCGGCGAAGTCCCGCTCGATCCATGCCTGCGCGCGGGCCGGCGAGGAAAAATGCAGGTGCAGGACCGGACCCGCATCGGCCACCGGCGTCGCCACGCCGCTGCCGAATGCGGCGGTGTCGCCGCGCATGCGCATGAGCTGCACGTGCGCCACGCTTCCCCGCAGCACGCCGCTGCCGAAGGCCCACTCGGGGCGCCCGGCGTCGTAGCCGAACAGGGTCACCGCGATGCGCGTCCCCTGGCGTTCGAGGCTGATGCCGCCGCCGGCGAGCGCCGGTGGCGTGTCGCGGTCGGTCGCCACCGACCACCAGAATCCGCTCTCCGGCGTCGCCGCCGATTGCCCTGCGGCATCCAGCCACTGGAAGGCGATCAGGGTTTCGCTGCCGTCGGCGCCGGCAAGGAACAGGCGCACCGCGTAGACGTCGAGCGGAAGGGATTCCCAGCCGGAGGCGCGGGCGGGATTGGTGCGCAGGTCGAGGGTACTGGCCTGCTTCAGGCAGCGCCCCGGCGACGCGCGCAGATGGATGTCGATGTGGCCGGGAACGACGGTCGCGCGCTCGACGAACGGCAGGCAACTGTCCGGCCAGGTCGCCTCGATGCGCAGGTCGGGCGGCGCCTGCGGCGCGTGCAGCGAGGTGGCCACCAGGCTGAGGCGCAGGTCGTTGCCGATGCCGGCCTCGACCGCGGCGGGCGCCATCAGCACCGCCGCCAGGACGACGGCAAATCGCCGCAGGAGCGTCCGCATGCGTGTTGTGCGCTGCATCGTCATTTCCGGATAATGCACGCATTTGTCGCCTGGCGGCAGTCCTTTACGGAGTTGGTTCCACTGATGAGCAAGACGATTGCGGTGATTCGGGGTGACGGCATCGGGCCGGAGATCATGGACTCGGTGCTGCGCGTTCTCGACGCCGTCAACGCCGGTCTGGAATACGAGTTCGTCGAGGCCGGCATGGCCGCCCAGCAGCAGGTCGGCGAGCTGCTTCCGCAATCGACGGTCGATGCCATCGCCCGCCACACGGTCGCCCTCAAGGGGCCGCTGACCACGCCGATCGGCGGCGGCTTCAGCTCGCTCAATGTCGAGTTGCGCAAGCGCTTTGACCTCTACGCCAACGTGCGTCCGGCGATCACCTTTCCCGGCACCAAGGCGCGCTACGAAGACATCGACATCATCACCGTGCGCGAGAACACCGAAGGCGCCTACGGTTCGGAAGGGCAGACGCTGTCCGCGGATGGCGAGGTCGCGCAGTCGCTGATCCGCAACACCCGCCACGGTTGCGAACGCATCGTGCGCTACGCCTTCGAGATGGCGCGCAGCCAGGGCCGGCGCAAGGTCACCGCCGTGCACAAGGCGAACATCATGAAGACGACCTCGGGCCTGTTCCTCAAGGTCGCCCGCGACGTCTCGCGCGAGTACGCCGACATCCCGTTCAACGAGATGATCGTCGACAACACCTGCATGCAGCTGGTGATGAACCCGCACCAGTTCGACGTGATCGTCACCACCAACCTGTTCGGCGACATCATCTCCGACCTCTGCGCGGGCCTGGTCGGCGGCCTCGGCCTGGCGCCCGGCGCGAACATCGGCGCGCAGGCGGCGATCTTCGAGGCCGTGCACGGTTCCGCTCCCGACATCGCCGGCAAGGGTGTGGCCAATCCGTGCGCGCTGCTGCTCGGCGCCGCGCAGATGCTCGGCCACCTCGGCATGGAGGACCGGGCCCGTCGCGTGCGCGAGGCGATCCGCGCGACCCTCGCCGCCGGCGACCGCCTGACCCCCGACCTCGGCGGCAGCGGCACCACCACGACTTTCACCGACGCCCTCGTCGAGCGCACCCGCGGCTGAGGCCTCAGCGCCCGGCCGCGGCCAGCGGATCGAGCACGGTCAAGCCGCCCTTGCCGGGCCTGAAGCCGTGCGCGATGGCGCGGTGGACGAAGTCGATCGCGTCCGCCACCGCCTCCTCGAGGGGGGCGCCGCAGGCCAGCCGGGCGGTGATCGCGGCGGCCAGCGTGCAGCCGGTGCCGTGCGATTCGCCGGTCAGGCGCGGATGCCGGAACCACTGCGTTCCCGCGGGCGTCACCAGCACGTCATGCACGCTGCGGCCCGGCAGGTGGCCGCCCTTGACCAGCACCGCGAACGCGCCGGCGTCGCGCAGGCGCAGACCGGCGTCGCGCAGGTCGTCGCGGGTGGCGAGTTCGCGCCCGAGCAGGCGAGCCGCTTCCGGCAGGTTCGGGGTCAGCAGGGTGGCCCGCGGCAGCAGGCGGCGCAGGATCGCGCCGACCAGGCCTTCGCGGGCGAGCTGCGCGCCGGAAGTCGCCACCAGCACGGGGTCGACCACCAGCGGCCTTGCCGGGTGGCGATCGAGCGCGGCGCAGACCGCACGCACGCTGCGCGCGCTGCCGAGCATGCCGGTCTTGATCGCGCCGACGGCGAAGTCGTCGAGCACGGCGTCGACCTGCGCCTCGATCATCGCCGCCGGCAACATCGCGATCCGGGTCACGGCACGGGTGTTCTGCGCGGTCACCGCGGTGATCGCGCTGGTCCCGTGCACGCCGAGGGCGGCAAAGGTGCGCAGGTCGGTCTGGATGCCGGCGCCGCCGCCGGAATCGGAGCCGGCGATGGTCAGCGCCAGCGGGCGCCTCGGGGCTGGTTTCGTCATTGTTGGATTTTCGCGACAGTCTGCGACCCCCGACCCGTCGGGAGCCTTGGCCGGCGACTGTACATCGCCGTCGCGCCGCCGTCCGCCGGACTGTTGCGTGCTTGACCCGCTGTTGCGTTTGCGCCAAACTGCGCCGGCAACAGCAGCACTCCTTCCACCGCGGCAACCAGGGCAATGCAGCGGGTATCCACAGCAACAGCACGCATATTTGCGGGAGCGATCGGCCTCGGGCTGGCGCTCCCCTCTTCTTTTGCGTCCGCTGCGCCGTACGGCAGCGCCGATGCCGCCGCGCCGATGCCGGCGCGCTGGCAGTCGTATGCGCTGGCCGCCATCACCCCGGGATTTGCCTGGGCCACGGTGATCGACGCACGCGAGCCGCGCGTCTCCGATGAACTCGCCGACGTGCGCGCGTTCGCCTTCGCCCTGGCCTCCGCCGGCCTCGAGCCGTCCGCATTCATCGGTCTCTCGGTCAGTCGTCGCACGCTCGACGAGCGGCCGCTGAACCTTTCCCTGCCGGCGCCCGACGTGGCGGCCGAATTGCCGCACGCCGGACTGCAGCGCACGGTGATCGCACCGTCCTGGGTCCAGCGCTGGGGCGGCAGCGGCACGTTCGGCGTCACCGCCGTGCTGGCCTACCAGCGTTTCGTCACCCTCGGCCTCGGCGAGGTCTCGATCATCGACGACGCCCCGTTGTGGCCGGCGATGCCGGGCGAGACTTCCTACGGCGGCGGCCTGCGCATCGACGCCGGCAACCGCATCGGCGAGCGTTTCGGCTGGAACGTCGCCTACCAGTCGCGCGTCAACATGGACGCGTTCAAGAGCTACCGCGGCGTGTATTCGGACCCGGGCCAGTTCGACATCCCGGCCAGCGCCACGCTGTCGTTGAGCTATGCGTTGACCCCGTCGCTGGCGTTCGACGTCGGCATGCAGCGGGTCATGTACAGCCAGGTGCCGGCCTTCACCAACCCGGCCCTGCCGCGCCGCTTCCTTGCCCTGCTCGGCACCGGCGCAAGCCCGGAATTCGCCTGGCAGGACCTCGACGTCTACAGCGCCGGCTGGACCTACCACGGTCGCAGGTTCGGTGCGCTCGAACTGCGTTACACCACGCGCCAGCAGCCGCAGCCGACTTCGGCGCTGCTGCGCAATGCACTCCAGGCCGATCCGGCCGACCACACCGTTGCCATCGGTTACGCCCGCGCGCTCGGCGCGCGTGCGCGCCTCAGCATGCAGGCGGCGTATTCCAGCGAACCGGTGTTCCTCGGCGTGCCGGGCTATCGCGCCCGCAACAGCACGACCGGCGACAACCTCGAGTTCGAAGCCGTCTGGGCGATGCGCTTCTAGCGCATTGCCGCGCCGCCCGCCGGCGGCATGGGTTCCACAGGGCCGTGCGATCGGACGGAAAGGATTCCGTTCCGATCGCATCCTGTCCCTCCCTGCGGCACGCGCCGCAATCTCCTTCGCTTGCGCCGTGCCGCGCCTGCCGCCGAGGCAGGCGCCGCCGGATATTGTCCCGGCTTACAGCACTTCCGAGGCGAAGTCGGCCAGACGCGAACGCTCGCCGCGACGCAGGGTCAGATGGGCGGAATGGCGCCAGTGCTTGAAGCGGTCGACCGCGTAGGTCAGGCCCGAAGTGGTTTCGGTGAGGTAGGGCGTGTCGATCTGCTCGACGTTGCCGAGGCAGACCATCTTGCATCCCGGTCCGGCACGCGTGATCAGCGTCTTCATCTGCTTCGGCGTCAGGTTCTGTGCCTCGTCGATGATCACGTAGCGACTGAGGAACGTGCGGCCGCGCATGAAGTTCATCGAGCGGATCTTGATCCGCGAGGCGAGCAGGTCGTTGGTCGCCGCGCGTCCCCAGGCGCCGCCTTCCTGCGGCGAGGTGAGCACTTCGAGGTTGTCGGTCAGCGCGCCCATCCACGGGGTCATCTTTTCCTCCTCGGTGCCGGGCAGGAAGCCGATGTCCTCGCCGACCGACACCGTCGCGCGCGTCATGATGATCTCGCGGTAGCGCTGCTGGTCCATGACCTGGGCGAGGCCGGCGGCGAGCGCGAGCAGGGTCTTGCCGGTGCCGGCGGTGCCGAGCAGGGTGACGAAATCGACTTCCGGATCCATCAGTGCATTGAGGGCGAAGTTCTGTTCGCGGTTGCGCGCCGAGATGCCCCACACGGTATGCGAGCCGCTGCGGTAGTCGTCGACGATCTGCATCAGGGCCTTGCCGCCGGAGACGTCGAGCACGCGCAGCTCGACTTCGTTCTCGCCGGGAAGGTAGAGGAACTGGTGCGGATGCCAGTCGTCGTCCGCGCGCGGCACGACTTCATAGAAGGTGTGGCCGCGTTCGGACCATGAACGCAGGTCCGGATGGCGGTCCCAGAAGTCATCCGGCAGTTCGTTGTGGCCGGCGTACAGCAGGCTGAAATCGTCGAGCGCGCGGTCGTTCTCGTAGTCCTCGGCGACGATGTTGAAGATCGAAGCCTTGATGCGCAGGTTGATGTCCTTGGTGACCAGCACCACCGGAACTTCCGGATGCGCGTCGCGCAAGGCGACCACCGAGGCGAGGATCAGGTTGTCGGGGATGCCGCGTTTCCTGCCGTTCGAGGCGGCATCGGCGACCTGGGTCTGGAAATACAGGCGGCCGACCTCGGGCGAACGATCGAGACGCAGGCCCTGCGGCAGGCGCAGGTCGAGTCCCTCGTCGATGCGGCGCTTGCCGTCCTGCTCGATCAGTTCGTTGATGAAACGGCTGACCTGGCGCGCATTGCGCGATACCTCCGACTGGCCCTTCTTCGCCGCGTCGAGTTCCTCGAGCACGGTCATCGGTATGAAGACATCGTGTTCCTCGAAGCGGAACAGCGAGGTCGGGTCGTGCATGAGCACGTTGGTGTCGAGCACGTAGATGCGCTTGCCTCGGGTCATGCACGGGCCTCGATGGAAGGAAACGGGAAAGGGTCGATGCCGCCGCCGCGCGCTCGCGCGGGGCAGGGGGCGTGGCGCAGTCGGCCGGTCGAGCTCACGCGCGAGGCAGCCGCTCCAGCACGGCAGTCGCGTGGCCGGCGACCTTCACGTTGCGCCATTCGGCGTGCAGCACGCCGTCGGGGTCGATCAGGAACGTGCTGCGCACGATGCCGAGATGGCGCTTGCCGTAGAGCACCTTCTCGCGAATGACGTCGAACGCCCTGCACCAGGTTTCATCGACATCGGCGACCAGCGGGAACGGCAGCGCTTGCCTGGCGCAGAACTTCGCATGCGAGGCCACCGAGTCGCGCGACACGCCGACGATGCGGCAGCCGCGCGCCTCGAATTCGGCGTGGAGGTCGCGGAAATCCTGCGCTTCGAGCGTGCAGCCCGGCGTGGCGTCCTTCGGATAGAAGTAGACGACCACCCACGATCCGCGCATTGCGGCAAGCGAAAGCGTGGAGCCGTCGTCCGTGGTGCCGGAAAGCGCGGGCACCTGCCGGCCAATCCCGATCGTCGTCGCTTCGCTCATGGGGTCAAGGGATTCCGCCACCTCAGAACTTCATCGGATCCATGATGGCATCGAGATTGAGTCCGTCGCAGAACTCGAGGAAATCGTCGCGCAATGCAGCCAGGTGCATCGTGCTCGGGATGCCGATGGTGATCTGGGCGGAAAACATGTCGGCACCGGTCTGCATGGCGCGATAGCGCGTCGAGTGCAGTTGCTCGATGCTGATGTCGTGGGCGGCGAAGAACTCGGCGAGCTGGAACAGCACGCCGGGCTTGTCGGCGGCAATCACCTCGACCACGTAGGGCAGCAGGTTCGATTGCTGCTGCTTGGCGCTGGTGCGGAAATGCGCCAGGCGCAAGCCGCCGTCGCGGTCGAGCTTGGCCAGTGCGTTCTCGAGCTTGGCGATCGCGTCCCACGAACCCTGTGCCAGTACCTGCACGCCGAGTTCACTGCCGAGCGCGGAGACGCGGGCCTCGACGACGTTGCAGCCGCAATCGTGGACGCGCTTGCTTACCGCGATCAGCGGCGAATGCGCCGGTGCCGCGAAGGCACTGATCACCAGATGGTTCTCGTTGGTGGCCGGACGCGGCGCGCGATCGCTCAAGACCTGCTTTCCTGCCTGTTTCACGACTTCGTCGACGCTCGTTCGGCAGGCCTGACGCCTGCCGTTGCGAGAATACGCGGCACTCCGGGGGGTCGCAAGCGAGCGCCGGCGAGGACATGAACGGCATGGCTTCGATGGACTTCCGAACAGGCTCGGCCTACCATCGCGAGCCACCGCCACGCACGCCGAACGACACCTTGAAGCTCTCTGGAAGCATCTGCGCGCTGGCGACGCCGTTCACTGCGGACGCGTCGGCGCTCGACCTCGATGCATTCGGGCGGTTGATCGATCATCAGCTCGAAGGCGGCACGCGCGCGCTCGTCGTCGCCGGTTCGACCGGCGAGGGTGCGGCGCTCGAGAGCGACGAATTCGTCGAGCTCGTTGCCTTCGCCGTGCAGCGTGCCGGCGGCCGCATTCCGGTACTCGCCGGCAGCGGCCTGCAGTCGACCGCGAAGACGGTTGCGCAGACGCGGCGCGCCGCCGCCGCCGGCGCCGCGGCGGCGCTGGTGGTCACCCCGGCCTACGTGCGCCCGACCCAGGAAGGGCTCTATCGCCATTTCAGCGAAGTGGCCGCGCACGGTGGCCTGCCGATCCTGCTCTACAACGTGCCGACGCGTTCGGCCTGCGACCTGTTGCCGGAGACGGTCGCACGACTTTGCTCGAACGCCGGCATCATCGGCATCAAGGAAGCGGTGGCCGATGCCGGGCGCATGCAGGCCCTGCTGGCGCTGCGCGGCACGGATTTCGCGATCCTGTCCGGCGACGATCCGACCTGTTCGCGGGCGATCGCCGCCGGCGCCGACGGCGTGATCTCGGTCGCCGCGAACGTCGTGCCGGCGCAGATGCAGGCGCTGTGCGAACGCGCCGCGGCGGCCGATGCGGTCGCTGCGCAAGCCCTCGATCGTCGCCTCGCGCCACTTTTCGAGGTTCTCGGCATCGAACCGAATCCGATCCCGCTCAAATGGTGCCTCCACCGCATCGGCTTCGGCGAAGCCGTGCCGCGCCTGCCGCTGACATCCCTGTCGGTGGCACGCCAGGCGCAGGCCGAAACCGTCCTCGCCGCGCTCGGCCTGCTTGAAGCCGCCCGAGCCACCGGCTGACGCCTCCTGTTCCCACCTGCTGGAATCCGTTCCGTGAAGCGAATCCTCACGCTTGCCACCCTCTTCGCGCTGGTCGTCTCGATGCTGGGCGGCTGCGGTTTCATACGCAGCAAGTTCGGCAACAAGCCGGATGCCTACAAGTCGGCGCAGCAGTCGCGCCCGCTCGAGGTGCCACCCGATCTCGAAACGCCGAACACCAGCGGTGCGCTGGTCATTCCCGGCACGCCCGCGGCGTCCGCGTCTGCGACCGGCGCCCCGGGGGCCGACGTCGCGCTGCCGCCACGCGTCGGCGCCGGTACCGCCGGCACGCCGATCGGCAACGAACTGCGCATCGCCGACACCGCGTCGAGCACCTGGCGGCGCGTCGGTCTGGCGCTCGAACGCTCCGGCATTGCCGTGATCGAGGCCCGTGACGAAGGTGCCTTGACCTACCAGGTCGTCGCCAACGCCACCACCCGCGCGCGACCCGGCTGGTTCAAGCGTGCGATCACCTTCGGTCGTGCCGCGGACAAGCGCGTCGCCACGCAGGTGCCGCTCGGCGTGCGCGTGCGTGCGGACGGCGAGGCGAGCACGGTCACGGTCGAAGGGGGCGGCGACGCCGACAGCGCGAAGGCCGCGCGCGATCTTCTCGAGGTGTTGCGCCAGCGGCTGTCCTGACGTCGTCCGCGTCGCGCACGGCGGCGGAGCGGATGCGCGTTCGCCGGCGCGCCGGCAAAGCCGGCGGCGTGGCGACGACGATCATGGGCCGCTGGTCGACGCTTGCCGTCGACGGCGCCCGCGGAATCAGCGCTCGAGGTACTTGAGCTTGTCCGGCTTGCCGTCCCAGTCGGTGGCGTCGGCTGGCGCCTCCTTGCGTTCGGTCAGCACCGGCCATGCCTTCGAGAGTTCGGCATTCAGCGCGATGAAGCCTTCCTGGCCGGCCGGCACGTCGTCTTCCGGATAGATCGCATTGGCCGGGCACTCCGGCTCGCACAGCGTGCAGTCGATGCATTCCTCGGGATCGATGACGAGGAAGTTCGGTCCTTCATGGAAGCAGTCGACCGGACAGACCTCGACACAGTCCGTGTATTTGCACTTGATGCAGTTCTCGGTGACGACGAAGGGCATGGATGTCCCGCTTCCGGAGTCCATCGAAGATGAAACTGCCGACGATGGCACTCATTTCCAATCGCAGCGATCACGGACGATCGTACAAACCAGCCATCCATGGCGCTCCCTACGAGGTTCGAACTCGTGTTCCCGCCTTGAGAGGGCGGTGTCCTGGACCACTAGACGAAGGGAGCGCTGTATGGGACCGCGCGGGGCGCGTAGTATAACGGAATCCTAACTGCCGACAATCCATCGGTCCGCTCCGGCGCGGCCGTACGAATCACTGAATGAATCCATCCGAGTCGAACGCGCAGACCCGTGTCACCCCGGTGTCGGCCAACCTGCGCATCATTCCGCGTGCCGAGCACGGCATATCGCGCAAGAACATTTCCAACGGTGCCCTGCGCGTCCTCTATCGACTGCACGAGGCCGGCTACAAGGCCTTCCTCGTCGGCGGAGCCGTGCGCGACCTGTTGCTCGGCGGTCATCCGAAGGACTTCGATGTCGCCACCGACGCCACGCCCGAACAGACCCGCGCGCTGTTCCGCAACTGCCGCCTGATCGGTCGCCGATTCCGCCTCGCCCACGTCGTGTTCGGTCGCGAGATCGTCGAAGTCGCGACCTTCCGCGGCACCGGCGAGGAGGGCGATGCCGATCGCCACATCGTCGACGGCCGCATCCTGCGCGACAACGTCTACGGCAGCATCGAGGAGGACGCGCTGCGGCGCGATTTCACCGTCAACGCGATGTACTACGACATCGCCGATTTCAGCGTGCGCGACTACGTGGGCGGCATCGACGACCTGCGACAGAGACAACTGCGCCTGATCGGCGACCCGGCGCAGCGCTACCGCGAGGACCCGGTGCGCATGCTGCGCGCCGCCCGCCTCGCCGCCAAGCTCGACTTCGAGATTGCCGCCGAAGCGGCCGCACCGATCGCCGAACTGGCGCCGCTGCTGGCCGAAGTCGCGCCGGCGCGCCTGTTCGACGAGTCGCTCAAGTTGTTCCTGTCCGGGCACGGCCTCGAAAGCCTGCGGCGCCTGCACAACCACGGCTTGCTGAAGGAGCTGTTCCCGGCGACCGCGAAAGCACTCGCCGGCCCGCGCGCCGCGGAGTTCGGCCGCCTGCTCGGCTACACCTTCACCAGCACCGACGAGCGCGTGCGCGCCGACAAGCCGGTGACTCCGGCCTTCCTGTTCGCGGCCCTGCTGTGGGAGCCGGTGCGGGCCACCGCCGAGCGGCTGGTCGAGGACGGCAGCGATGCGGCGGTGGCATTGACGGTGGCGGTCGACCGCGTCATGCACCAGCAGGCCGCGCGCGTGGCGATTCCGCGCCGCTTCGTTCTCGGCATGGAGGAAATCTGGTCGCTGCAGCCGCGCTTCGAGCAGCGCCAGCGCAAGCGCGTCATGCGCCTGCTTGCCCATCCGCGCTTTCGCGCGGCATTCGATTTCCTCGTCCTGCGCGCGCAGGACGAGGCCGAACTCGCGCCGCTGGTGGAATGGTGGACGGAAGCGCAGCAGCTCGATCCGCACGAACTCGGCGAGCGCCTGTCGCCGGCGCCCGCGCCGGCCGCCGACCCGCCGGCCGGCGCCAAGCGCAAGCGTCCGCGCCGCCGGCGCAAGGGTGCGGGTGGCGGGCCGTCCGCGAGCGAGCCGGCCGCGGCGCCGCAGTGACGCGCGTACTCGCCCATATCGGTCTCGGCAGCAATCTCGATTCCCCGCAGCAGCAGCTGCAGCGTGCGTTCGAGCACATCGATGCGATCCCGGCGACACGCCTGCGCCGGCGCTCGCGGCTGTTCCGCACGCCGCCGTGGGGCGGGATCGTGCAGCCGGATTTCGTCAACGCGGTGGCCGAAGTCGAAACCGGACTCGGCGCGCGCGCATTGCTCGACGCGTTGCTGGCCATCGAGCGCCAGCATGGGCGCGTCCGCAACCACGAACGCTGGGGGCCACGCGTGCTCGACCTCGACCTGCTGATGTACGGCAGCGTCCGCCTGCACGAGGAGGGCCTCGAACTGCCGCATCCGCACCTGCACGAGCGCGCCTTCGTGCTGGTGCCGCTGGCCGACATCGATCCGGCCATCACCATTCCGGGGCATGGTCCGGTCGGCGTGCTGGCTGCGGCATTCGCCGCCGATGCCTGCGTTGCGCTGTGATGCTCCGCGCGTGAGCGGCGCGCTACGATAACCGGCCGCGCGGCATCCGAGGATCCCTGGCATGTACCCGACTCCCCACGCGGCACCGGCGCGCGCCGCGTTCACCGTGCCGCAACTGCAGCAGCGCAAGCGAAGGGGCGAGAAGATCGTCGCCCTCACCTGTTACGACGCGAGCTTCGCCGCCTGCCTCGATGCCGGCGGCATCGATCTCGCCCTGGTCGGCGATTCGCTCGGCATGGTCGTGCAGGGCCATGCGAGCACCTTGCCGGTGACCCTCGACGCCATGGTCTATCACTGTGCGGCGGTGGCCCGCGGGCTTGCCTCGGCGCTGCTGGTCGCCGACCTGCCGTTCATGTCGTTTCGCGACGAGGCGATGGCGCTGGCCACGGCGGCCCGGCTGATGGCCGAGGGTGGCGCGGCCATGGTCAAGCTCGAAGGCGCGGGCCGGGTCTGCGGCATCATCGCCGCGCTCGTGCAGCAGGACGTGCCGGTGTGCGCCCATCTCGGCCTGACCCCGCAGTCGGTGCACCGTTTCGGCGGCTATCGCGTGAAGGGCCGCGACGAAGCGGATGCCGGCCGCCTGCTCGATGACGCGCATCGCGTCGCCGAAGCCGGCGCCGCCGCCCTCGTGCTCGAATGCGTGCCGGCGGCGCTGGCCGCCCGCATCACCCGCGAAGTCGACATTCCGACCATCGGCATCGGCGCCGGCGTCGACTGCGATGGCCAGGTGCTGGTCGCCTACGACCTGCTCGGCCTGACGCCCGGACGCCGGCCGCGTTTCACCCGCAACTTCCTCGAAGGCCGCGATTCGGTGGTGGCGGCGTTTGCCGCCTATCGCGATGCCGTGCGTGACGGCAGCTTTCCCGCGGCGGAGCATTCGTACTGATGGAGACCGTCACCGAAGTCGCCGACCTGCGTGCGCACGTGGCGGCCGCACGCGCGCGCGGCCAGCGCATCGGCTTCGTGCCGACCATGGGCAATCTGCACGCCGGTCACGAATCGCTGGTCGTGCTGGCGCGCGAGCATGCCGATTTCGTTGTCGCCAGCGTGTTCGTCAATCCGACCCAGTTCGGCCCGAACGAGGACTTCGCGCGCTATCCGCGCACGCCGGCGGCCGATGCCGAAAAGCTTGCCGCGGCGGGTTGCGCGCTGATGTTCCTGCCGGATGCGGCGACGATGTATCCACTCGGCATCGAGCGCGCGGTGCGCATGTCGGTGCCGGGCATCTCCGAGGTGCTCGACGGCGCCAGCCGGCCCGGGCACTTCGACGGCGTCGCCACCGTCGTGGCCCGCCTGTTCAATCTCGTCCAGCCCGACGTCGCCGTATTCGGTCGCAAGGATTACCAGCAATGGCTGGTGGTGCGCGCGCTGGTCGCCGACCTCGGCTTTCCCCTCGCCATCGTCGGCGCGCCGATCGTGCGCGAGACCGACGGGCTCGCCATGAGTTCGCGCAACCAGTACCTCGATGCCGGCCAGCGCGTGCAGGCGGCCGGCCTGCACGCGACCCTGCGATGGATGGTGGCCGAGGTGGATGCCGCGCCCGACGACTGGCCGCGGATCGAGGCGGAAGCCGTCGCCCGCCTGCGTGCGCTCGGCTTCGAGCCGGACTATGCCGTGCTGCGCCGGGGCGACGATCTCGGCCTGCCGGAACCCGGCTTCGCCGGCGGCGGGGTGGCCCTGGTGGCGGCGCGGCTCGGCGGCGTCCGCCTCATCGACAACCTCGAGTTCGGCCCGGGCGTCGGGGGAGCGCAACGCGTTGTGTGAAACAGGTGGCACTTTGCAACAAGCTGTGGTATCGTCGCCACCGTACTCGGGATTTATGCAACGCAGGGCGTTGCTCTCCAGGTACACCAGGGCGCATTGCAGGTAGTCGTCACTCCAATCTGAACCCTCGCGCGGAAACGCTGCGAGGGTTTTTTTTCGCCTGCGCGTCGGCGGAGGATGTGAAAATCGCTTGATTTTCAACGGGTTGGATTCGGGCCTTTCGCTGCCGCCCGGCGCGATGCCGGAGCCAGCGGCGCCTGCGGTCGGTGGATGCTGCAGCGCGATCTGCTAGAATCCCGCCTCGTTGTTTTTCCGCAACAGTTCAGCGACGCCATGCAGCTCAACTTGCTCAAGGCCAAGATCCACCGCGCCACGGTCACCCAGGCCGAACTCCATTACGAAGGCTCCTGCGCGATCGACGGCCGCCTGCTCGACCTCTCGGGCATCCGCGAGTACGAACAGATCCACATCTACAACGTCAACAACGGCGAGCGCTTCAGTACCTATGCGATCCGCGCCGAGGAAGGCTCCGGCACGATCTCGATCAACGGCGCGGCGGCCCATCGTGCCGGTCCCGGCGACATCATCATCATCTGCGCCTACGGCGTCATCGCCGAGGCGGAAGCGGCGAAGTTCAAGCCGACCCTCGTCTACGTCGACCGCCACAACCGCCTGACCCACACCAACGACTCGATCCCGCCGCAGGCGGCCTGACTCAGGCGCCGGCCGCGGCGGCTTTTGCCGCCTGTTCGGCCAGCGCCCAGGCGACGTGTTCGCGCACGAGTTCCGACGGATCGGCGCGGCGTGCCTCGAGGGCGGCGACCACCTCCGCCGAATGCGGCGCATTGCCGAGCGCGACGGCGAGGTTGCGCAGCCAGCGCGGGTAGCCGGTGCGGCGGATCGCCGAACCCTCGGTGCGGCGTTCGAATTCGGCTTCGTCCCAGCCGAACAGGTCGACCAGGGCGCTGTCGTCGAGGCCGTGGCGGACGCGGAAGTCCGGCTCGGGCGTGGCGCGTGCGTACTTGTTCCACGGGCACACCAGTTGGCAATCGTCGCAGCCGAAGATGCGGTTGCCGATCGGTCGACGCAGTTCGGTCGGAATCGGTCCCGCCAGTTCGATGGTCAGGTAGGAGATGCAGCGTCGCGCATCGACCTGGTAGGGCGCGACGATCGCACCGGTCGGGCAGATGTCGATGCAGCGCGTGCAACTTCCGCAATGCGCCGTGGTCGGCGCGTCGAGGGGCAGCGGCAGGTCGGTGTAGAGCTCGCCGAGGAAGAACCACGAGCCGGCCTCGCGGTGGATCAGGCAAGTGTGCTTGCCGACCCAGCCGAGACCGCTTTCGCGCGCCAGTGCGCGCTCGAGCACCGGTGCGGAATCGACGAAGGCGCGATAGCCGAACGGACCGACCTCGGTGGCGATGCGGTCGGCCAGCTTCTGCAGCCGGTTGCGCATCAGCTTGTGGTAGTCGCGGCCGAGCGCATAGCGGGCGACGTAGGCACGGTTGCCGTCGGCGAGCACCTCCCAGCCGTCGCGTGCGCCGGCGGCGAGATAGTCCATGCGCACGGTGACCACGCGCAGGGTGCCCGGCTGCAGTTCGGCCGGACGGCTGCGCCGCGTGCCGTGGCGGGCCATGTAGTCCATCTCGCCGTGATGGCCGGCGTCGAGCCATTCGAGCAGGCGGGTTTCGTCGGCACCGAGTTCGATGCCGGCGATGCCGACCTGCTGGAAGCCGAGCTCGCGCCCCCAGCTGCGGATGCGCGCGGCCAGCGCGGCGGGATCGGTGGTGCGTGCGGGCAGCGGCTCGGACATGGCGAGGCAAGCATAGCGTTGGCGGCGCGGTCCCTATAATCGCGCCCATGACCCGCGACCCATCCGCGACCGATCTCCTCAGCGTGGCCCAGGTGCGTGCGCTCGACCGCGAGGTCATCGACCACCACGGCATCGACGGCTTCGAGCTCATGCAGCGCGCGGCCCGCTCCGCGTGGGCATCGCTGCGTCGGCACTGGCCCGCGGTGCGCCGCGTGCTGGTGCTGGCCGGCCCCGGCAACAACGGTGGCGATGCCTTCCTGCTCGCCACGCTGGCGCAGGCCGACGGCATCGAGGTTGCCGTGTGGCCGCTCGCCGATGCCGCGCACGGTGCGGAAGCGCAGCGCGCACGCGCCGCCTGGAGCGAAGCCGGCGGCGCGCTCGTCCATGGCGATGCGCCCGCGCTCCTCGACGGCGTCGATGTCGTCGTCGACGGCCTGTTCGGCACCGGCGGCGGGCGTGCGCTCGAAGGCCCGGCGCGCACACTGGTGGCGCAGGTCGCCGCACGCGGCCTGCCGGTGCTGGCCCTCGATCTGCCCTCGGGACTCGATGCCGACAGCGGTGTCGCCGCGGAAAGTGCGGTGCGTGCAGCGGTGACGGTCAGCTTCATCGCCTGGAAGCGCGGCCTGTTCACCGCCGACGGCGCCGACTGCTGCGGCGTGCGCGAACTGGCCACGCTCGACGTGCCGGACGCCGCCCGCAGGCGCATCGGCCGCGATGCCGTGCTGCTGACCCGTGCCGCGCCCGGCGTGCTCGCGCCGCGGCGAGGCAATGTGAACAAGGGAAGTTTTGGTCATGTCCTGGTGGTTGGCGGCGACGACGGCATGGGCGGGGCCGTGCGCCTGGCCGGCGAGGCCGCGCTGCGCAGCGGTGCCGGCGTGGTCAGCGTCGCCACGCGTGCCGCCCACGTGGCGGCGCTCAACGCCGCGCGCCCCGAACTGATGGCGCGCGGCGTCGACGGTCCGCAATCGATCGCGCCGATGCTGGAGCGCGCGGACGTGATCGTGCTCGGCCCCGGCCTCGGCCAGGGGGCGTGGGGTCATGCGCTGTGGGATGCCGCCCTGCGCGGTGCGCAGGCCGCGGTCATCGACGCCGACGCACTCAACCTGCTGGCGCGTTCGGCAGTTGCCTTGCCGCCGCGCGCCGTGCTGACGCCGCATCCCGGCGAGGCCGGGCGCCTGCTCGCGAGCGACGCCGCCCGCGTGCAGGCAGACCGCTTTGCCGCCGCGCGCGAACTGGCCCGGCGTTACCGGCGCACGGTCGTGCTGAAGGGCGCCGGCACCCTGGTCGCCGCACCGGACGGCCGCGTGGCGGTGTGTCCCTTCGGCAATCCCGGCATGGCCACCGCCGGCATGGGCGATGTCCTCGGCGGCATCATTGCCGCTCTGCTTGCCCAGGGGCTCGACGCCTGGGACGCCGCCTGTGCCGGGGTCGTCGCGCATGCGCGGGCCGGCGATGCCGCGGCGGCATCGATGCCGCGCGGGCTCCTCGCCGGCGATCTCTTCGCGGCGCTGCGCGCCGTGCTCAACGGGTGCGATCCGTGACCGCTGCGGTCGAACGGGCGGCGCTCGACGAAGCCGGCCTGGTCGCCGTCGCGGAAGCGCTGGCAAGGGCGGCGCCCGCCGGCATGATCCTGCACCTGCAGGGCGAACTCGGCGCCGGCAAGACCACCTTCGCGCGCGCCTGGTTGCGCGCGCGCGGCGTCGACGGCCGCATCCGCAGCCCGACCTACAGCCTCGTCGAGTCGTATCCGCTCGGTGCCACCGCGGCGCATCACCTCGATCTCTATCGCCTCGCCGATGCCGGCGAACTCGAGTGGCTCGGTCTTGCCGACCTCGTCGATGGTCGCGCCTGCATGCTGGTCGAATGGCCGGAGCGCGGCGCGGGCGCCGTGCCGGCGGCCGACCTCGTCATCCGCCTCGCCCACGCCGGCGAGCGTCGCGACCTGCGCATCGAGCCGGCTTCGCCGGCCGGCCATGCCTGGCTGCGCGCCGCCGGCCTCGACTGAGTCCGCACGAACCGCCTGGATCGCCCCGGCCCGATCGGTCCCAAGCTTTGGGCCGAGTCTCAAGAACGTCATGCAGGCCTCGGATTCACAAGGGAAAACACTTGAAATCCCCGGGCGATCTGCGCTTGAATGTGCGCCCATGCACAGACGTCGGGCAAAAACCGCTGCCGTGACCGTCCTGCTGGCGGGCTTGCTGGCCTGCCTGGCACCGCTGCATGCCGCCGAAGTGAAGGCCCTGCGCGTGTGGGCGGGGCCGGAGTACACGCGGGCCGTGTTCGATGTTTCCGGTCCGCTCGACTACAAGCTGTTCGATCTCGCCGACCCCGCCCGCCTCGTCCTCGACCTGCGCGCCAGTTCGTTCGCCGGCGATTTCGCCACCCCCGAGGCCAAGGGCCTGCTGAAGGCGGTCCGCAGCGGCCGCAACGGCGCCAAGGACGTGCGCGTGGTGTTCGATCTCGCCGAAGGCGTGCGGCCGAAGAGTTTCCTGCTGCCGCCGGCGGACAAGTTCGGCTACCGCCTGGTGCTCGATCTCTATCCGCAGACCCGGCCGGCTCCGGTGAAGACCGTGCAGGCCGCGTTGCCGGCCGGTTCGCAGCGCGACGTGCTGGTGATGATCGACGCCGGCCACGGCGGCGACGATCCGGGATCGATCGGTGCCGCCGGCACCTACGAGAAGAACATCACCCTCGCGGTTTCGCGCGAGCTCAAGCGGGTGATCGACCGCGAGCCCGGCATGTCGGCCATGCTGACCCGCGACGGCGACTATTTCATTCCGCACAAGCAGCGCTACCAGAAGGCACGCGACGCCAAGGCCGACCTGTTCGTGTCGGTACACGCCGACTCGTTCACCAACAGCGAGGCGCGCGGCAGTTCGGTGTGGGTGCTGTCGCCGCGCGGCGCGACCAGCGAGGCGGCGCGCTGGCTGGCCGACCGCGAGAACCGCGCCGACCTCGTCGGCGGGGTTTCGCTCGACACTCGCGACGACACCCTCGCCGCGGTCCTGCTCGATCTTTCGCAGGGCGCGACGATGGAAGCGAGCGGCGCCGTGGCCGGCCAGGTGCACGCCTCGATGCGACGGATCGGACCGACCCACAAGAACCACGTCGAGCGCGCCAACTTCGTCGTGCTGCGCTCGCCGGACGTGCCCTCGATCCTCGTCGAGACGGCTTTCATCTCCAACCCGGCCGAGGAAAAGCGTCTCAACAACCCGGCCGAGCGCACCAAGCTCGCGGAAGCCATCGTCGAGGGCATCCGCAACCATTTCCGCATGGCGCCGCCGCCGGGGACGCTGTTCGCCGCCAACACGAAACGCGACCGCGCCAGCCGGCACGTGGTGTCGAGCGGGGAAACGCTGAGCCTGATCGCCGCGCGCCACGGTCTTTCGGTCGGCGCCTTGCGCAATGCCAACAAGCTGGCCAGCGACCGCGTGCGGGTCGGCGACGTGCTGGAGATTCCGCAGGGCTGAACGGCGGCGCCGGGGTGATCGGCTATGATGCGGCGCCTGCCGTGTCCTTGTCGCCGATGTCGCGCATCCGCCCGCTGTCCCCCGAACTGGTCAACCAGATCGCCGCCGGCGAGGTCATCGAGCGGCCGGCTTCAGTGGTCAAGGAACTCGTCGAGAACAGCCTCGATGCCGGCGCCCGCCGCATCGACATCGACATCGAGCAGGGCGGTGCCCGCCTGATCCGCATCCGCGACGACGGTGCCGGCATCGAAGCCGACGACCTGCCGCTGGCGGTGTCCGCGCATGCGACCAGCAAGATCGCCAGCTTCGAGGACCTCGAACGCGTCGGCACACTCGGCTTCCGCGGCGAGGCGCTGCCGTCGATCGCCTCGGTGTCGCGCTTTGCGCTGACCTCGCGCACCGCCGTCGCCGAGCATGCCTGGCGCATCGAGGTCGATGGCGGCAAGCCGCAGGCGCCGCGACCGGCCCAGCATGCGCAGGGCACCACCATCGAAGTGCGCGACCTCTTCTACAACGTGCCGGCCCGCCGCAAGTTCCTGCGCGCCGAGCGCACCGAGTTCAACCACATCGACGATCTGGTCCGCTCGATCGCGCTGGCCCGCGGCGAGGTCGAGTTCCGCCTGTCGAACGACGGCAAGCCGGTGCGCCTCTACAAGCCCGTGCGCGATGCCGGCGATGCCGAACGGCGGGTCGGCGACGTGCTCGGCGAAGCCTTCGTCGGTGACAGCCTGCGCATCGACCACGCCGGCGCGGGACTGTCGCTGTCGGGCTGGGTCGGCCTGCCGACCGCGTCGCGCGCGCAGGCCGACCAGCAGTACTTCCACGTCAACGGCCGCCTCGTGCGTGATCGCGTGGTCGCCCACGCGGTGCGCCAGGCCTATGCCGACGTGCTGTTCCACGGTCGCCATCCGGCCTTCGTGCTGTTCCTCGATCTCGATCCGGCGCTGGTCGACGTCAACGTGCATCCGGCCAAGAGCGAAGTGCGTTTCCGCGAGGCACGCCTGGTCCACGATTTCCTCTACCGCACGCTGCACGAGGCGCTCGCCGCCACCCGTGCCGGCGCCGGTGCGGTGGCGAGCGGCGTGGCGGCGCCGGCCACCGCCGCGCCGCTGCCGGCCTGGCGCGGCCAGGGCGGGCTGGGCCTCGGTGTCGGCGCCGGCGTCGGCGATCCGCTCGCCGGCTACGCCGCCCTGCTCGGTGGCGACGCCGCGGCGACGCGGCCGGCGCTGCCGTTGGCGAACGCGCCGGCGGCGCTGGCGGACCTCGCCGAAGGCGCCGACATTCCACCGCTCGGCTTCGCCGTTGCCCAGCTGCACGGCGTCTACGTGCTGGCGCAGAACGCCCACGGGCTGATCATCGTCGACATGCATGCCGCGCACGAGCGCATCACCTACGAACGCCTCAAGCAATCCCGCGAAGGCGAGGGCATCCGCTCGCAACTGCTGCTGGTGCCGGTCGGCATCGCCGTCAGCGAACGCGAAGCCGCGGTCGTCGAGGAGCAGGGCGAGCGTTTCGCCGAGCTCGGTTTCGACGTCGTGCGCAGCGCGCCGCAGGCGGTCACCGTGCGTCGCGTGCCGACCCTGCTCGCCGATGGCGACGTCGCCGGTCTGGTCCGCGACGTGATCGCCGATCTGGCCACCCATGGCAGTTCGCGACGCATCGAGGAAGCCGGCAACGAACTGCTGGCGACGATGGCCTGCCACGGATCGGTGCGCGCGAACCGGCGCTTGAGCCTGCCGGAAATGGACGCATTGTTGCGCGAGATGGAAGCCACCGAACGCTCCGGCCAGTGCAACCACGGCCGGCCGACCTGGGTCCAGCTCGCCATGGGCGAACTCGACCGCCTTTTCCTGCGCGGACGTTGAACGCGCATCGCCCCGGAGTCGCAACGATGTCGAAATCCGCCGTGTGGTTGATCGCCGCAATCGTGGCCGGCAGTGCCGCCGCCGCCGCGCCGGACCCCGCCGCGCACGCGGGCGAAATCGAAGCCTGGCGGGCGAAGCGGCTCGAACGCCTGCAGTCGCCGACCGGCTGGTTGTCGCTGGTCGGCCTCGAATGGCTGAAGCCGGGTCGCAACACGATCGGCGGCGCCGCCGACAACGACATCGTCCTCGCCAAGGCGCCGCCGCGTCTCGGCACCCTGACCCTCGAGGACGGGCGCGTGTCGATCGAGCTCGAGGCCGATGCCGCGGCGACGATCGACGGCGCGAAGTCGCTGCAGGCGGTCCTGCTCGATGATTCCCGCGAGCAGCCGACCATGGTCGCGTTCGGTTCCGTCAGCTTCTACCTGGTCGAGCGCAGCGGCCGCAAAGGCCTGCGCATCAAGGACAGCGAGGCGGCGACGCGCACCGGCTTCAGCGGCCTCGACAACTACCCGATCGATCCGTCCTGGCGCGTCGAAGCCGACTGGGTCGCCTTCGATCCGCCGCAATCGCTCGGCATCCCGAACGTGCTCGGCGTGATCGACACGATGCCGGTCCCCGGCAAGGCCGTATTCGAGCGTGACGGCAAGCGCCACGAACTGCTGCCGGTGCTCGAGTCGGCCGATGCGAAGCAGCTGTTCTTCATCTTCGCCGACCGCACCAGCGGCAAGGAAACCTATGGCGCCGGGCGCTTCCTCTACGCGGAGCCGGCGCAGGACGGCAAGGTCGTGCTCGATTTCAATCGCGCCTACAACCCGCCGTGCGTGTTCACGCCGTACGCCACCTGTCCGCTGGCTCCGCCGGAAAACCGCCTCTCGATCGCCGTGCATGCCGGCGAGAAGCGCTACCGCAGCGCCGATCACTGAGCAGCGGAACCGGCTCCGCCCTGCAGGAGCGACAGGGCCGGGTCGTTCGCTCCGGCGGCGGGTTCAGCGCCCGCTGAACACCGGCTTGCGGCGCTCGAGGAAGGCGCGCGTGCCTTCGCGCATGTCCTCCGTCGAGCAGCACAGGGCGAAGGCCTTGGTCTCGTAGTCGAGCCCCTCGTCGAGCGCACACTCGCCGCCGCGGATGACCGCATCGAGGATGCCGGCGAGGGCATGCGGGGCCGAGCGGGCGAGCTGGCCGGCGAGGGCATCGACCTCGGCGTCGAGCTGGTCGGCGGCAACCACGCGGTTGACGATGCCGAGCGCAAGCGCGCGCGCGGCGTCGACCGGCTGGCCGGTCAGGCACAGTTCGAGCGCGGCGGCGCGGCCGGCCAGGCGCAGCAGGCGCTGGGTGCCGCCGAAGCCCGGCAGCAGGCCGAGGGTGATCTCGGGCAGGCCGAGGCGGGCCTTGTCGGAGGCGATGCGCAGATGGCAACTCATCGCCAGTTCGAGGCCGCCGCCGAGGGCAAAGCCCTGGATGCGGGCGATCACCGGCTTGGGCAGGGTTTCGAGCGTGCGCAGGAGGCGCTGGCCGACGCGCGAGAAGGCCTGCGCCTGCACCGCCACGAGGGTGGCCAGTTCGCCGATGTCGGCGCCGGCGACGAAGGCCTTTTCGCCGCTGCCGGCGAGCACGACGACGCGCACGGAGTCGTCGTCGCGCACCGCCTCGAAGGCCTGGCGCAGCTCGTCCAGGGTGCGTGCGTCGAGGGCGTTGAGCTTCTCGGGCCGGTTCACGGTGATGCGGCGCACGCCGTCCTGGTCGGCGACGACGAGGTTCTGGCAGGTCATCGGGCACTCCTCGGCGACAACGCCGGTTCAGCGAGGGCGCGGATCATAGCAGCGCCCGGCGCGGCGGCCGGTGGCGAACTTTCCGCGGCCGGCGCGTTCACAGCACCCCGTCTGCCCGGTGGATTGGTCGGCGCGGTCCGCTCGGTTACAATTGCCGGCCGTTTTCATGCCTGCGCGTGCCCACGGCCGTTCCCGCAGGTCCGTTCGTTCCGTGGTTCTCTGGAGGCAACATGAATTTGCGTACGTCTATCGCCCTGGCGGCGCTGCTCGCGACGGCACCGGTCCTGGCGCAGGACACGACATCCGAAAAGGGCAAGCTGTCGTATTCGATCGGCTACCAGATCGGCAAGGATTTCACCGAGCGCAACATGGAAGTCGACATCAACACCGTCATCCGCGCGCTGCAGGACGCGTACGGCAAGCGCAATCCGGCGGTCACCGAAGAGGTCATGCGCGACACGCTGACCAAGTTCCAGACCAAGATGATGACCGAGGCCAAGGCCGAGTTCGACAAGGTCGCCGGCGCCAACAAGGCCAAGAGCGACGCCTTCATGGCGCAGAACCGCAGCAAGAAGGGCATCGTCGCGCTGCCGTCGGGCGTGCAGTACCGCGTCATCGAGGACGGCACCGGCCGTCAGGTCACGACGACCAGCGAAGTGACCGTGCACTACCGCGGCTCGCTGCACGACGGCCTCGAGTTCGACAGCTCGTTCGCGCGCGGCGAGCCGGTCAAGTTCAAGGTCAACGAAGTCATCAAGGGCTGGCAGGAAGCGCTGCCGCGCATGAAGGTCGGCGACCACTGGCAGATCTTCGTGCCGGCCGAACTCGCCTACGGCGAACGCGGCCAGGCGCCGCGCATCGGTCCGAACCAGGCGCTGGTGTTCGACATCAAGGTCGTCGACTCGAAGTAAGGTTCCGGCGCCGGGCGCCAAGCGCCCGGCGCATTTCCGCCTGGTAGAGCGTGCTCCGCTGCCCTGCGGCTTCACCGCCCTTGCTGAGCGGAGCGTGCTCCGCTGCCATTGCGGCAACGGTCAATGCTTCAACCGGGCAAGCCCGGCGCTACGGACGGAACCTCACGGCAGGGCGCGCATCTCCTCGAGTGCGCGTTCCATGTCGAGCTTGATGCGGTTGATGATGCGCATGGCCGGCTCGGCGGCGCTGTCATCGGCATGGACACCGGTGGCCGTGGCCTGTCCGCGGGAAACGATCTCGGCCTCTTCGTCGGCGACGAACTGGGCGAGGTAGACATAGCCCTGGCGCAGCCCCTCGCGCACTTCGGGATGCTCCGGGCCGAGCTTGCGCAGCAGGGTGACGATGGCGTAGCGGATCGTCTCGCGCGAATGCGGCAGCAGGCTCTCGGGCAGACCGTAGACACCGGGTTCGACGCGCGCGAGCACCTTGCCGTAATCGCTGACCACCCGTGTCGCCATGCCGAGCATGCCGGCTCCCGTTCGAGGATTCGGCGGTAATGTAGCAGCAGCACCCGTTCGACCTACTCTGTCCAGGCGTGTATTTGCGATGCAGTTCGAGTTTCCCGTTCCCGTGTTGAGCCCCTGCATCGGCGTGTGCACGCTCGGCGACGACGGACTGTGCGAAGGCTGCCTGCGCAGCGGCGACGAGATCGCGCGCTGGCTGGCGATGAGCGCGGCCGAGCGGCAGCGTCTGATGGACGTGGAACTGCCACGGCGTGAAGCGGAACGAATGCGGTGAACACGCCGGTCGACCTCGAGCGCCTGCGTCGCGCGGTGCGTAGCCTCGACGATCCTCCGCAGCCGCCGGGCTGGAACGCGAATGACTTTCCCGAACTGTGGAGCGACGACGTGCCGCTGCGTCGCGCCGCCGTGCTGGTGCCGATCGTCGAGCGCGCCGAGGGCTTCGGCATGCTGTTCACCCGGCGCAACGAGCGCATGCGCCACCATCCCGGCCAGGTCAGTTTCCCCGGTGGTGCGATCGACGCGGCCGATGCCGACGCGGTCGCCGCAGCCCTGCGTGAAACCAACGAGGAAACCGGTATCGCGCGCGAGTTCGTGCAGCCGTTCGGCTTCCTCGACTGCTTCGACACGATCTCGGGCTTCAGCGTCTCGCCGGTGCTCGGCCTCGTGCGCAGCGACTACACCCTGGCACCGAATCCGGACGAAGTCGCCGAGGTGTTCGAGGTGCCGCTGGACTACATCCTTGCGCCGCGACGCATGCAGCGCCAGGAGATCCTCTGGCACGGGCGGCCGCGCGAGATCTTCGAGTTCGGCTACGACGGCCGGCGCATCTGGGGCGCGACGGCGGCGATACTGAAGAACCTCATGCGCAGGCTGGAGATGCCGGAATGAATACGGGCAACCTGGTTTCCGCCGCGGAGCTGGCCGCGCAGATCGGCGATCCGCGCCTGCTCGTCGTCGACTGTCGTGCCGATCTCGCCGACGCCGGGCGCGCGCGTGCCGCGCATGCCGCGGCGCATCTGCCGGGATCCGTGCACGCCGACCTCGAACGCGATCTTTCCGATCTCTCGAAACAGGGTCTCGGCCGCCATCCGCTGCCCGATGCGGACGCGTTCGCCGCGACGCTGTCGCGCTGGGGCTGGCAGCCGGGCCTGCGCGTCGTCGCCCTGGACGATGCCCACGGAGCCCTCGCCGCCGCGCGCCTGTGGTGGATGCTGCGTCTCGTCGGCGCGCGCGAGGTCACCGTCCTCGACGGCGGCCTGGCCGCCTGGCGCGCGGCACGCCTGCCGCTCGTCGCCGACGCCGTGGCGAGGGTGCCGACCCGGGTCACCGTCGACTACGACGACAGCGCCCTGGTCGACTTCGCCGCGCTCGGCGCCGGTCTCGCCGATGCGTCGTTGCTGCTCGTCGATGCACGCGCCGAACCGCGCTACCGCGGCGAGGTCGAGCCGATCGACCGTGTTGCCGGTCACGTGCCGGGTGCGGTCAACCGCCCGTTCTCGCTCAATCTGCAGGCCGACGGCCGCTTCAAGCCGGCGGCCGAGCTGCGTGCCGGATTCCTCGACCTGCTCGGCGGGCGCGATCCGCGCGAGGTCGTGCACATGTGCGGATCCGGCGTGACCGCCTGCCACAACCTGCTGGCGATGGAGCACGCCGGCCTCGCCGGCTCGCGCCTGTTCGCGCCGTCCTGGAGTGGCTGGAGCAGTGACCCGGCGCGTCCGGTCGAGCGCGGCTGAGCGGCCGGGTGCAGCGGAGCGGGCTCCGTTCTGCAGAAGCGTTCCATCGTGCGGGCCTTTGTCGAGCCGGGATGCCCGGCTGTGGCGCTTCAGTGGGGTCAGCTTCCCGCGGGGAAGCCGTTCGCGCAGGACGGGCCGCCGCGTTCTATACTTCCGCCGCGCCGATGCGTGCGCTTCCGCCAGCCGAGGCCGGTGTTCCCTTGACCACCCCAAAGAAGCCCGTCCGCTCCACCCGCAGCAAACCCGCCAGCAAGGCCGTGAAGAAGGCCGCCACCGGCAAGCCGGCCGCCAAGGCCGTGAAGAAGACCGGTGCAGCGCGCAAGGCGCCGACGAAAGCCTCGGCCGCGAAGGCCGCGCCGCGCCGCCCGAAGCCCGATGCCGGACTGGCCCTGCCGAAGACCCCGCGCACGCGCGCCAAGGCGAAGGTCGAGCCTGACGTCGTCGATCGCCTGCAGCGCCTCGTCGCCAAGGCCCTCGACGACCTCAAGGCCAAGGACATCAGCGAGATCGACGTGCGCGGCAAGACTTCGGTCGCCGATCTCATCGTCATCGCCAGCGGCACCTCGACGCGCCACGTGAAGTCGATCGCCGACGAGGTGGTCAAGGCGGCCAAGCAGGCCGGCCTGCCGCCGCTCGGCGTCGAGGGCCAGCGTGAAGCCGAATGGGTGCTGGTCGACCTCGGCGACATCATCGTCCACGTCATGCTGCCGCGCACGCGCGAGTTCTACGGGCTCGAACGCCTGTGGAAGGTCGGCGACGACGCCGAAGCACCGCTCGCGGTCTGATCCGCCGCGTCGATGCGCACGCGCCTCATCTGTGTCGGCGAGCGCATGCCGGCCTGGGTCGCCGACGGCTTCGCCGAATACCGCAAGCGCCTCTCCCGCGAGCAGCCGCTCGACCTCGTCGAGATCCCGCTCGGCCACCGTGGCGGGCAACGCGACCCGCAACGCGCGATGGTCAGCGAAGGTGCCGGCGTGCTCGCCGCGATCCCGAAGGATGCCCATGTCGTCACCCTCGACGGCCGCGGCAAACCGTGGAGCAGCGAACAACTCGCCGCGCAACTCGCCGACTGGCGCATGCAGGGCAGGGACCTCGCCCTCCTCGTCGGCGGCCCCGACGGCCACGCACCCGACGTACTCGCCCGCGCCAACCAGAGCTGGTCACTCGGCCCGCTGACCCTGCCGCACATGCTCGTGCGCCTCGTCGTCGCCGAACAGCTCTACCGCGCCATGACGATCGTTGCCGGACATCCCTACCACCGTCCCTGACGCCAAGCCGAGGCCAGGGTGGAAGTGAACTTCTCCCCGCTGCGCGGGGCGAAGGAAGGCTTGTGCTGCGCAAGAATGCAAGGCTGCACGCTGGTGAACGCGCATGCCTGTCCCTTCTCCCCGTAGCGACGGGGAGAAGGTGCGGCGGCAGCCGCGGATGAGGGGCGCTTTCGTGCTTCTTCTTCTATAGCCGCCGATGAATCCGCGCTTGCGCACTGCTGCCACGGCGATCGCACCCCACCTCCCACGGCCCCTCATCCGGTGCTGCCGCACCACCTTCTCCCCGCTGGCGCGGGGCGAAGGA
>CAKSZY010000004.1 GCA_934526015.1 uncultured Dokdonella sp.
TTCCTTTGGTTACTTTCCTTTGACGAGACAAAGGAAAGTAACCCGCTCGCCGCCGAGGCGAGCGGAACCCGTGGTTCGACACACCCAAGAGAGCGTGAAGAGACAAGGCAGGAGCTGGATGCCGGCCTCCACCAGCATGACGGCGCAAGGGCGCCGCCGAGGCGAGCGGAACCCGTGGTTCAAAGCACCCAAGAGAGAGCGCAACGCGTCGGCGATGACGAGCTTCCGGCGGATGCCCATCGGAGCTCCCCGGTCCGCCCGCTACGGCAAGCTGTACTCGAAAACGTAGCGATGCTCGCCATCGGCGATGACGATGTCGAACCTGCCGCGCAGGCCGACCAGTTCGCCGGTGCCCGAATCGGGAACCACGTGGACCGAAAGCGACGGCGTGCCGCGCGTCATCGTGCCGGTGTGCTGCAGGACGAAGCTGCCGGCGCGCTCATGCAGGCGTCCTTCGACGCGCTCGATGGCGACATAGGCGGCCGACCCGGATTCCCCGGTCGTTGCGCTCAGCATCTGGCCCCGGGTGGTGGCGACTAGGTCGCCGGCGATCTGCTTGTCGATCGACATGCGCCCCAGCTTCGAGCCCTCGGCCTGCCCCTCGAAAGCCAGCGGGGCGAGCTGGACGGTGAAGGTTCCACGGGCGATGCGGGTCATCGTCGGTTCCTCCGGGCTGGCGGGTGTCGTCGCGGCGGAAGCGGACGCGCCGACGGCCATGGTCAGCACGGCCATGGCCATCGCAGGAAGCAGTGGGCGTCGCATCATCGGGAAGGGTCCCGGCGGGCAAGGAGTCCGAGCCTGCACCGCCGGCCCGGCCAAGGGAAAATCGGCGTCGCGGAAACGGCGGACGCTCAGCGCGTGCGGCCGATCTCGTCCTCGACCTGGACGACGGTGTCGTCGACCACCCACACGGTGATCGTGCGATCCCTGCGCTCGTAGGTCCAGATTTCCATCGGCGGCGTGCCGGCATCCCCTTCGATGCGGTCGAGCCGGTCCGGGTTGCCGCCGGCATCGCGCACGCGCTCGACCGGATCCCCGCGCGAGATCAGCTTCTTTCCGACCAGCGCGCTCTGCGCCTGCACACTGCCTGCGGCCAGCACGAGGATGCACAACCAGCGCGACATCATGGACCTGCACTCCTGCGGGACCGGATCATTTTCGCCGCGGGCTGTTTCATCGCGATGGCAAGCCCCGGGCGCACAGACGCGGTCGGCATGCATGGCAGGGCGGCGGTGAGGGCCATGTGGAAGGACGACGCCGGCGCGGGTTTCGCGGCCTCAGGAAAGTCCGCTTCCGCCACGGGCGTGCGCCGGCGCGGTCGCATCGGCGCGACGCCAGCGCGCCTGCAGGCGGGCCAGGGTGAGGAAGGCGGCCGGTGTCGTGTAGAGCGTGAGCCACTGGCTGACCAGCAGGCCGCCGACGATGGCGATGCCGAGCGGGCGGCGCATTTCCCAGCCCTCGCCCGACGACAGCACCAGCGGCAGGATGCCGAGCAGGGCAGCGAGGCTGGTCATCAGGATCGGCCGGAAGCGCAGCCGGGCCGCCTCGAGGATGGCCTCGCTGGCCGACAGGCCGCGCTCGCGTTGCGCGGCGAGCGCGAAGTCGACCATCAGGATGGTGTTCTTCATCACCACGCCGACCAGCAGGAACAGGCCGAGCAGCGAGATCAGGTTGAGCTCGCCGCCGAACGCGAGCAGGGCGAGCAGGGCGCCGACGCCGGCCGAGGGCAGGATCGACAGGATCGCCAGCGGCTGGATGTAGCTTTCATAGAGCACGCCGAGCACGAGATACACGGCCAGCACGGCACCGAGGATCATCCAGATCTGCCGATCGCCGAGGTCGCCGAGGCTGGCGGCTTCCTCGCCGAGCCGCGCCTGCACCGCCGCCGGCAGCATGATTCCCGCCATCGCACGGTCGATCGCATCGAGCCCGTCGCCGAGCGCGATCCCGGGCGCCAGGGCGAAGCTGATGCGCGTCGACAGGAACTGCTGGCGGTGCTGGATGCGATCGGCAGCCATGCCGTATTCCCAGCGCGCGATCGCCGACAGCGGCACGCGCTGGCCGTCCGCACCGATCACGTGGACCTGCTCGAGCGTCTCCGGTCCCTGCGTGTAGCGCGGGTCGAGTTCCATCACCACGCGATACTGGTTGAGGCTCTCGTAGAGCGTGGCCACCTGGCGCTGGCTGAAGGAGTTGTCGAGCACGGTGGCGACCATGCGCATGTCGATGCCGAGCTGGCGCGCCTTGGTGCGGTCGATGTCGAGCACGACCTGGCGCATGCCCTCGTCGCCGCTGGAGTCGACATCGACGAGCTCCGGCAGCGCGGCCAGCGCTTCGCGCACGCGCGGCGTCCATTCGCGCAATGCGGCCATGTCGGCGGCGAGCAGCTGCAGGTCGTAGTTGCCGTCGTCGCCACCACCGCCGCCGCCGACGCGGATGTCCTGGTCGACCGACATCCACAGCATGCCGCCCGGCACCTTCGGCAGCTTCTGGCGCAGGCGGTTGATGACTTCGCGGCTCGACACGCCGCGTTCGGCGAGCGGCTTCATGCGGATCATCATCATGCCGTTGTTCACGCCGGTGTTGCCGCCGATGTAGCCGGAGATGTCGGCGATCGCCGGATCGCCCATCAGCAGTTCGCGGTAGGCCTGGATCTTCGGCTGCATGACCTGGAACGAGAGGCCGTCGTCGCCGCGCGCGAAACCGCGCACCTGGCCGGTGTCCTGTTCGGGCACGGTGCCGCGCGGCACCTCGGTGAACAGCCAGGCATTCAGCACCACCGCGCCGAGCAGGACGGCAAGCGCCAGCGGCGCGTGCGCGAGCGTGCGGCCGAGCGTGCGCAGGTAGACGCCGCGCAGGCGGTCGGACACGACGCTGCCGATGCGCTGCCAGGCCGGCATCGCCGCGGCCGGTCGCGCGCGGCCGAGCAGGCGTGCGCACAGGCTCGGGGTCAGGCTCAGCGAGACCAGCAGCGAGGCCGCCATCGCCGCCACCAGGGTCAGCGAGAATTCGCGGAACAGGCGTTCGACGAAATCGTCGAGGAACAGGATCGAGACGAACACCACCGCCAGCGCGATGTTCATCGACAGCAGGGTGGTGCCGACTTCGCCGGCGCCGCGCATCGCCGCGTTCCACGGCGTCTCGCCGGCATCGATGTGGCGGCTGATGTTCTCCAGCACGACGATGGCGTCGTCGACGATCAGCACGGTGGCGACGATCAGCGCCATCAGCGACATCGTGTTGAGCGAGAAGCCGGCCAGGGCGATGATCGCCAGCGCACCCGACAGCGACACCGGGATCGCCAGGCTCGGCACCAGCGCCGCGCGCAGGCTGCCGAGGAAGGCGAGCACCACCAGCACGACCAGGCCGACCGCAAGCAGCAGGGTGATCTCGGCCTCGTGCAGGGTCGCGCGGATCACCGGCGATCGGTCCATCACCACGCTCATGTCGACGTCGGCCGGCAGCAGCGCCTGCAGCGAATCCATCTGCGCGTGGATCGCATCCACGGTCTCGATGACGTTGGCGCCGGGCTGCCGGCTGACCACCAGCAGCACGGCATCGCGGTCGTTGTGGAAACCGAGCGCATAGCGGTTCTCGACGCCCTCGGCGACCTCGGCGACGTCGCCGAGGCGGACCGCGCGGTCGTTGCGCCAGGCGATGACGAGGTCGCGGTATTCGGCGGCGGTGCGCAACTGCAGGCCGGCCTCGACCTGCCACTGGCGGTCGTCGCGCACGACATGGCCGAGCGGACGCAGCGCATTGGCGTTGCGGATCGCGCCGGCGACCTCGTCGAGGGCAATGCCGTGGTGGTTGAGCGCATTCGGGTTCAGCGCGACGCGCACCGCCGGCAACGAACTGCCGCCGGCCTCGACCTGGCCGACGCCGGGGATCTGGGCGATCTTCTGCGCGATGATCGTCGAGGCGACGTCGTAGACCTGGCCCGGCGAGAGCGTCGGCGAGGCCAGGGCGAGAGCGAGGATCGGCGCCTGCGAGGGATTGATCTTGCGGTACTGCGGCATGCCCGGCATGCCCGAGGGCAGCTGCGCACGCGAGGCATTGATCGCCGCCTGCACCTCGCGCGCGGCCTCGTCGATGTCGCGGCCGATGGCGAACTGCAGGTTGACCCGGGTCGAACCCTGGGTGCTGGTCGAGTCGATGCGGGTGATGCCGGGAATCGTGCCGAGGGCGCGCTCGAGCGGCGTCGCCACCGTCGCCGCCATCGATTCGGGGCTCGCGCCCGGCAGGCTCGCGCTGACCTGGATGGCCGGATAGTCGATCTGCGGCAACGGCGCCACCGGCAGCATGCGGTAGGCCAGCACGCCGGCGATCACGCAGGCCGCCGCCAGCAGCAGGGTGGCCACCGGCCGCTCGATGAACAGGCGCGACAGGTTGGTGCGCGCGGTATCCATCACACCGCCGTTGCCGCCGGCACCGGCCGGCGCGTGCGCGTGAGGCGATCGAAGAACAGGTAGATCACCGGCGTGGTGAACAGGGTCAGCACCTGGCTGACCAGCAGGCCGCCGACCATCACCAGGCCGAGCGGCTGGCGCAGCTCGGCACCGGAGCCGCTGGCGAACATCATCGGCACTGCCGCGAACAGCGCCGCCAGCGTGGTCATCAGGATCGGCCGGAAGCGCAGCAGGGCGGCGCGATGGATGGCCTCGCGCGGCGACAGGCCGTCGTCGCGCTCGGCCTCGAGGGCGAAGTCGACCATCATGATGCCGTTCTTCTTGACCAGGCCGATCAGCAGGATGATGCCGATCACCGCGATCAGGTCGAGGCTGCGCCCGCTGAGCAGCAGCGCGGCGAGCGCACCGACGGTGGCCGAGGGCAGGGTCGAGAGGATCGTCACCGGATGGATGAAGCTCTCGTAGAGCACGCCGAGCACGATGTACATGACGACCACGGCGGCGAGGATCAGCCACAGCGTGCTCGAGAGCGAACTGCGGAACGCCTGCGCCGCACCCTGCAGGCGCAACTCGACCGCGGCCGGCAGGCCGATCGCCTGCTGCGCGGCCTCGATCGCCGCGACCGCCTCGCCGAGCGAGGCACCCGGGGCGAGGTTGAACGACACCGTCGCCGCCGGGAACTGGCCGATGTGGTTGACCAGCAGCGGCGCCGTGCGCGTGCTGACGCGGGCGACGCCGGCGAGCGGCGTGTAGTCGCCGCTGGCGGTGGCGACATGGATGCGTCCGATCGCTTCCGGCCCGAGCTGGAACTGGGCGTCGGCCTCGAGCACGACGCGGTACTGGTTGGCATGGGTGAAGATGGTCGAGATCTGGCGCTGGCCGAAGGCGTCGTAGAGCGCCTCGGCAATCGCCGAAGCCTGGATGCCGAGCCGGGCGGCGGCGTCGCGGTCAATGTCGATCCAGGCCTGCAGGCCTTCCGACTGCAGGTCGGCGGCGACATCCGCCAGCGCCGGTTCGCCGCGCAGCCGTTCCAGCATGCGCGGCGTCCACGTCTCGAGCAGGTCGGCGTCGGGACTGGTCAGGGCAAAGCGGTACTGGCCGCGCGTCACCCGGTCCTCGATGCCGAGTTCCTGCACCGGTTGCAGGTAGAGGGTGATGCCGGCGACCGCGGCGGCGCGCTGCTGCAGGCGGGCGATGATGGCGAGGGCACCGTCGTCGCGCTCGGCGTGCGGCTTCAGCTCGATCAGCAGGCGGCCGCTGTTGAGGGTCGGGTTGCTGCCGTCGACGCCGATGAACGAGGACAGCGAGGCGATGTCGGGGTCTTCGAGCAGGGCCTCGGCGAGCTTCTGCTGGCGTTCGGCCATCGCCTGGAACGACACCGAGGCCGGCGCCTCGCTGATGCCCTGGATGAGGCCGGCGTCCTGCACCGGGAAGAAGCCCTTCGGCACGGCCAGATAGAGCGCCGCGGTCAATGCCAGGGTGGCGACGGTGGCGGCGAGCATCAGCGGCTGGCGCGCCAGCGTCCAGTGCAGGGCGCGGTCGTAGGCGGCGATCATGCGGTCGAAGACATCGCCCTTGCGTCCCGCGTGCGCGGCATCGGCGACCGCGTGGTCGCGCCCGGCGGCGAGGAAGCGCGCGCACAGCATCGGCGTCAGGGTCAGCGAGACGACCAGCGAGATCGCGATCGCCACCGCCAGGGTGATGGCGAACTCGTGGAACAGCCGGCCGACCACGTCGCCCATGAACAGCAGCGGGATCAGCACGGCGATCAGCGAGAGGGTCAGCGAGACGAGGGTGAAGCCGATCTGCCTGGCGCCGTCGAGCGCGGCGTCGAGCCTCGACTTGCCCTCCTCCAGATGGCGGGCGACGTTCTCCAGCATGACGATGGCATCGTCGACGACGAAGCCGGTGGCGATGGTCAGCGCCATCAGGGTCAGGTTGTTGAGCGAGAAGCCGGCCAGCAGCATGAAGCCGAACGTCGCCACCAGCGACAGCGGCACCGCCAGGCTCGGGATGATCGTGGCCGGGATCGTGCGCAGGAACACGAAGGTGACCAGCACGACCAAACCGATCGCCAGCAACAGTTCGACCTGCACGCCGCGGATCGAGGCGCGGATCGATTCGGTGCGGTCGCTCAGTACGGTCACTTCGACCGCGTCCGGCATCGCCGCGCGCAGTTGCGGCAGCAAGGCCTGGATGGCGTCGACGACTTCGATGACGTTGGCGCCGGGCTGGCGCTGGATGTTGACGAGGATCGCCGGCAGGTTGCCCGACCAGGCGGCGAGCTGGCGGTTTTCCGGGCCCTGTTCGATGCGGGCGACATCACCGAGGCGCAGCGGCGCGCCGTCGCGCCAGGCGACGATGAGGTCGCGGTATTCGGCGACCGTGCGCATCTGGTCGTTGGCGTCGAGCATGATCGCGCGGATCGGGCCGTCGAAGCTGCCTTTCGGCATGTTGACGTTGGAGGCGGCGATCGCCGCGCGGATGTCGGCCATGCCGATGCCGGCATTGGCCAGCGCGGCCGGATTGACCTCGATGCGCATGGCCGGACGCTGGCCGCCGGCGAGGCTGACGAGGCCGACCCCGGGCTGCTGCGACAGGCGCTGGGCCATGCGCGTGTCGACGAGGTCATAGACCTCGGGCAGGGCCAGGGTCGGCGAGGTGACCGCGAGGGTGAGGATCGGCGTGTCGGCCGGGTTGACCTTGCGGTACACCGGCGGCATCGGCAGGTCGTTCGGCAGGAAGGTGTCGGCGGCATTGATCGCCGCCTGCACTTCCTGTTCGGCGACGCCGAGGTCGACGTCGAGGGAGAACTGCAGGGTGATCACCGAGGCGCCGCCCGAACTGGTCGAGGACATCTGGTTGAGGCCGGGAATCTGGCCGAGCCGGCGCTCGAGCGGTGCGGTGACCGCGCTGGTGGTCACCGACGGACTGGCGCCGGGATACAGGGTCAGCACCTGGATGATCGGGTAGTCGACCTGCGGCAGTGCCGCCACCGGCAACAGGCGATAGGCGAACAGTCCCGACATCAGCAAGGCGAGCATCAGCAGCGTGGTCGCCACCGGCCGCAGGATGAACGGGCGCGACAGGTTCATGGCGTCGGCGTGGCCGCCGCCGGCGCCGCGTCGTCGGCGACGACCAGCGCCTTGCGCCCTTCGCCGAGGCGGTCGATGCCTTCCAGCACGACGCGCTCGCCGGCTGCGATGCCCTCGAGCACGGCGACGCGATTGCCGCTGCTCGCACCGAGCCGGACCACGCGCACGCTCGCCGTGTCGTCGGGCTTGATCACGTAGACATAGGTGCCGTCCTTGCCGAACTGCACGGCGGCGTCGGGGATCACCAGCGCCTCGTCGTCGGACACCTGCAGGCGCACGTTGACGAACTGGTTCGGGAACAGGGTGCGCTCGTCGTTGGCGAAGGTCGCGCGCAGGCGCAGGGTGCCGGTGTCGGGATCGATGCGGTTGTCCATGCTCGCCAGCGTGCCGCTGGCGAGGCGCTGGCGTTCCTCGCGATCCCAGGCCTCGACCGGCAGGTCGGGGTTCTTGCGCACCGCCGCCACCACTGCCGGCAACGCCGTCTCCGGCACCGAGAACAGCACGCTGGCCGGCTGCATGCGGGTGATCGTGACGATGCCCTCGGCATCGCTGGCGCGCACGAGGTTGCCGGCATCGACGTTGCGCAGGCCGACGCGCCCGCTCATCGGCGCGGTGATGCGCGTGTAGTCGAGTTGCAGCCTGGCCTCGTCGACGGCCGCGCGGTCGATGTCGCGGCGACCCTCGAACTGGCGCACCTGCGCCTCGAGGTTGGCGACGTCCTGCGCCGAAACGTAGGCACTGCGGGCCAGGTCGCGGTAGCGCTGCAGCTGCAGGCGCGTGTTCTCGAGTTCGGCGAGGTTCTGCTTCTGCTGGCCCTGCGCCTGCGCCAGCCGCACCTTGAACGGCGCGGGGTCGATCTCGGCGAGCAGTTGCCCGGCCTCGACCTGCTGGCCTTCCTCGAACACGACCCTCAGCAGTTCGCCCTCGACGCGCGGGCGCACCGTCACCTGCTGCAGCGGCGTCACCGTGCCGAGCGCCTTGACCTGCACGACCAGCGGTTCGCGCACGACGGTGGCGACCCGCACCGGGGTCGGCTCGTTGCTCTGCCGCCAGCCACCGGGACCCTGGCGCGCGGCGCCGGCCTGGTCGTCTTCACCGCCGCCAAGCCAGAACCAGAGCAGGCCGGCGGCGACGATGGCGAGGAGGATCAGTGCGATCCGGGTGGAACCCTTGAGGTTCATCGTGGCATCCATCGATACGGGGAACCCGCGCGGCGGCGGGCGGCGCGGCCGCGGCGCGTTCGCGGGCGAACGCGGAATCATGCGCTGGCAACCGGCGCTGGCGATCCGGCATGGTAGCGACGCGCCGGTGCAGGCTCCATGAACCGGCGTGTAAAGAAACGCATGCATGGCATGCGCGAGCCGCCACTGCGGCAGGCGGTCGCACGGCAAGCCGCCGCGGCCGCGGCCGTGCCGGCAGGGCTCAGATGGCGTAGTACATCTGGTATTCGAGCGGATGCGTGGAGGCGCGGAAGCGGGTCACCTCGAGCATCTTGGTCTCGATGTAGGCATCGATGAAATCATCGGAGAACACGCCGCCGGCGGTGAGGAAGGCGCGGTCCTTGTCGAGTGCCTCGAGGGCCTGGTCGAGCGAATGGCAGACGGTCGGGATGTTCTTCTCTTCCTCCGGCGGCAGGTCGTAGAGGTCCTTGTCCGAGGGCGCGCCCGGGTCGATCTTGTTGAGGATGCCGTCGAGGCCGGCCATCAGCAGGGCGGCGAAATTGAGGTAGCCGCTGTTGACCGGATCGGGGAAGCGGATCTCGATCCGCCGCGCCTTCGGGTTCGACACGAACGGAATGCGGCAGCTCGCCGAACGGTTGCGCGCCGAATAGGCCAGCATGACCGGTGCCTCGAAGCCCGGCACCAGGCGCTTGTAGCTGTTCGTCGTCGAATTGGTGAAGGCGTTGATCGCCCGCGCGTGCCTGAAGATGCCGCCGATGTACCACAGCGCGGTCTGCGAAAGGCCGCCGTAGAGATCGCCGGAAAACAGGTTGGTCCCGGCCCGGGCCAACGACTGGTGCACGTGCATGCCGGAGCCGTTGTCGCCGACCAGCGGTTTCGGCATGAAGTTGGCGGTCTTGCCGTACTGGTGGGCGACATTGCGGATGACGTACTTCATCGTCACCAGCTCGTCAGCCTTCTTCACCAGCGTGTTGAAGCGCGTGCCGATCTCGCACTGGCCGGCGGTGGCGACTTCGTGATGGTGCACCTCGACGACCTGGCCGAGCTTCTCCAGCACCTTGCACATCTCGCTGCGCAGGTCGTGCAGCGAATCGACCGGCGGCACCGGGAAATAGCCACCCTTGATCCCGGGCCGATGGCCGCTGTTGCCGCCCTCGCTGCGCTTGCCGGACGACCATGCGGCCTCTTCGGACTCGACCTCGAAGAACACCTTGCCGATGTCGTTCTGCCAGCGCACCGAGTCGAAGATGAAGAACTCCGGCTCGGGACCGAAGAAGGCGGTGTCGGCGATGCCGGTGGACTTCAGGTAAGCCTCCGCGCGCCGCGCCAGCGAGCGCGGATCGCGCGAATAGGCCTGCATGGTGTGCGGCTCGAGCACGTCGCAGGTCAGCATGAGGGTGGTGTCGGCCATGAACGGATCGATCTGGGCGGTCGACGGATCCGGCATCAGCACCATGTCCGATTCGGCGATGCCCTTCCAGCCGGCGATCGACGAGCCGTCGAACATGCGGCCGTCCTCGAAGAAGGCCTCGTCGACCGAATGCGCCGGGAAGGTGACGTGATGCTGCTTGCCGAGCATGTCGGTGAAGCGCAGGTCGACGAAGCGCACGTCCTCGTCGCGGATCAGCTGGAGGACATCGGATGCGGACATGGAAAGCCTCGGCGGGTGCGTGCCGCTTGCGGACGCAACGGCGGGGGCGCGATTGTGGCACCGGCGCGCGGGCGTTCCAATTCGCATCACGCGGCGACGGCGGTTCTCCCCTATGCTTCGCAGCGGCTTGCCGTGGAACCTTCCTGTGCCCGATTTCCTCGTGGTGATCCTGCTCGGCCTGATCGAGGGCCTCACCGAATTCCTGCCGATCTCCAGCACCGGCCACCTGCTGGTCGCCCAGCACTGGCTCGGCCAGCGCTCGGAAACCTTCACCATCGTCATCCAGGCCGGCGCGATCCTCGCCGTCACCCTGGTCTACCGGCGCCGCCTGCGCGAACTGCTCACGCGCTGGCGCGAGCCGGCCAACCGCGACTACCTTGCCCGCATCGGCCTGGCCTTCCTGATCACCGCCGTGCTCGGCTACACGGTGAAGAAGCTCGGCGTGAGCCTGCCCGACACGGTGACGCCGATCGCCCTCGCCCTCGTCATCGGCGGCTTCTGGATCCTCGCCGCCGAGCGCATCGCGAAGACGCGGCCAGCCGCCACCACGATCACCTGGAAAGTCGCCATCCTGGTCGGCCTCGCCCAGGTCGTCGCGGCGATCTTCCCCGGCACCTCGCGCTCGGCGGCGACCATCTTCACCGCCCTCCTCGCCGGCGCCAACGACCGCCCGGCGGCCACCGAGTTCGCCTTCCTCGTCGGCATCCCGACGATGTTCGCCGCCAGCGGCTACGAGATCTTCCGCCAGCTCGACAGCGGCGTGCACGAGGACTGGGCCGCCCTTGCCCTCGGCTTTGCCAGCGCGACGGTCACCGGCTTCATCGCCGTGCGCTGGCTGCTCGGCTACATCAAGCGCCACAGCTACACGCCGTTCGCGATCTACCGCATCGTGTTCGGCGTCGCCCTGTTGCTGCTGCTGCCGGCCGGCGCCTGAGCCGCGACCGCTTCAGCGTTGGCAGCGCGGGCAGTGGAAGGTCGAGCGCTGGCCGAGCGTGCTCACGCGGATCGGCGCCGCGCAGACGCGGCAGGGTTCGCCGCCACGACCGTAGACGAACAGTTCCTGTTCGAAATAGCCCGGCGCGCCGTCGGGCGAAATGAAGTCGCGCAAGGTGGTGCCGCCGCGGGTGATCGCATGGAGGAGGATGCGGCGGATGGCTTCGGCGAGGCGCGCGTAGCGCTCGCGCGAGACCGCGCCGGCCGCGCGTTTCGGGTGGATGCCGGCGGCGAACAGCGCTTCGGCGGCGTAGATGTTGCCGACCCCGACGACCACCGCCTGATCCATGATGAAGGTCTTCACCGGCGCACGGCGGCCGCGCGAGAGCGCCCACAGGCGATCGCCGTCGAAGTCGTCGGAAAGCGGTTCGGGACCGAGCCCGGCGAGCAGCGGATGGAGCGTGCCGGCAGCCTGCCAGAGCAGGCAGCCGAAGCGGCGCGGATCGGTGTAGCGCAGGATGCGCCCGGAATCGAGCTGCCAGTCGTAGTGGTCGTGCTTGCCGGCCGGCACCTCCGGCGCGAGAACGCGCAGGCTGCCCGACATGCCGAGATGCGCAAGCGCGCTGCCGGCCGCGGTATGCACGAGCAGGTACTTGGCGCGCCGCTCGACCGTCTCGATGCGCTGCCCGGGCAGGCGTTCGACCAGATCGGCGTCGATCGGCCAGCGCAGGCGCGGCTGACGGATCGCCAGCGCGCGCACGCGCCGGCCGACCAGATGCGGGGCGATGCCGTTGCGCGTGGTTTCGACTTCGGGCAGCTCGGGCATCGTGGATTCGGGCCGTATTGGCGAACGGGGCTGTGCAGGATCAGGAGCAGAAAAGCCTGAAACACGGAGCACACGGAGCACACGGAGAAAAGCTATTCAGTGGATCTGCTTTTCCTTTGTGTCGTTCGTGTCCTTCGCGGTTCAATCTTTGGTCGTCGTCCGGAGATCCAAGCACACGCCTGAAGGACACTGAAACTCCTTGACGATCGGCTTCTCCTCCGTGTGCTCCGTGTGCTCCGTGTTTCAATCTTTCGTCTTCGTCCGGAGATCAAAGCACACGCCTGAAGGACACGAAGAAGTAACCCCTTGACGATCGGCTTCTCCTCCGTGTGCTCCGTGTGCTCCGTGTGCTCCGTGTTTCAAGCTTTCGTCTTCGTCCGGAGATCAATGCACGCGCCTGAAGGACACGAAGAAGTAACTCCTTGACGATCGGCTTCTCCTCCGTGTGCTCCGTGTGCTCCGTGTTTCAGGCTTTGTGCTCCGTGTTTCAAGCTTTCCGCTTTCGAGCCCTCAATCGCCATCCCGGTCCGCGTCTGCGGCGAGGAAGCGCTCTACGGCGCGCGCGTCGAGATGGTAGTCGAGCGGCGGCGACGTGCGGCGTGCAATCCAGCCATCGGCAGCGTGCCCGAGTTGCCAGGCGATCCGCGTGCCGTCGGCGAGTTCGACTTCGACCACGTGCTGCGCCGTCCGGATATCGGCGGCATCGATCGCGGTGATCTTCGCCACCGGCATGGCCTGCCAGGCAGCGATCTTCGCCGCGGCCACCTCGGCGCCGTCGATGCGAAGATGCACGATGGCGGCGCCGCGCGGGACCGTGCGGCGCTCGAGTTCGCTCTCCGGCGTCGCCATCAGGAACGGACTGAAACGGTCCGCCACGCGCGCGATGTGCTCGCCGTCGCGCACGTAGCGATCGCCGCGCAAGGCGTCGGTATCGCCGATGTCGATGCGCACGTCGTCGAGCTCGAGCTCCATCACCGGCGGATCGAGGCCGATCTTCGCGGCGTCGTAGGCGGCCGCCGGTTCGCGCAGGCGCACCGGCGCGGCGGCGATCGCCAGCAGGCGCGCGATCGCCAGCGGATCGGCATCGAGGTCGTACGGTGCGGTCATGCGCCAGCCCTGCGGCGTGCGCAGGAAGCGGCGTTCGATGCAGCCCGCGCATTGCACGCGGATTCGCGTCACCGCGTCCGCGTCGATCGCCGCGAGCGGCGGCTCGCGCATGGCGACCTCGTCGCGCACCTGCCGCCAAGCCAGCAGGCCGAGCAGCACGGCCAGCGCGGCGAGGACGAGATTCGTGCGCGTGGCCCTGCGCATCAGCGGCGGCGACGGCGGCGGTGGATGAAGAAGCCGGTGCCGGCCAGCAGCAGCGGCAGGCCGACGAGGAAGCCGAGGCTGATCGCGGTGAGCGCGCCGTCGCCGAGTTCGAGCGTGCGGTCGGGCGCGGCATGGTCGGCGACTTCGATGAGGCCGTCGTCGGCGAGCAGCCAGTCGAACACGCGCGTGCCGAACTCGCGGTTGCCGCCGTTGGCGAGGAAGCTGTTCGCGAGGAAATCGCCGTCGCCGATGACGACCACGCGTTGCTCGCGCGCGCCGGGCTTCGGCGATGGCCGGGTGAGGGCGACGGCGAGGTCGTGCGGACCGGCCACTTCGCCGTCGCTGCCGTCGTAGCGCACGTTGCCCTCGGCCTCGCCGGCCTTCGGGATGTGGCCGGTCTCGTTCCACGACTGCGCGCTGCTTTGCACCAGCGATTCGAACTTCCAGTACGGCGGCGACACCTGCGCCAGCGCGACCGGCTGCGGCAGCACGATGGCGAGATCGAACCCTTGCGTGATCGCCTGCGGCGGAAAGCGGTTGACCGCGACGAAACTCGGATCCTCGATGCCGAACTGCGCGCTGCCGCCGTCGACGACGACACCCGGCAGCGCGCGCAGCGACAGCGCCTCGGCGAGCGCGTCGAGGCCGGCCTGTTCGCCCGGCTCGAGGAACCACAGCAGGTGGCCGCCGCGCTCGACGTGGGCGACGAGTTCGGCCACCGCGGCGCTGCCGAGGGCGACTCGCGGATTGGCGATGACGACGAGGTCGACGTTGTCGGCAATGCGCGGCGTGGTGGCGAGTGCGAGGTGGACCGCACGCACGCCGCGCGACTTGAGGCTTTCGCCGAACTGGCCGAGGTCGGCATTGGCCTGGCCGTCGATGCGGCGCTGGCCCTCGCCTTCGAGGAAGGCGACGATGCGCTCGTGCGTGCGCGACAGGCGCAGCAGGGCGCTGCTCAGCGTCGCCTCGTCGAGCTGGCGCAGGCGTTCGCTGCGCCCGCCGAGCCGCACGTCGAGTTCGCCGTCGATCTCAACGCCGGCCTCGCGCGCCGCCGCGGGGTCGGCATCGGGATCGGCGAAGGCGAGGGAAATGTCGGGCTTGACCTCGCGGTAGCGCTCGACGAAAGCACGGATCGAGGCGCGCAGTTCTCCGTTCGGGCGTGCCCAGGAGACGATCTCGACCGGGCCGTCGAGGCCTTTCAGCAAGGTCGTCGTGGCACGGTCGAGGCTGGCGCGCTGGCCGTGGCTGAAGTCGTGCACGACCCGGTAGCGCGTGCCGAGGAAGCCGGCCAGCAGGGCGACCGCGACCAGCAGCAGTACGTAAAGCAGGTTGTCGAGACGTTCGCGCATGCTCAACCGCGCGTGCGCAGGGTGTCGAGGCGGCGCGCGGCAAGCAGCAGCGCGAGCGCCGACACGACGACGAAGTAGACCAGCGCGCTGCTGTCGAACACGCCGCGCAGGAACGGTTCCAGATGGCTCGACATCGCCAGCCAGTTGATCAGCGCATGGTCGATGTCGCGCAGGCGCGCGCCGATGTCGAGCATGACCAGCACGCTGCCGATGACCAGGGTGGCGGCGGCGGCGAGGGCCGGATGCGTGGTCCACGCCGAACAGGCGATGCCGATCGCGGTCAGCGTGCCGGCGAACAGCAGCATGCCGGCGCAGGCGGTCAGCAGGCGGCCGAGGTCGAGCGCGGTGCCGGCGGCCAGCGACAACGGCATCGCCGCGGCGATGAGGACGACGAGGGCGACCACCGCGAAGGCCGCGAGGAACTTGCCGAGCACGATGCGCAGGCTGCCGACGTCGGCGGCCAGCAGCAGCGGCAGGGTCTGCGCACGGCGTTCGCCGACCAGGCTCTGCATGGTGACGAGCGGCACCACCAGCAGCAGCACGGCCGCGGCATTGCGCAGCAACGGCACGGCGACGAGATCGGTCACGCCCGGCGCGTTGGCCCGAGCGGCGAGCTTCGGCGCCGCCTGCAGGAAGGCATCGACGGCGACGAGGAACTGCCAGGCGAACAGCGCACCGACGAGGGCGAGCAGGCTCCAGGCCAGCGGCTGCACGAACTGGCGGCGCAGGTCGTTGCCGGCGATCAGCGCGATCGTGCTCATGCGGCCTTGCCCGCCGCGTCTTCCTCGGCGGCGATGGCGACGAACAGGTTCTCCAGCGCACCGTGTTCGGGGCGCAGTTCGACCAGGCCCCAGCCGAGTGCGGCGAGCGCCGGGGCCAGCGCTTCGGCGGCGCTGCCTTCGCGCAGGCGCAGGCGGGCGCTGGTGGCGTCGAGCACGCGCGCCTCGGCGACGAGGTCGAGCCGCGCCCAGTCGTCGGCGCCGACCGCCTGCACGGTACGCACGCGCAACCAGCGGTCATCGTCGAGCGCGGCCAGCGCGCCGGAATGACGCAGGCGCCCGCGATGCAGGATCGCCACCTCGTCGCAGCTGGCGACGACATCGGCCAGCGCATGCGTCGACAGCACCACCGCATGCGCCTCGCCGAGGCTGCGCACGAGTTCGCGCAGGCGCAGCGCCTGCACCGGATCGAGACCGGCCGCCGGTTCGTCGAGCACCACCAGGGTCGGCTCGTGGACGATCGCCTGGGCGATGCCGGTGCGCTGGCGATAACCCTTCGACAGCAGGCCGCACAGGCGCCGACGCATCTCGCCGAGGCCGCAGCGCTCGATCGCGCGCTCGACGGCGGCACCGACGTGCGCCCGTTCGACGCCGTGCAGGCGCGCGCAGAACGCCAGGTATTCGCTCACGCTCAGTTCGCCGTACAGCGGCGGCTCCTCCGGCAGGTAGCCGATCGCGCGCCGCGCATGGCCGTCGCGTTCGGCGAGGTCGATGCCGTCCACGCGCACCGTGCCGCTGCCCGGCGCAAGCAGTCCGGCAATCATGCGCAACGTCGTCGACTTGCCGGCTCCGTTGACACCGAGCAGACCGAGCACGCGCCCGCGCGCGACGGCAAGGTCGAGGCCCTCGACGATCGTGCGGCCACCGAGGCGGCGGCAGACCCCGGCAAGGACCAGGGCGGGTGCGGACGTGCTCATTGCTGCGATTGTTCCGGCTTGCCGCGGATGTGTCGAGGGCGCAAGGGGATCCAGGGGCTAGGGACTAGAGGCTAGGGCTCGACAACCGGGCGTTGCGCTTCGCTCTGGAACACCCGGACTTGCGTCGATCTTCGATTGTCGCGCCCTAGCCTCTAGCCCCTAGTCCCTAGTCCCTAGTCCCTAGCCCCTAGTCCCTAGCCTCTAGCCTCTAGCCTCTAGCCTCTAGCCCCTAGCCTCTAGCCTCTAGCCCCTAGTCCCTAGTCCCTAGTCCCTCCACCCCCGCCGGCGTATAGTCCCCGCCTTTCACGCCCGACACTCTCTCGCCAATGCTCGATTCACTGATTTCCTTCCTCGCGCGCGGCTGGTTTGCCGACGCCTCCTGGGGCACCTGGATCGCCTACTTCCTCGTCGTTACCCAGTTGACGATCTTCACCGTCACCCTCTACCTGCATCGCAGCCAGACCCATCGTGGCGTGGATTTCCACCCCGTGCTCGCGCATGGCTTCCGCCTGTGGTCGTGGCTCAGCACGGCGATGGTCACCAAGCAGTGGGTGGCGATCCACCGCAAGCACCACGCCAAGTGCGAGACGTCCGACGATCCGCACAGCCCGATGATCCATGGCATCGACAAGGTGCTGTGGGAAGGTGTCGACCTCTACCGCGTCGCCGCGCGCGACATGGACGAGATCGAGAAGTACGGCCGCGGCACGCCGGACGACTGGATCGAACGCAAGCTCTACGCGCGCCATCCCTCGCTCGGCCCGACCCTGCTGCTGTTCATCAACTTCTTCCTGTTCGGCGTGGTCGGTGTCGCCATCTGGGCGCTGCAGATGGTGTGGATCCCGTTCTGGGCGGCCGGCGTCGTCAACGGCCTCGGCCACTGGTGGGGCTACCGCAACTTCGAGAGCGCCGACACCTCGACCAACCTGTCGCCGTGGGGCGTCATCATCGGCGGCGAGGAACTGCACAACAACCACCATGCCTTCCCGAGTTCGGCGAAGTTCGCCCTGCGCCGGTTCGAGTTCGACATCGGCTGGGCGGCGATCCGCTTTTTCGAGTTCCTGCGCCTTGCCAAGGTGCTGCGCGTTGCGCCGACCCTCGACGTGCGCGCGAACGTGCCGATCCCCGACACCGACACCATCAAGGCCCTGCTCGCGCACCGCTTCCACGTCATGAGCGACTACTTCCGCGGCGTCATCGTGCCGGCGCTGCAGGAAGACGCCACCCGCGCCGGCGCCAGCCTGAAGGCGATGCCGCGCAAGCTGCGCAAGGCGCTCGGCAGCGGTGGCCGCTGGCTCGACGCCGACGCGCGCGAGCGCATGAGCCACTGGATCAGTCAGGCGCCGACGGTGAAGACGGTCATGGAGTACCGCCATCGCCTGCACGAGATGCTCGAGAACCGCAACGGCGAGGCGATGCTCGAAGCGCTGCGCGAGTGGTGCCACGAAGCCGAGCAGTCCGGCATCCGCGCGCTGCAGGAGTTCGCCGAGCGCCTGAAGGGCTACCGGCTGAGCGCCGCCCACGCCTGACGGGACGGCAAGGAATCGAGGAAAACCCGCCGCAAGGCGGGTTTTTTCGTTGCACGACCCGCCGCTCCGGCGCACCTTCGCGCCTGCATCCGCAGCCGTGCATCGACGGCACGAGCTGGGCGTGAGCGCCGACATCGAGCGGCCGGCGAACGACGCCGTGGGCGACGCATGCGGACGCGGCGTTGCGCGCGCGTTCGCGGGCCGTCGCCGCCCGACCCGCTACACTCGGCAGCATGAGCGATTCCCCTGATCCGCCGCCGCCGCGCCGGCGCGCACCGGCGACTCCTGCCGCGCCGAAGGACGAAACGGCCGCCAGTCCGGCGAAACGCAGCGCCACCCCGCGCAGGCGCAGCGAGCCGCTGCCGCCCGCGACCGAAGTCCCGGCACCGGCACCGGCACCGGCGCGCACGCGCGCGACCCGAGCGGCCACACCACCGCCCCCGGCGCAGCCGGTCCAGCCGGCTCCTGCCGCAAGACCGGCGCCACGACCGCGCACCACGGCGGCCACGGCGCCGACGCCAGCGGTCAGGCCGCCGGCGCGCCCGGCCGCACCGGTGCCGCCCAAGGCCGCTGCGAACGTCCCACCCGCGCCTGCCCGTGCGCGTACTCCGGTGGCGCCATCGACGCCACCGGCAGCCGCGCGGAAGACCGCAACCGCCACGCCGAAGTCGCCCGCACCGCCCCGCGCCGCGCCGGCCGCGTCGCCCGCGGCCGTGCCGGCGCGACCCGCGGTACCGCCAACTCCAACTCCAGCTCCAACCCCAACGCCGACGTCGACGCCGCGTCCTGCTGCCGCGGCCCAACCCGCGGCCCCGGCGGCTCCACCGCATGCCGCCGCGACGACGGCGGCGGCGAAACCGGCGATCCGCGCGGCGACTGCGCCGGTTCCGGCGAAGCCCGTCGCGCCGCCACCGGCGTCTGCCGAACGCAAGCCTGCGCCGGCCAGCCCGGCGCCAGCGCGCGAACCGGCCGCGGCGATGCCGCCGTGGATGCGCGTCGAAGAACAAGCGGCCACGCCGGCTCCCGCATCGAAGCCGACACCGGCGGCCCGAGCCGGCAGGCGCCCGCCCGGATCGGACATTCGCCCGGCCGACGCCTCGACGCGCTCGATGCGCGTCATCGAGCTGCTGACCGAACGCCTGCCGCCGAAGTGGCGCGAGCGCACGCGCGAGTACCTCGTGCTGATGCGCATGGACCGCCCGGTCGGTGCCCTGCTCCTGCTGTGGCCGACCTGGTGGGGACTGTGGGCGGCGGCGAAGGATTTCCCGCCGCCCGGCCTGCTGCTGATCTTCACGCTCGGCGTGTTCGTCATGCGCGCGGCCGGCTGCGTCATCAATGACTACGCCGACCACGGCTGGCTCGATGCCCACGTCGAACGCACGCGCGGGCGACCGATGGCCGCCGGGCGCGTGAGTCGCAAGGAAGCCCTCCTGCTGTTCGCCGGCCTGCTCGCCTTTGCCTTCGTGCTCGTGTTGTTCACCAACCGGCTGACGATCTGGCTTTCGTTCGGCGGTGCCGCGCTGGCCGCGATCTATCCGTTCACCAAGCGCTACACCCATCTCGCCCAGGTCGTGCTCGGTGCCGCCTTCGGCTGGTCGATCCCGATGGCCTTCGCCGCCGTCAGCGGCGAGGTGCCGGCGCTGGCCTGGCTGCTGTTCCTCGCCAACGTGCTGTTCTCGACGATCTACGACACCGAGTACGCCATGGTCGATCGCGACGAGGACATCCAGCTCGGCGCGAAGTCGACCGCGATCCTGTTCGGCGACGCCGACCGGCCGATCCTCGCCGTGCTGATGGCGACCTTCCTGCTGGCCATGCTGCTTGCCGGCCAGCGTCTCGCCCTGCCCTGGCCCTATGCGCTCGCCCTCATCGCCAGCGCCGGCCTGTTCGCCTGGCAGCTGTGGCGGATCCGCGGCCGCGACCGCGCCGGCTGCTTTGCCGCGTTCCGCAACAACAACACGGTCGGCTGCGTGCTCTGGCTCGGCCTCATGCTGGCGCTGGCGATCCGCTGAGCCGGGCGCTCCCGGCAGCAGCGCGCGCTGGTTCGCGGTGACCCGCGGTGCGCGGGAGAGGGGAGGATCAGGCCCGGCCGGCGGCGGCGACCCGGCATTTCCACGGGTCGGGAGGCGCGCAAGTCCCGGCGCGACCTCCGGGTTTTCCCGGGCGGGCCCTCTCCCCGCGGGAGAGGGCCGTGCCGCAGCGGGCGGCGGCGAATTCAGCCCTTCGTCATTCGCAGGGCCACGGCAGGTAGCTCGCGTCCATGCTCGACCAGCAGGCCCATTCGCCGTCCTTCCAGGTCCACTCGATGCGCTCGATGCGCGCGGCGAACGGGATGTCGGAAGACGCCGACAGCCGCACGGTGACCGTGCATTCGGGGGCGGCGCCACCGAGCTGGACTTCCTCGATCCACGGGTTGGTCGAGGTGCGGCTGTCCTGCGCGCACTCTTCGGTGGTGGCGAAGGTCTGCGCGGCTTCCGCCTGCAGCGCGGCGACCTCGCCGGCGATGCCCTGCAGCCCGGCCTGCACGGCGAGCTTGTCGGCTTCCACGTCCATGCCGGGGAACGACATGCTGCTGCTCGAACTGTCCATGTCGGGAATGTCCATGTTGCCGAGGTCGCGCGAGGCCGCGCCCATGCCGCCGATCAGCGCCGCCATCAGCCAGCCGTAGGCGATCATGCCGATGCCGGCGAAAACGAATGGCAGGAGGTTGAGCACCCAGCCGTACCACGGCATCGGCGGGCGCGTGGTCGGCAGGGCACGGCCCGGCTCGACTTCGCGGAACACCACGCAGGTGGTCGCCATCATGTCGTGGATGGCCTGCCTGCGGCCGGTCCAGCCGGCCAGCATCCAGCCGATGCCGAACGGGATGAGGCCGGTGACGAGCTTGCCGAAGAAGCGGCCGGTGGCGCGGCCGAAGCGGATCGGCGCGCCGCTCGTGTCGGTGACCTTGAGGCCCATCGCACGCTTGCCGAAGGTGGCCTGGTGCGGACCGCTCTCGAGCTTGGCGAAGTACAGCCACGAACCGACGATCAGCCCGATGTAGGCAAGGAAGTACAGCAGGAACAGGCCCCCTCCGGGCGCCTCGCCGGAGACGGCCGCGGAGAACGCCATGTAGCCGAGGACGCCGAACACCAGCAGCATCGGAATGGTCAGGATCAGAGAATCCATCGAGTACGCGGCGAAGCGGCGCCAGAACCCGGCATGTACGAGCAGCCCTTCCGGCAGCAGCCCGGCGGCGGTCGCGCCCGGGGCGGCAGCCGCGGCCGGCGCGGCCTTGGCCATCGGCGTGCCCGGCACGGCGGCGACCGTACGCAGGTCGGCGCCGGGGGCGGTGCCGGGATTGACCGCACTGAAGGCGACCGTGGCCTGCTGGTCGGCCGGCGGACGCGCGGGCGCCGCGGCCGACGGCGCGATGAACGGCCGCCACGCCGAACTGCCGACGGCGGCGACCTGGATGTCGGACGGCCATGCGCCGCTGCGCACGCGTTGTTCGATGAAGCTGGTCGGCACCGGCCCGCGCGGCGCGTTGTCGACCAGCACGAAGACGCTGCCGTCGGCGGCGATCGCATGCAGTTCGGTGACCGCGCCGGCGGCGGCGGCACCGGCCTGCAGACCCTGCAGCTTGGCGAGGTCCTCGCTTTCCTTGATCGAGATCGGCACGCGCGACAGCAGCTCGTTGCGCAGGCGCTCCGGCTCCATGCGGAAATAGGCGGCGAGTGCCGGCCATACCTGTTCCGCGGCAAAGCCCGGCTGCACCTCGCCGGTCAGGACCAAGGCATGCTTGATGTTGTCCATTTTCCCCTCCCCCGATTCATGAACTGGATGGCTTCCGCGGTCGGCCTGCCCCGCAGTCGGCGCCAAGTATCACCGCCGCGCCGACCGGATGCACGCCTGGCGCGGACGCATCTCGGGAATCAGCACGCAAGACGATGCGCCGGGGGGCCGCCTGAAGGGCAGGGACCAGGGGCGAGACGGCAAGGGCGAGGGACGAGGGGCGTGGGCGCGAAGATCGCGCGCTGCTCCAGCCGTGAATGCGCTACGACCGCTTTTATCGCGGCATGTCGGCCTTGCATGGAGCGACGATGGTCGCGCCCGCGCCGCTCGCCCTGATTTCCAGCCCCTCGCCCTGATCCCTGGGGATGCTCTGAACCAGTCTGCGCATGCGGCAGCATGATGTCCACGAGGCTCGCCCGGTGGTGTGCGTGGCGCCGCTGAGGCGGGTTGCCTGGGCAAGCCGCGGGCCGCACTGCCTGCGCAGACTTGTTCAGAGCATCCCTACGGTCGGCATTGCGCCGGCAGGTATTTCGACGGCGCGCTGGACGAGCAGGTCCAGCGGAAGTCGTCTTCGCGCTCCCATTCGATCGTGCGGCCGCGCAGGGCCGCCGGAACCTCGCTGCCGCCGGCGAGGGTGACGTGGATCGAGCAACGCGGGGCATCGCCGCCGAGCACGACCGAATCGACCATCGGATTCGTCGCCGTACGCGGGCCGTGCGGACAACCGGCGGCGTCGACCATGAGTGCCTCGGCGATCTCGATCTTGTAGGCGCCGACTTCGCCGGCAATCGCCGCGACCTTGGCGCGGGTGACGTAATCCTGGTAGGCCGGCAGCGCGATCGCGGCGAGGATGGCAACCGGGATGACCAGCAGCAGCAGCGCGTTGACCAGCCAGCCATACCACGGCATCGGCCGGCGCACGGTCGGCAGCGGGCGGCCCGGCGCGACGTCGTCGAACACCACGCAGGTGCCGGCGACGAGATCGTGCAGGCCCTGCTTGCGCTCGGTCCAGCCGGCGAGGAAATAGCCGATGTAGAAGATCAGGGTCGACAGCGCGCCGGCGAAGTAGCGGCCGGTGGCGCGGCCGAAGTCGAGGCGGTTGCCGCGATCGTCGGTGGCCTTGATGCCCATCGCGAGTTTGCCGAGGGTGGCCTGTTTCGACGAACTCTCCATCAGGGCGAAGTACAACCAGCGGCCGGCAAAGATGGCCAGCAGGCCGAGCAGCGGCACGAGGCCGACGAGCACCGACGGCAGCCAGAGGACCAGCGAATCGATCAGGTAGGCGGCCACGCGGCGCCAGAAGCCGGCATGGATGGCCGGGCCGGCGGGCAGCGGCGTGTCGCCGCGCATCGGCCCGTCGCTGCCGCCATCGAGGGCGAACACCGCCGGCACGCCGACCGCCGCAGGCGCGGCAGCCGCGGCCGGTGGCGGCACGAAGTCCGTCCAGGCCTGGCTGCCGACCGCGGCGACGCGCACGTCCGCCGGCCAGATGCCGCGGCGGATGCGTTCGGCGACGAAGTCCGCCACCAGCGGACCGCGCGGCACGTTGTCGATCAGCACGAACAGGCGCGCGGCCGCATCGGCGGGGTGGATCTCGACCTCGGCGCCGCGGCGTTCGGCTTCCGCGCGCAACGCGTCGAGGCGCGCGCGGTCGGCATCTTCCTTGATGATCACCGGCGCCCGCGCCAGCACCTCGCCGTGCAGGCGGGCCGGATCGATGCGGAACAAGGCGGCCACTTCGGCCCAGCCGGCACCGGCGTCGAAGCCGGGGCGCAATGCGCCGGTCAGGATCAGGACGTGTCGCGACATGGAATTCCCCCGATGAATGGCCGCGCGCACGCCCCCGCGTGCACGCGATCCGGAAACAGGCTCAGCGTTCGAGGATCGCGGTCACGCCCATGCCGCCGGCGGTGCAGATCGAGATCAGGCCGCGGCCCGAACCCTTTTCCTCGAGCAGCTTGGCGAGGGTGGCGACGATGCGCGCACCGGTCGCCGCAAACGGATGGCCGAGGGCGAGGCTGGAACCGTTGACGTTGAGCTTGGCCGGATCGATCGCGCCGAGCGGCCGCTCGCGACCGAGGCGCTCGCGGCAATAGTCGGCCGACTCCCACGCGCGCAGCGTGCACAGCACCTGGGCGGCGAAGGCCTCGTGGATCTCGTAGAAATCGAAGTCCTGCAGGCCGAGGCCGGCTTTCTGCAGCATGCGCGAGACGGCGATCGCCGGGGCGATCAGCAGGCCCTCGCCGTGGGTGAAGTCGACCGCGGCGACTTCGGAATGGGTCAGCCAGGCCTGCACGCGCAGGCCGCGCTCGGCCGCCCACGCATCGCTCGCCAGCAGCACCGCCGAGGCGCCGTCGCTGAGCGAGGTCGAGTTGCCGGCGGTCAGCGTGCCGTGCCCCGAGCTGCGGTCGAACGCCGGCTTCAGCGCGGCGAGCTTCTCGAGGGTGGTGTCGGGGCGCAGGATGTTGTCGCGTTCGAGGCCGCGGAACGGCACCACCAGGTCGTTGAAGAAGCCGCGCTCCCAGGCCGCAGCCGCCTTCTGGTGGCTCTGCCAGGCGAGCAGGTCCTGCTCCTCGCGCGGGATCTTCCATTCGCGCGCCATCAATTCGGTATGGTCGCCCATCGACTTGCCGGTGCGCGGCTCGGCGACGCCGGGGAACGACGGCTTGAGCTCGCCGAACGAGAACCCGCGCACCGCCGCCTTGAGCTTGTCGGCCGGCTTCTTCGCCCGGTTCACCGCCAGCAGGCGCTGCTGCAGGGCGCGGCCGTAGACGATCGGCACGTCGCTGGTGGTGTCGCTGCCGCCGCCGATGCCGGCGTCGATCTGGCCGGCGGCGATCTTGTGCGCGATCAGGATCGCGTTGTCGAGACCGGTGCCGCAGGCGCGGGCCACGGTGATGCCGGGCGTGGTCGGCGCGAGGCCCGAGGACAGGGTCGCCTCGCGCGCGAGATTCCATTCCGAGGCGTGCTTGATGACCGCGCCGAAGGCGACTTCGCCGAGCTCGACGCCGTGCAGGCCGAAGCGCTCGACCAGGGCGCCGAGCGTCTTCACCGCCATGCCGAAGTTGCCGATGTCGGCATAGGCCGTGTTGTTGCGGCAAAACGGGATGCGCACACCCCCGATGACGCCGACGCGCTTGTTCGCAGTCACATGCATCCTTCCAGGCCGCCCACGGGACAGGCGGCATTATGCAATGCCTGCGCCGCTGCTGCAGGCTCAGGCGGGCGGCCGGTCGGCCGTGCGTTCACCGCGGAACAGCCGCGGTGCCACGCTCCACAACTGCCAGAATGCGGATTCGGTGCGCAGGCATTGGTCGAGGTGATGCAGGTAGCGCGCGCCGATCGCGGCGACGTCGCTGCCGGCCGGCAGCGCCTCCACCTGCAGCCGGCGCCGGCCACTGGCCGGATCGAACGAGGCACTGAACAGCAGCACCGGAACCCCGGCGCCGGCACCGATGCGCAGCAATCCGTTCGGCAGGCGCACCGGCTGGCCGAGCAGGTGGCCGTCGAAACTGCCCTGATCATCGCGGGCCGGCAGATCGAGCATGCCGCACACGCTCTCGCCACGCGCGAGCGCCTCGCCGATGCGGCGGCCGCTGCCGTCGCCGACATAGAGCACGCCGAGGCAGCCGGCCCGCGCCAGCGCACGGCGACGCACGGCGGCGAGGCCGAGCGAGACGCGACCGCGGCCGTGGTCGCCGACGCTGCTGCGCTGGGCGATGAAATGCGCGGCGCGGCCGTGCTCGCGCAGCAAGCGGAACACCCACTGGCCACCACCCCAGTGATAGGTCAGCAGCACGCTCGCGCGCGCCTCCGGCGGCCATTCGCCGAGCACCTCCACCTGGTGCCGCCACCAGCGCGCCGGACGCAACAGCAGCAGCCAGGTGTCCACGCGCTCGAGCAGTTGCAGCAGGCGGAAGCGCCACTTCCAGGCCGCCTCGTCGCCGATGTCGACGTGTTCGCGCGCCGCGCTGAAGGCGGCATCGGCCACCGCATCGAGGCCATGCCCGCCGCGCGCCATGCGCCGCAGGCAGGCCAGACCGAGCCGCCACGGCAGCAGCGCGATCAGCAACGGCACGAGGAACAGGTGCACGAGGTCGGCGAGATTGCGGCGCAGGACGTCGATCATGCGCCGCCATCCGGCCTGCAGGGTTCGCCACCGGTCATCGTGCACACGCGCAGGCTTCGGGGAGCGCGATGATACAATGCCGCGCCGAACCACCTCCCCTTCCGCGGCACGGCGTGAGCACTTCCCAATCCTTCCCCGCCGTGCTCGCGATCGAGTGCGAGACCGCCGAAGCCGACGCGCTGGCCTGCTTCGACAAGACCGCCGCCACCCGTTTCGGAGCCGCCCTCGCCGCCGATCTCGCCGTGCACATCGGCGACACCGACGGCATCGATCTCGCCTGCGTCGCGGCGATCTACGATCCGGCCGAAGTGCTGCGTCCGGGCTGGCCGCTGCATGCGGCGATCGACGCCCTGCACGCGCGCCTGCCGGCAACCGCGCACGGCGTGCTGTCGATCGGTGCGCACGAAGGCCGCCTGCCGATCGAAGCGCTGCAACCCGACCTGCGCTTGCATGGCAGTGCCCTGCGGCTGATGCCGTGGAGCCTGCACGGCGACGCGGCGACGATCGACGCGGTCGCCTCGCGCCTCGAGGCCGGCCTGCTCGATCACGGCATGGTCGGTGCGGAGCTCGCCCTCGTGCTGCGCGACCAGCTCGGCATCGCCCTGCGCCATGCACGCCACATGACCGTGCATGATCTCTGCGCGCTGGCCTGCAGCCAGTACCAGCACGCCGGGCTCGCTGCACTCTGGCAGGTCATCGAGGTTGCCCTGCTCGCACCCGACCGCGAGGAATCGCTGACCCTGGACAACGGCGACCGCCTCGCCTTCCGCGACGGTCGCGCCTGGCTGCACTCCGCCGACCGTGTACGCCAGGCGCAGTACCGCGCGATCCTCGCCGCGCACGGCATCGCCCTCGACACCGGATCCACAGTGCCGGCGGCTTGTTGAGCCGGACCGGCGGAGCAAGCTCCGCTCTACGACGGCATCGAAACGTGCGGGCCCTTGCAGAGCCGAGCTTGCTCGGCTGCAGCGCCGACCAGAGCCGCAAGAGCAGCGGAGCAAGCTCCGCTCTACAGAAGCGTCGAAGCGTGCGTGGTTTTGTAGAGCCGAGCTTGCTCGACTGCAGCGCCGACCGTAGCCGCAAAAGCAGCGGAGCGAGCTCCGCTCTACAGAAGCGTCGAAGCGTGCGTGCTTTTGTAGAGCCGAGCTTGCTCGGCTGCAGCGCCGACCAGAGCCGCAAGAGCAGCGGAGCAAGCTCCGCTACGAAAGCATCGAAGCGTGTGCGCCCTCGTAGAGCCGAGCTTGCTCGGCTGAGGCGCCGAACGAATCCGCAAAAGCAGCGAGGGAAGCTCTGCGAAATCGGGTATTCCGTGGCGTCGCGCTTGCCTGGCGGGTACTGCGCAAGATTCAGCCGCGCCCGATGGCGGACCTGGTTGCGGTGAATGCCTGTTCGAGCAGACGGTAGCGCGCATCGCGCAGGCCGAGTGCGGCATAGGTCGCCTTTGCGGCCGCGTTGGCGTCCTCGACGTACAAGCGCAGGCCGACCACGCCGGGCGTCGCCCGCGCGCGCCGTTCGACTTCGCCGTGCAGGGCGCGGAACACGCCGCTGCGGCGCGCGCCCGGCACGACGTAGACGCTCTGGATCCACCACCAGTCGCCGTTGCGCCAGTCGCTCCACTCGCGCGTGACGAGCAGGCCGCCGACGTGCCGGTCCTCGCGCTCGGCGACGAGGTAGAAGCCCCGTGCCGGATCGGCGAACACGCCGTCGACGCCGCGCGCGAGCACGGCAAGGTCGAGCCGCTTGCCTTCGGTCTCGAGCGCCATCGCCGCATTCGCCTCGACGAGGAAGTCGCGGTCGGCCCCTGTGGCGTCGCGGATCGTGCATGCCGGAGTCATTGCGCCGGCTCCGCCGCCGGCGTGAGGGCAAGTGTGGTGCGTTCGCCGAAACGCCGTGTGTCGAGATTGGTGACCCACAGCGAGCGCCCGTCCGCGCCGATGCCGGTCTCGCGCGTGCCGCTGCGCAGACGGTCGGGGCGCACGGCGAAGCGCTCGGCAAGCGGGCGCGGATCGTCGCGCGTCTCGCGCAGCCACAGCAGGGTCGCGCCGAGGCGCAGGCGCGCGGCGTTGTCGAGCAGGCGCGCGTGGTAGTCCGCATACGCGGGATTCGCCACGGTGGCCAGGCTGCAATCCACCAGTGCGCTCGCACAGGACAGCCATGGAATCGACGTTTCCATCGACGGGATCCGCCGATCGTGCAGCGAGTGGTCGGCGGCCGCGGCGCCGCAATGCCGGGCATGGCGCTCGGCCATCCACGCCACCGGCTGACGCGACGAATGGCCGAGCGAAGTGAAGAACCGCTCGATGGAACCCGTCCCCGGCGGCGCCGACATCTGCTGCACCGCCTCCTTCACGAAAACCAGTTCCGCGGCGAATGCCGCGCACATCGACACATCGTCGGCTTCGATCGGCGCGAACGCCGCCGCACAAGCCGGTGCAACGTCGGCATCCGCCGGCAACTCGGCCAGCATGTCGGCGAACAGGTCGATGCCGCCATGCATGGAGGCGACGGCCATCATCGAGAACACCAGCGAATCGGCACCCTGGCGCAGGCGTCGCCAGGCGCCGATGTTGTCGCACACGCCGGCCAGCGCGGCCTCGTGCCGGCCCTCGACCCAGTCGAGCGCGAGCGCGCCCAGACGCAAGCGTTGCGCCGGGCCGGGGTTGGGCAGGGGTGTTTCGATCTTCACCGGCAGTTCGATGCGGTAATGGTCCTTGCCCTCGAACATCCGCATGCGCTCGATCCAGCGCGGATGTTGCTCGACCTGCGCACGGACCACGTCGAGGTGGGCGCGCACACGGGCGAGGCAGCCCGACACACGCTCTTCGCAGAAAACCGTACCGCCCGGCACCGCCAGCAACGGTCGGTCGGCCGGCACCAGATCGGCGAGGCTGCGCCCGTCGGCGACGCGCGCCTCGGCCTCGCGCACGTCGTCCGCGGCGATGCGTTCGATGTCGGCGTCGGCCACGTCGTGGCGCATCAGCCAGAGCAACGGGAACGCATTGGTGCCCTCGCGCGGCGCATTGCGCGCGGTTTCGAGCGCGGCCAGCGCCTCGCGCTGCGCCGCGTTCGGGCCGAGCAGCCGGTGCACGCCGACATTGAGCAGGAACAGCGCGATCAGCGCCAGCGTGGCGATGCCGAACCACAGGAAGAAGCGGCGCAGGAACCTCATTTCGGCCTCCGTGTGCGCGAGCTGCCGAGTTTGCGGGTCAGCGTGTTGCGGCTCAAGCCGAGGGCGCGCGCGGCGTCCTGCCGATGGCCGTTGCTGGCCGCCAGCGCGGTCTCCAGCAGCACGCGCTCGAATTCGGCGAGTGCGCGCGCATGCAGCCCGCCGCTGCCGCTGGCGAGTTCGCGTTCGGCCCATTCGGCAAGCGCACGACTCCAGTCCGGATCGCGCGCTTGCGGCGCGCCGCGCAGCGCCGCCGGCAGGTCGGCGATGCCGATGACCCGACCGCTGGCGAGCACGGCGAGGCGCCGGCAGAGGTTCTCGAGTTCGCGCACGTTGCCGGTCCAGGCATGCGTGCGCAGCACGGCCAGGGCGGCCGGAGCGACGTGCTTGGGCGGCGTGCCGGTATCGGCGGCGACGCGCGCAAGGAAGTGCGCGGCGAGCGCCGCGATGTCGTCGCGTCGTTCGCGCAGCGGCGGCACGTGCACGCGCAGCACATCGAGGCGGTGCAGCAGGTCGGCACGGAACTCGCCCGTGGCGACCTTGGCCTCGAGGTCCTGGTGGGTGGCGGCGAGCACGCGCACGTCGGCGCGCAGCAGTTCGCGGCCGCCGACGCGGTAGAACTCGCCGGCGGCGAGCACGCGCAGCAGGCGCGTCTGCAAGGTCAGCGGCATGTCGCCGATCTCGTCGAGGAACAGGGTGCCGCCGGCCGCCTGCTCGAAGCGCCCGGCCTGGCGCTTGAGCGCGCCGGTGAACGCACCGGCCTCGTGGCCGAACAGTTCCGATTCGAGCAGCTCGGCCGGGATCGCCGCCGTGTTGAGGGCGACGAAGATGCGGTCGGCGCGGGCGCTTTCGCGATGCAGGGCGCGCGCGACCAGTTCCTTGCCGGTGCCGGTCTCGCCGGTGACGAGGACATTGAGTCCGCTCGCCGCGACGCGACCGATCGCGCGGAACAACTCGCGCATGGCGGCACTGGAGCCGATCAGTTCGGCCTCGGCCGGCGCGGTCGCGTGCCGCGGGGGCGCCGGATCGGCGCCGGCCTGGGCCAGAGCGCGTTCGGCGATGCCGACCGCATCATCGAGGTCGAACGGCTTCGGCAGGTAGTCGAAGGCGCCGTGCCGGTAGGCGGCGGCGGTCGTCGCCACGTCGGTGTAGGCGCTCATCACCACGATCGGGAAACGCGGTCGCTGCGCGGCCAGCCGGCCGAGCAGGTCGAGCCCGCTGGCGCCCGGCATGCGCACATCGGTGAACACGACTCCGGGGCTGCCGCTGCCGAGCGCATCGAGCAGCGCCTCGGCATCGGCGAATTCGCGCGTGCGCAAACCGGCATCGCGCAGCGCGGCGGCCAGCACGAGGCGCACGCTGCGGTCATCGTCGACGATCCAGACCTCGCTCATGCGGCACGCTCCAGCGGCAACAGCAGGATGAAGCGGGTGTCGCCGGGACGGCTGGCGTGACGCAACTCGCCGTCGTGCTCGGCGGCGATCTCGCGGGCGAGCGCGAGGCCAAGGCCGCTGCCGTCGGGGCGGCCCGACACCAGCGGCTCGTACAGCGTGTCGGCCAGCGCCGGCGCGACGCCATGGCCGTCGTCGATGACGTCGATGCGCAGAACCGCGCGGCGCAGGCGCTCGCCGAGGCGGATGCCGAACTCGACGCGCGTGCGCAGGACCAGCGTGCGCGCGCCGGCCTCCACCGCATTGCGCGCGAGGTTCAGCAACAGCTGGAAGAGACGGTCGGCATCGCCGGAAGCGGCCGGCAGGCTCGGATCGTAGTCGCGGCGCACCTCCGGCGCGCCGGCCTCGGCCGCCACCAGCGCCGCCACGCGTTCGAGCAGCTCGTGCACGTTGAGCGCGGCCATGCGCGGTTTGCCACCCGCGCGCAGCAGGCGGTCGGCGAGATTGGCGAGGCGGTCGCTTTCGGCGATGACGAGCTCGGCCAGTTCGACCAGTTCGGCAGACTCGACCCGGCGCGCCAGCAGCTGCGCGGCGCCGCGCACGCCGGCCAGCGGATTCTTGACCTCGTGGGCGAAGCCGCGCAGGGATTCCGACAGCGCGCCGGGAGCGGAATCGACCCCGCCCGCCGCCTCGTGCAACTCGAGCAGCAGGCATTCGCCGGCCAGCGGCGTGAAGGAGATCTCGCCGATCCGGCCGGAGCCGTCGATTCCCTGCAGGCGTGCCTGGCGCAGGACGACGCGGCGCTGCGTGTCGCGCGCGCGTTCGGCCGCCGCCACCACGCCGCCGCTGCCGTCGTCGAGCACCGACAGGGGCTGGCCGATCCAGCCGCGGGCAACTCCGAGCCACTCGGCGAAGGCGGGATTGATCCAGCGGAAGCACAAGTCGGGATCGAGCCCGGCCAGGCCGGTCGCACACACCCGCACGATCTCCGCGATCGCGTCGGTTGCGTTCTGCGCCAGCGGGACGGAAGCGTTCGGCATCACGCAATGCTAGGGATGTTGCGCTCGGTCCCGCAATGGCGCCCCGTTCCGATTGCTGGGCCAGAACACAGCCGCGAGCGCGCTGATGCTGCCGGGGCGGCCGAACGGCGAGTACGGCTTCCGGGTGCGGACGTGCAATCGCCTCCGCGAACGTCCCCGGGCGCACGAACCACGAGCGCGACCATCGCCGCTCGACGCTCGTCACCCGCCGGCAGGCTTTCGCCCGATGGCAGGGCGGCCGGCCTTCACCTGCCGGCGGCGTCCATCGTTCCCGGCGGCCAGGCCGCGGCGAGGGGATCGAACTCGACTTCTTCGACGGTGTCGCCACGCCAGCCGAAGCCGCACACCGCCACCACGCCTTCGGTGGCCGGATCGAGGGCGAAGGTCTGCTCGATGTCGACCTCGTTGACCGCCGCGGTGATGAAGGCGGCGAGTCCGCATTCGGTGGCGGCGAGGTAGAGCATCTGCGAGAGGTGGCCGGCATCGAGGATGAGCGCGCGATGGGCCTTGGCGTGATCGCGGTATTTCCAGAAGGTGCGCCGGAATCGCGCGGCCAGCACGATGACGACCTGCGCATGCATGAAGTGGCGCTGGCCGGCGACGAGGCGCAGGGCGAGGGCGGCGGTTTCGGCGCGCTCTATCGCGGCGAGCGGTTCGAGCGCGTGGTCGATCGGGTGGTAGTGGTAGAGGCCGGCCGGCACGCCCTCGACATCCTGGACGAGCAGGTAGGCGGAGGTCGCATGCAGGCCGCCGGCCGAAGGCACCGCACGCTTCATCACGGTGATGCCGGGCTGGTCGCTGACCGCGCGTGCGCCGAAGGCGCGGAACAGGGTCTGTGCAAACAGGGCCTGCGGCACGCTCCGCCCGCGCGCATAGTTGCGGCAGGTCACGCGTGCCCGGGCGAGCGATTCGAGCGCGGTGGCGTCGCCGCGGGCGAGGCCGATGCGGTCACCGGCCGCGCGGTGTTCGCATACCGGCGGCTCGGGCGGGCCGAGCTGTTCGAGCAGGCTGCGGTCGGTCTCGCGACCGAAGCGCCGCTCGGCTTCCAGGGTGTCGACGCCGCGCCAGCGCGTGTGGCGGTGATAGACCGCCGACAACGCAAGCCAGTGGCCGGCGCGCACGCATTCGTCGGCCGCGCGGACGCAGGCGTGGGCATCGCCGTCGCCGATCAGCAGGCCGTGCGCGAGCAGGAAGTCGATCGCCTCTTCGGCGAACGCGGTACGCAGCGAGGCCATCGTTTGCCAGGCGTCGGCGGACAGCCGCCCGAGCACGCCGACGGCGGCCTCGTCGAGCACGACGCCGGCATCGAGGTGCGCGGCGAGGGCGATCCATTCGCGCCGGTGGACGAGGCCGGTGCCGCCGGACAGCAGGTCGGCGAGATCGAAGCCGGGCGTCTCGCGCGGTTCGACGAAAACGACGGCACAGCGGCGCACGCGCATCGGGGATTTCCGTGGACGGGATTCTGCTAGCCTAGCCGGCCACGGCCGGTGCGGCGAGGGGGATCTCGCCGCGCGGCTGCACCTTCATCACGAATCCATTCCATCGAGGGGACCCCATGAGCTCCGTACGTCTGCCGAAAGCCCAGGAACTTCAGGTGTTGAACAAGCTGGCGACCGATGACGACTATCGGGCACGCTTCGAGAAGAACCCGGCGGCGGCGCTGAAGGAGGTTGGCGTCGACGAAGCCACGCTCAATCAGCTCGATCCGGCAAGCCTGCAGCCCGGACAGCTGGCCGACAAGGCAGCGATTGCGGCGACCCATGCGAAGCTCGCCGAAGCGAACATGAGCGATCACGTCTGCCTGATCGTGCCGTTCCTGCGCACCAGCTACGGCAAGGCCGACTGAACCTTCTTCACCCGCGTCGCCAGCGCACCGCTTCGCGACGCATCGCCCCACGCGCCCTGGAACGCTTGCAGCTGGGTTGAAGCCGTGCGCGCGTCCGCGCGCGCGGCGGCGATTTCGGCGCCGCGCAACAAGGCCAGGTTCGACTGCTCGACCCCGGCCAGCATCAACAGGCTGCCCGCTCCGGTTTCCGCGTAGGCGCGACCGCGATGCGTCGACAGCCAGCGGGCTTCGGCCAGCGCGTTCTCCAGCCGGCCGGCATCGGCATGGGCCTCCATCAGGGTCACGTGGGCGAGATACGGCTCGCTGCCGTCGAGCAGCGGCGCCAGCTCGCGGACGGCGGCAGCGGCGTCGCCACGCACGCGGGCGAGTTCGGCAGCCGCCACGCGCCGCATCTTGCTCGCCAGCGCGTAGCTCGCATGCGCGCCGGGCTTGCCGGCAAGGGCCAGCGTGCGCTCGGCGAGCACGGGGTCGCCGAGCCGGGCGCCGAACCAGGCCAGCAGGGCCAGGCGCGCATCGAGACTCGCCTTCTCCAGCGGCTGCGCGGCATCGCGCTCGGCCACGGTTGCCTCGGCCAGCACGCGGATCCGTGCCAGGCGCGCGTCGCGATCCACTCCGGCGTGCAGTTCCATGCCGAGGATTGCGGCTTCCCAGGCCGCGGCCAGCGGATGCGCGGCCGGGAGTTCCTCGCGCGCCCGTTCGAGGTAGCCGGCGGCCTCGCGGAAGCGGCCGGCATCGACGAGGAAGGCCGTCTCGAGCAGGGTGCGGATGTTGCTGGCGGCGGGATTCTGCGTGGCGGTGATGACCGGCGTCCGCGCCAGCACGGCGGCGGCCTCGTCGTGGCGGCGTTGCGCGGCATGCGCGGCGGCATGGTACTGGGTGAACGTGAGTCCGCCGGCCTCGGCGTCGCGGAAGGTGCGGATCGCGTCGGCATGGCGCTCGTTGCCGAGGTACAGGATCCCGAGCACGAGCTTGGCCGGCAGCGGCGATGGATTCCGCGCCGAAACACCCGCCTCGGCGACCTTGACGATGGCGTCGTCGAAACGGTTGGCATCGCGCCATGCCACATAGGTATAGCCGCCGCTGGCGGTGAAGAAATCCGGATACAACTCGGTCAGCGCGGCCCATTTCGTCAGCGCATCCTCGCGGCCGTCGAGGGTGGCGACCATGCTCTCGAGGTAGAGCCGCTCGCGCATCGCCAGGCGTCCGGCCTGCGCCGTGGCGGTGACGAAGGCATCTCGCGCCTCGGCGTTCTTGCCGAGGCTGGTCATTGCCGCGCCGATCCGCAGGTGCGCGGCGGCGAATTCCGGATCGATCGCCAGCGCCTGGCGGTACAGCTCCATCGCCTCGGAAAAGCGACCCTGCATGTAGTTGCGGCTGCCGAGCGAATACGCGCGCAGGGCATCGAGGTTCGCGGTGGCAACCTGCTGCAGCGGCTGGCTCTCGTTCGACACCGTCGCCAGCGCCTCGCCGAGGCGCACGCGCAGCTTGCCGTTGATCGTGTCGAGCGAGCCCAGCACCGATTCCGCACCGACCCCGTCCGCCGATTCCGAGTACACCGTCGTCTGCGTGTGCGGGTCGATCACCTCCGCGGTGATCCGCACCCGCCCGCCGATCTCCGCCACCGTCGGCACGATCAGCGCCTTCGCGCCGTCGCGGATCGCCACTTCCGAACCGACCGCGCGATCCACCCGCGTCGCGTCCGGGTCGCGCTCCATCCGCTTCACCGTGTCGCGCACCTTCAGGTCCGGCAGCACGTTCACGTACTTCGACTGCTCCAGGCCGATCTTCAGCGCGCTCTCCAGCGCCTCGTCGAACACGCTCTCCCCGGTCAGGTTGTTGAGGCTCCCCACCACCACCCAGTCCCGGTTCGCGAACGCGATCGCCGGCTCCGGCTTCAGCAACGAGTACAGCGGGATCGCCAGCAGCGCCAGCACCACCAGACCCTCGATCACCATCGTCGCCGGACGCCGCCAGAACGGCACTTCGCGATGCGCCTTGCTCGACCACGGCGGCGCCTTCAGCGGCGCCAGTCCGTCCTCGCCGACCTCGAACACCGGCACCGGATCCGGGATCCCGCGGAACCGGTAGCGCCCGTGCGTGCGCCAGCGCACCTTGTCCAGCGAGATTCCCAGTTCGCCCTGCGCGCGATGCGCCAGCACGTAGGCGATGTTCGACAACAGGATCTGGTTCGGCAGCGCCAGGTTCATCAGCCGCGAGGTGATCGGCTTGACCAGCCCTTCCACCTCGGTCGGCTTGGCCCCGCGTGCCACGTCCTCCTCGCTGTTGTCCCACACCACCACGTCGCCGACGTGGATGCCGACCCGCGCCGACAGCGTCGTGCCTTCCGCCGCATTGAGCTGGCGCAGGCCGCGCTGGTAGTCGAGGGCGTACGCGACCGCCTGGATCGGCCGCTCGAACATCATCAGGAAACCGTCGGTCTTGTCGATCTCGCGGCCGCCGTGGCGGTCGGCGATCGTCCGCGCCAGGCGATCGTGCTTGCGGATCAGTTCCGCTGTCGCCCGGTCGCCCAGCCGTTCCACCAGGCCGGTCGAGTCGACCAGATCGCACACCAGCAGGGCGCGCAGCAGCGCGCTGGTAGCCGGGTCGACGGATTCTTCCACGGCGGAAGGAGGAAAGCGGGTGGCGTTCACGGCGGAATCCGGTTCCTCGACGCGGGCCCGTGCGGATCCGGCATGGGCACAGGCGCAGGCGTTCCGCCGGGAGCATACATCCAACGCGCCGCATACCGCTTTCGGTGCGGATGTCCGGCTGGCTACACTGGCGCGCCGGCCGGCTGCCGTGCCGGCACTGCCACCGACCATTCCCACAGGGGGAACTGCCATGACCGATTCCAGGCTCGACGAGAAGCACGCCCTCGCCCTGCTGCGCCGACTGGCCAGCGACGACGCTTTCCGCAGGCAATTCCAGAAGAAGCCGGCCAAGGCCCTCGCCGAACTCGGCGTGCCGCTGCGCACGATCGTCGACCTCGACGCACGCTGCCTCGGCAAATGCCGGCTCGCCTCCAAGGCCACGCTGCGGGCCGCGGTCGATTGCCTCGATCGGGCGGCGATCACCCGCACCATGCGCATGCAGCCGCCGCAGATGAAGTTGCCGGCCTGATTCGTCCTGCTGCCGCCGCCACGACGCGGCGAGCGGCAGCGACGTAGCGGGATTCCCGTTACGGTCCGGCGCGCAGCGCGGCGTCGAGCACCGCCGCGCGCTCGCGCAGGGCCGCGCTGCCGCCGTGGTCGGGCCAGGCCGCGCGGAAGGCCTCCAAGGCCGCACGTGCGCCCTCGCGATCGCCAAGGCCGATCGAGTGGCCGGCCTCGGCGAGCAGGGCGAGCACGCTGTGGGCGACGTTGTGCGGAATCCACACCGTGCCCGCTCCGACTTCGACATAGGCACGGCCGCGATGGCCGGCAAGCCAGCGCGCCTGTTCGCGCGCGGCGGCGCTGTCGCCGGTGGCGGCAAAGGCATCCATGAGGACGATGTGGGTCGTGTACGGCTCGCTGCCGTCGAGCAGTGGACGCAGTTGCGCGATCGCCGCGTCGGGGCGACCGTCGGTCAGGGCGAGCTGCGCCTCGACCACGGCCAGGGCGCGCGCAAGCATCGGATGGTTGCCGCTGCGGGTGACCGCGCTGGCCTGGGCCATGGTGCGCCTGGCCAGCGCGGGGGCGCCCTGGCGGGCGGCGAGCCAGGCGTTGAACAGGATGCGGCCGTCGTGTTCGGCCACATGGGTCAGTGAGGCATCCGGCGCCGGCTCGACGCGCCCGGCGAGATAGCGCTCGATGCTCTCCACGCGCTGGCCGGACGCCGCCACCAGCGCGTCGAGGGCGAGGTCAAGGCTGTCGAGCACGTCACCGCGCCGCAGGCTGGCCTCGCCGCGCGCCGCTTCGATGCGTTCGGACGCCATCGACCACTGCGCGCGGTCGAACGCGAAGGCCAGCTCGAACAGCACGCCGAGGCTGGCATCGCTCGCCGAACCCGATGGCCGGCCGGCGGCGAGCACTTCGCGGGTGCGCGCGTAATCGCGCTGTGCGGCAAACAGCACGGCGTGATAACGGTTCTCGTAGCGCACGCCATGGGCGCGTGCCTCGTTGAAATCGTGATGCGCCCGCGCGTAATCCCCGACGCCGATGCGGAGCGTGCCGAGCAGGTACAGGCTGAGGCCACGATGCGGGTTCTGCGCCACCGCACTGCGTTCGGTGGAGGCGATCGCCGCCGCATAGTCGTTGGCGAATTGCCAGGCGTAGTAGCCATGGGTGCCCTGCGCCATGAACAGGTCGGGGTACAGGTTGGCCAGCGCGTTCCACTTGACCAGGGCGGCTTTCGGCGATTCGAGGTTGGCTTGCCAGGCTTCGGCGATCATGCGGTCGCGCATGGTCAGCCGCGTCGGCTCGGCGAGTGCCGCCTGCAACTGCACCTGGGCGTCGCTGCCGCGGTCGAGATTGAAGTACTTGCCGGCGAGGGCGATGCGCGCCCGCGCGAATCCGCCGTCGAGGCGGACCGCGTTCTCGAGCAGGTGCAGCGATTCCTCGACTTCGCCGATCACCGTGCTGCGGATCGCCAGTGAATAGGCCCGCAGCGCGTCGAGGTTGCGCGTCGCCACCTTCTCCAGCGGCTGGCTCTCGTTCGACACCGTCGCCAGCGCCTCGCCGAGGCGCACGCGCAGCTTGCCGTTGATCGTGTCGAGCGAGCCCAGCACCGATTCCGCACCGACCCCGTCCGCCGATTCCGAGTACACCGTCGTCTGCGTGTGCGGGTCGATCACCTCCGCGGTGATCCGCACCCGCCCGCCGATCTCCGCCACCGTCGGCACGATCAGCGCCTTCGCGCCGTCGCGGATCGCCACTTCCGAACCGACCGCGCGATCCACCCGCGTCGCGTCCGGGTCGCGCTCCATCCGCTTCACCGTGTCGCGCACCTTCAGGTCCGGCAGCACGTTCACGTACTTCGACTGCTCCAGGCCGATCTTCAGCGCGCTCTCCAGCGCCTCGTCGAACACGCTCTCCCCGGTCAGGTTGTTGAGGCTCCCCACCACCACCCAGTCCCGGTTCGCGAACGCGATCGCCGGCTCCGGCTTCAGCAACGAGTACAGCGGGATCGCCAGCAGCGCCAGCACCACCAGACCCTCGATCACCATCGTCGCCGGACGCCGCCAGAACGGCACTTCGCGATGCGCCTTGCTCGACCACGGCGGCGCCTTCAGCGGCGCCAGTCCGTCCTCGCCGACCTCGAACACCGGCACCGGATCCGGGATCCCGCGGAACCGGTAGCGCCCGTGCGTGCGCCAGCGCACCTTGTCCAGCGAGATTCCCAGTTCGCCCTGCGCGCGATGCGCCAGCACGTAGGCGATGTTCGACAACAGGATCTGGTTCGGCAGCGCCAGGTTCATCAGCCGCGAGGTGATCGGCTTGACCAGCCCTTCCACCTCGGTCGGCTTGGCCCCGCGTGCCACGTCCTCCTCGCTGTTGTCCCACACCACCACGTCGCCGACGTGGATGCCGACCCGCGCCGACAGCGTCGTGCCTTCCGCCGCATTGAGCTGGCGCAGGCCGCGCTGGTAGTCGAGGGCGTACGCGACCGCCTGGATCGGCCGCTCGAACATCATCAGGAAACCGTCGGTCTTGTCGATCTCGCGACCGCCGTGGCGGTCGGCGATCGTCCGCGCCAGGCGATCGTGCTTGCGGATCAGTTCCGCTGCCGCCCGGTCGCCCAGCCGCTCCACCAGACCGGTCGAGTCGACCAGATCGCACACCAGCAGGGCGCGCAGCACCGGATTCGGCCCGGTCCTGTCCTCACGGGGATTGGGCGACGGTGCATCCACGCGCTTGCCGCTCCCTTGCCGACGTGCAACGGACGATGATTCTGCGACGTTCCACGCGGAAGCGCCAGTTGCCGGAAAACCGGCCCGAATCCGGGCTGCTTTTCGTCAGCCGGCGCCGCGGGACGCGGTCAGCACGGCGCGCACGTCGCGCGCCTGCGCCTGCAGCGCGTGCCAGCCGCGCTCCCACTGCCCGGCGCGCGGGGCGGCGCGCTCGAAGCGCAGCAGCATCGAAGCCGCCTCGTCGAGGCGCTGGCGCAGGCGGGCGACCTCGGCGAGCACGGCTTCATGCTCGTCGCGGCCGATGAAATACACCTTGCGGTCGCGGCAGACGCCGATGCAGGTCTGCGGTGCCTCGACGCGGCCGCAGCCGATGCATTGCCAGGCCTGCAGATAGCCTTCCGTGCCGGCGTCGGTGCCGCTTGCCGCAGCGCCGCGTGCGCGGGGGTCAGTGGACGTGGGGCTCATCGGTGTCTGCCTCGCGGGTGCCTGCAATCCATTGCGGATCGTCGAACGTCTGCGCGTACGGCGCCACCGCCGCGCGCATCGCCGCCGGCGCGGCGAGGTCGGCGGGATCCTCGCGCAGTTGCCGGGCCGCCGCCAGCAGCGGCACGAGGATGGCGTGCAGGCGCGCATCCGGCTCGGGGGCGAGGCGGCAGTGCGCGAACATGTACTGCACCGCTTCCTCGATGGCGAGCGCCTGCCCGCGTACCTGCTGCGGCGGCATGCCTGCGTCGGCCGCATCGGCCAGCGCATCGAGGGCGAGGCGCACGCGCTGCATGCCCTCGCGCAACGGCGCATCGGTGGCGAAGCGGGTGGCCGGCAGCACCGTGGCGGGCGCGGCATGTGCATGCCCGTGGGCATGCGGGTGCGCAGGCTCGCCGGCGGCGACGCCGGCGCCGGCAAGGCTGCCGGCAAGCACGATCAGGAGGGGCAGGCGCATGGTCGGGTCTCCGCAGGAATCGCAAGCCCCAGTCTGCCGTCGTGGCGGGGTCGCCGGCATTGATCCGGATCAGCCGCGGTCGCGTGGTTGACCTGGATCAGCGCGTGCCGGCGCGCGCGCACGCATGCTGGCGCCCCCCGCCGCAGCGATGTTTTGCCGTGCCTGCCGACGCCGTTCCGACCCTCCTGCCGCGCGACCACGCGCTGGATGCCTGCTTCCTCGGCCCGTATGGCGAGAACGATGCCCTGCTCGAGCGCATGCTGGTCGAGTTCCTGCGCGACCACGTCTACTGGCGGCGCAACTTCCACCCGGAAGATCCGCCGGCGATCGGCACCACCGCCGCCCTGCACCCGGACTATCTCGCGTTCGAGGCACGCATGCGCCGCGAGCTGCACCAGCTGTCGGCGGCGCTGAAGCGTTCGCTGCCGTTCCACAGTCCGCGCTACATCGGCCACATGGCGTCCGACCTGCTGCTGCCGGGTCTCGCCGCGCAGATGCTGGCGCTGCCGTACAACCCGAACAACGTCAGCGAGGATTCCGCGCCGGTCACCATCGACATGGAAGTGCGCGCCGGCCTGCAGCTGGCGCGCATGCTCGGCTACGTCGACGATCCGGCCCGGCCCGACTGCGCCTTCGGCCACCTGACCTCCGGCGGCACCGTGGCGAACTACCAGGGCTTGCGCCTGGCGCTGGCGATGAAGGCGTTTCCGCTCGCCCTGCGCGCGGCCGGGGTGCCCGATCTCGCCTTGCCGGAAGACGACTGGGGCACCTTCAATCTTTCCCATGACGCCATCCTCGCCCTGCTCGGCGCCTGGCAGGCCTGGCTGGCCGCCGAGACGCCGGCGCGGCGCGCGCACTGGCAGGCGAGGGTCGAGGCCGCGCGCATCGAACAGCTTGGCCTGGCCGGTTTCTTCGCCGCCCATCCGCAACTCCAGGTGCCGTGCGTGCTGGCACCGATCACCGCGCACTATTCCTGGAGCAAGGGTCTCAAGCTGCTCGGCCTCGGCCGCGCCCGGCTCGACCTGCTGCCGACGCGCGGCATGCGCCTGGACCTCGACGCGCTGGAGGAGCGGCTGCAGCACTGCGCGCGCGAGCGCGTACCGGTGCTGATGGCGGTGGCGGTGCTCGGCAGCACCGAATACGGCACCATCGATCCGGTCGACGGCGTGCTCGCCGCGCGCGAGCGCAGCCGTGCGCGCGGCCTTGATTTCGCCGTGCACGTGGATGCCGCCTGGGGTGGCTATCTGGCCACGCTGTTCCGCAACGAGGACGGCTCGCTGCGCGCGCGCGATGAGGTCGGCGGGAGTTTTCGCTACTTCCCGAGCGCCGCGATGCATGCCGCCTTCGGCGCGCTCGGCGATACCGATTCGGTCACCGTCGATCCGCACAAGCTCGGCTACCTGCCGTTCGGCAGCGGCGCCTTCGTCTGTCGCGACCACCGCGCGATGGACCTGCTCGCCGAACGCGCCGACTACGTGTTCCATGGCGGCCAGGCGAACGACTACTTCGAGCGCTTCCGCAGTCTCGGCCAGTTCGTCGCCGAGGGTTCGAAATCCGGCGCGGCGGCAGCCGGGGTCTATGTCGCGCACAAGGTGCTGCCGCTCGACCACGCCCGGTTCGGCCGCCTGCCGCAGGCGACCATCCGCGCCGCCGAAGATTTCCACGACCGCGCCCTGCGCTTCGCCGACGAGGTCGCGGAGCGGCTGACCGTGCGCATTCCGTTCACCCCCGACAGCAACCTCGTCTGCCTGGCCATGAATCCGCGCGGCAACCGCTCGCTGGCGGCGGCGAATGCGTTCATGCAGCGCCTCGCCACGGTGCTGCGCGCCGATCCGCGCCAGCCGCTGCAGATCAAGGAGTTCTTCGGCTCGGTGACCACCCTGCGCCCGGACCTGCTCGGTGCCCAGGAAATGCAGCGCATCCTCGCCTCGCTCGGCATCGAGGCGGAGGCGCCGGAGCCGCTGACGATCCTGCGCCACACGCTGATGAACCCCTACCTGATCGACCACGAGAACGGCATCAGCTACATCGACCGCTACTTCGATTTCCTCGACCGCTGCACGCGCGCACCGGCCGCTGCGGATCCCGGCGCATGAGCCGCGCCGACGACCGCGCCTGGGTGCATGCGGCGATCGACGCGCTCGAGCGCGAGTCGGCGCGCTCCGCCGACACCCATCTGCTGCGCATCGATCTCGCCGGCTTCCCCGACATCGGTTTCTACTTCAAGGACGAGGCCTCGCATCCGACCGGCAGCCTCAAGCACCGCCTCGCCCGTTCGCTGTACCTCTACGCGCTCTGCAACGGCCGCCTGCAGGCCGGCCAGGACGTCGTCGACGCCTCCTCCGGCAGCACCGCGATCGCCGAAGCCTGGTTCGCGCGCCTGCTCGGCCTGCGTTTCACCGCGGTGATGCCGGCCTGCACGGCGCCGGCGAAGATCCGCGCGGTGGAAGCGCTCGGCGGCATTTGCGATCTGGTCGACGATGCCGCCGACGTGCACGCGCGCGCCGCCCTGCATGCCGCGCGCGGCGCCTGCCATCTCGACCAGTTCGGCCTCGCCGAACGCGCCACCGACTGGCGCGGCAACAACAACATCGCCGAATCGATCATCGGCCAGCTGGCCCGTGAGCCGCAGCCGCAACCGGCATGGATCGTCTGTGGCGCCGGCACCGGCGGCACCTCGGCGACGATCGGCCGCTACCTGCGCTATCGCCGCCTGCCGACCCGCCTGTGCGTGGCCGAACCGGCCGGCAGCGCCTTCGTGCACGGCTGGCGCACACGCGACGCACGGGCGGTCGCCAGCCAGCCGACGGTGATCGAGGGCATCGGCCGCCCGCGCGTCGAGCCGGGCTTCCTGTTCGATGTCGTCGATGCCGTGCTCGAGATTCCCGACGAGGCCTCGATCGCCGCCGCATGGACGCTGGAAGCGCTGCTCGGGCGCCGCTATGGCGGCTCGTCCGGCACCAACTTCGTCGCCTGCCTGCAGCTCGCCGCCGGACTGCGTGCGCGCGGCGAAGCGGCCAGCCTCGTCACCCTGCTGTGCGACCGCGGCGAACGCTATGCGGAAACCCTGTTCGATGCCGGCTGGCTGCAGGCGCACGCCTTGCAGCCGGAACGCTGGCGCGCGCCGATCGAGGCCAGCCTGCGCGAAGGCCGCGCACCGTTGCCGCGTTCGCCCTGAGGCGCGCCAGCGGCGCGATTGTTCACGCCTGCACACCAGCCCGTCCACGCGCGGCGCCTTGCTGCGCCGGCGCGGCAAGGCCATCTTGGCCGGCATCCGCAACCGGAGCCTGCCATGACCCTTTCGACCCACCGCAATGCCGCCGCACGCCGGGTGACCCGCCTCGTGCGCGGCCAGCCCGCCAGCGACGGCGCCGGCGTCAAGCTCAACCGCGTGATCGGCACGCGCGAGTTCGACATGCTCGATCCGTTCCTCATGCTCGACGAGTTCCGCTCGGACGAGGCCGGCGACTACATCGCCGGATTCCCCAGCCATCCGCATCGCGGCTTCGAGACGGTCACCTACATGCTGGCCGGACGCATGCGCCACGGCGACAACCAGGGCAACAGCGGCCTGCTGACTCCCGGCAGCGTGCAGTGGATGACCGCCGGGCGCGGCATCGTGCATTCGGAAATGCCGGAGCAGGAGAACGGCCTGATGTGGGGCTTCCAGCTCTGGGTCAACCTGCCGGCCAGCGAGAAGATGCGCGCGCCGCGCTACCAGGACATCGCGCCGGAAGCCGTGCCCGAGGTGCGTGCCGCCGACGGTGTGCGGCTGCGCGTGATTGCCGGTCGCTTCGGCGAGGTCGAGGGCCCGGTGCAGGGCATCTCGACCGCACCGGTGTATCTCGATGTCCGCCTCGATGCCGGCGCGCGCCTCGAAGTGCCGCTGCCACCGACCCACAGTGCGTTCGCCTATGTCTACGAAGGCGATGCCGCGATCGGCCCGGCCGACAGCGCGCAGCGCGTGCAGCGCGGCCAGCTGGCGGTGCTCGGCGACGGCGACGGCGTGCTGCTGTCGGCACCGGCCGATGCCGCGGCGCGCCTGATCCTCGTCGCCGGCCAGCCGCTGCGCGAACCGGTCGCCAAGTACGGTCCGTTCGTGATGAACACGCAGGAGCAGATCGTGCAGGCAATCCGCGATTACCAAAGCGGAACGTTCTGAGCGCAGGCATCGCGCCGGCCGCCGGTGCTCAGTCCTTCAGGCGCCGGAACAGGAACCACGGCAGCCGGCGCAGGACGAAGGCGACGAGGCCCCAATGGCGCGGTTCGTGGCGGGCGAACGAACCGCGCCCGAGTGCTCCGACGACGCGGCGGGCGACCTCTTCCGGCGCCGCCGCCGGCAGCGGCAGCTTCATGCCCCAGGTGAGGTTGCTGCGCAGGAAGCCGAGGCGGTGGAACTGAACGCGCAGTTCGCGCGGGTGGAAACGCTGGCGCAGGCTCTCGAAGAAGGTGTCGAGGCCGCGCTTGGCCGCCGCGTAGACGACATTGCGCCCGCGCCCGCGGGCGGCGGCGACGCTGCCGAAACCGACGATCACGCCGCGCGTTTCCAGCAGGCGCGGCACGAGTGCATGGGCGATCGCCAGCGGTGCATGCAGGTTGATCGCCAGCAACTGGCCGATCGCGCCGGCGCCGAGCGAGAGATCGTCGTCGCCGCGCGAGGTGCCGGCGACCAGCAGCAGGGCCTCGGCAGCCGGCAGTCCCTCCAGCGCCGCCAGCACGCGCGCGCCGGGGTCCGCTTCGCCGGCGAGATCGACGGCGAGGGTGCGGACCTCGACGCCATGACGCAGGACGAGGTCGGCAGCCAGCGCATCGACATCGCGGGCATCGGAGGCGACCAGCAGCAGCGGCTTTCCGTTGCGTGCGAGTTCGACCGCCAGCGCGCGGCCGAGTCCGCTCGATGCGCCGATGACGATCGCGGTCACAGGGCAAGCCTCCGCGTCAGCACGGACTGCTGCAGTCCGTGCGGATCGTGCGCCCGCAGGGCGGCGCGACGCGCCTCGAAATCCGGCCAGGCCCTCCGCACGACGGCCGCGTCGAGAGTGGAATCCTTGATCAGGTTCGGCCGCCCGCCGTGGCCGAGGGCGAGTTCGGCGAGGGCTTCGAGGAAGGCGCGTTGCGCGGAGGCCGCCGGCTCGGGGCACTGGATCGCGTAGGCGATGCCGCGGCCGTTGAAGGAAAAGCCGGTCGCTTCGCCGTCGAACAGCTTGCTGGCGACCAGGCTGATGCGCGGCCGGCTGCTGGCGACGAGGTCACCGAGGGCGCCGGCGAAATCGGTGTGGCGTTCGTGCGGGATCAGCCACTGCGCTTCGGCGAAGCCGGCCGTGCCGAAACCCGCGTAGTAGGCGCGCGCGCCATTGAGCGGAAACAGCGCGGAGACGACATCCACGTTCGAACTGCCGGGCCGGCACCAGCGGTGGCGGATCCAGGTGTTCAGCGCGGCGATGCCGGCCGCGTTCCAGGCACGGAACGGCCACGGCGACACCGCCTGCGGCAGGTCGGCGAGCGGCTGCATGCGCGGCGCTTCCTGCGCTTCCAGGCCGAAGCGGATCACCCCGCGGCCGAAGCGGCGCGCGCGACCATCGTGCCAGCCATACAGCAGCGGTGCGCCGGCATGCGCCTGCAGCACCGCGGCCGCCTCGACGAGATCGGCAACCGGCACGCGGCGCACCACATACGCGGTCGGTGCGCGCACGAGGCGCAGGGTGGCATTGCCGATCAGGCCTGCGATGCCGAAACCGGCGAAACAGGCGGCGAAACGTTCGGGGTTCTCGTGCGCACTCGCAGCGAGCCAGCCGGCGAGCGTATCGAACAGTTCGAGGCCGACGACGTGATCGCGAAAGCTGCCTTCACGCGCCGGGTTCTTGCCGTGCACGTCGGCGGCGATGCAGCCGCCGATCGTCGCCCGCGCATGGCCCGGCACGACCGGCAGCAGCCAGCCGCGCGACAGCGCGAAGCGCACGACATCGCCAATGCGCGCGCCGGCCTCGACGGTGACCAGGCCGCGTGTTTCGTCGAAGGCGAGCATGCGGTCGAAGGCGGCGAGGTCCTGCACGAGGCTGCCGCCATCGAAGCTGGCGCCGACATACGACACGCCGCCGCCGCGGGCGATGCGCGGCCGGTCGGCCGGCAGCGCCTCGAGCGCGCGGTAGCGGTCCGGTCGCTGCACCTGGCAATGGGCGACCGCGCTGCGGTCGAAGCTGCGCAGTTCCCGTGCGGCCAGGGCGAAGCCGCGCAGCGCGCTCATCGCGCCTCACCCTGCGCGGCAAGCGCAACGACAGGCGTTGCGCCAGAAGGATGCATCCACGGTCTCGCTTCCACGCCGGCTCCTCGGAACGCGGCGAGTATCGCATGCAGGCGAATGCCGGCTGCGGCACTTCTCAGGCGCTGAGACCGCGCACGCCGAGCCTCGCGCGACACCGCCGAGGAACCCGCCATGCTGCTTGCCCCGTTCAGTCCCGCCGACACCCGCCCGCCCCGCCGCAGGCACGCCACCCGTGTGCCGCATGCCGCCGCCGAGTCGACGCACCTTCCGGCATGGCTGCTCGCATGGGCGGTCATCGGCACGCTCGCCGTGCTGTTCGTCCCGGCCCTGCGCGGCGGCGGGTTCGCCGGCGCCAGCGTGCCGTTCTGGCTGGTTGCCGCACCGTTGATCGACCTCGCCTGGCTGGCCCACCGGCGCCGCCGCCGCTGAGCGATCCACGAGCCCGCGGCACGCGGCGTGGCGGTTTCATCCGTGCACGCCGAGACGCTTGCGCTCCATGCGACGCAGGAACTCGGCCATGATGCGGCGATAGAGGTCGTCGCCGAGATAGCCGTCCTCGACCCCGGCATCGATCGACGGATTGTCGTTCACCTCGATCAGGGCGAGACGGTCGCCGGCCTTCTTGATGTCGACGCCGTAGAGGCCGTCGCCGATCGCCGCGGTCGCCTTGAGGGCGAGCTTGACCACGTCGGCCGGCGCCTCGCGCACCGGCAGGGTCTCGAAGCCCCCCGACTTCGCCGTGCCCTTGGCGCCGTGGTTGTAGATCTGCCAGTGGCCGCGCGACATGAAGTACTTGCAGGCGTACAACGGCTCGCGGTTGAAGATGCCGATGCGCCAGTCGAACTCGGTGAACATGAACTCCTGGGCGAGCACGAGGGCGGTGTGCTGGAACAGTGCATCGGCCGCCTCGCGCAGCTTGCCGGCGTCCTCGACCTTGACGATGCCGCGCGAGAACGAGCCGTCGGGAATCTTCAGCACCAGCGGAAAGCCGAGGCGGGCGACGCTCTCCTCGAGCTTGCGCGCATCGTCGCGGTAGAGGATTTCGGTGCGCGGCATCGGCAGCTTGCGCGACAGCATGAGGTCGTGCAGGTAGATCTTGTTCGTGCACTTGAGGATCGAGCCCGGGTCGTCGACGACCACCATGTCCTCCTTCTCCGCCTTGTTGGCGAAACGGTAGGTGTGGTTGTCGAGCGCGGTGGTCTCGCGGATGAACAGGCCGTCGTACTCGGCGAGGCGCTGGTAGTCGTTGCGGCCGAGGGTGTCGACCTCGATTCCGAGCTCGGCGCCGGCCTCGACGAAGTGCTTTAGCGCGCGCTTGTTCGACGGCGGCATCGCCTCGGCCGGGTCGACCAGCATGGCGAGGTCGAAGCGGTACTTGCGGCGTGCGCGCGGCTTGCGCCAGAGCTTCTTCGAAAACGCATCGAGCGCCTTGGCGAAGCCGTCTTCCTGTTCGTCGGACAGGGTATGCAGGCCGGCCGGCTTGATCGCGCCGATCTGCCAGACACGGTCGCGCTCGAACTCGATGCGCAGGATCGGGCACGGGAACGCCTCGAACACCTGGCGGGCGAGGTCCTCCAGCGCCGGGTACGAGGTGCGGCCGAAGTAGACGAGGATGCCGAAGTCGGTGGTGTCGCGGCCGCCGGCCGGCAGGAAGCGGCCGAGCTGGCTGTTGAGGTCCTCGATGTCGAGCCCGTACAGCGAGCGCCGGCGCAGGTCGTTGATCGTGCGCACCGACGGGATCACCTTGTGCCCGCGCGCCTCGGCCAGCAGCGAAACGTAGTAGCCGGTGCCGAGGTACTTGTAGCTGCGGCAGAGGTTGATGACGTGGGTGCGTTCGTCGTCGTCGCCGAGCGGCTGGCGCAGGTAGTCCTGGGCGGTGACGACGTTGTCGGACGGATAGTACGAGCCCCAGTCGGAGGCTTTTTCGACAACGATGACGAGGCGACTCATGCGCGCAGGGAACCGGTGGGAGGAGGCTCGGACGACCCGCCGCGGCCGGGGCCTCGCGGCCGCCCGGTCCGCGGCGCGGCGCGAGTGTGCCACAGCCATCCGGCGACATTCCGCGCCGCCCGCCGCCTGTTCAGCGCCGGCTCGGGCAGCCGCGTGGCGGCATCGACCGGCGCGCCGCCGAGCGCGCCTGGCCGGATAATCGGCCCACTCTCCCATCGCTCGCGAACCCATGCCGGCCGCCCGTTCCCGAACCCGCCCCGATGACCGCATCGCGATCCGCCGCGCCGTTGCCGGCGACCTGGATGCGCTGGTCGCGCTCGAACAGGCGAGCTTCGCCGGCGACCGGCTCGCCGCACGCCAGTGGCGTTTTCACCTCGCCAGCCCGCGCGCGATCGTGCGCGTTGCCGTCGCCGACGGCCGCCTCCTCGGCGCCGCCCTCGCCTTCCTGCACGGCGGCCACGACCTTGCCCGCCTGTACTCGCTGGCGACCGCCGCCGCCGCACGCGGGCGCGGCATCGGCGACCGCCTGCTCGCGGCGATCGAAGGCGACGCGCGCATGGCAGGGCGGAGCCGCCTGCGCCTCGAGGTGCGCGCCGACAACCTCGCCGCGCAGCGCCTGTACGAACGCCGCGGCTATCGCGGCATCGGTCGCCGCCCGCAGTACTACGCCGACGGCGAGGCCGCCTTGCGCTACGAGAAGGCGCTCGGCAAGTCCGTACCGAAGCGGCCACGCGGATGACAGAAACTTCATCCATGAAGTAATATCGGCAACAGGTTCATATGGAGAATCCCGCATGAACACCCGCGCTGACGCCGCCATGCCGGCCAGCGATTTCGGCGCTCCCGCCCTGCGCGCCTTCTTCGCCATCGCCGAGCGCTGGGGCCTGCGCGTCGCCGAACAGCGCCGCCTGCTCGGCGAACCGCCTGAATCGACGTTCTACAAATGGAAGCGCGAGCGCGAGGCCAGTCTCGGCCGCGACGTGCTCGAACGCATCAGCTACGTGCTCGGCATCTACAAGAGCCTGCAGATCCTGTTCCCCGACCCCGAGCGTGCCGACGCCTGGGTGCGCCGGCCGAACACGGCGCCGACGTTCGGCGGCCAGTCGGCGCTCGAACGCATGCTCTCCGGCAACGTCGCCGACCTCTACGTCGTGCGCCAGTACCTCGACGCCCAGCGCGGCTGGAACTGAAACGCGCGATGGAACGGACTCCGCCGCAGAAGCGCATCCGCTGGAGCGCCGCCTCGCGCATCGTGCCGAGCCGCTTCCCGCCGGTCGGCGTCTACGACCGCATCGCCGATCCGGCCGACCTCGATGCGCTCTACGCGATCGAGGCACTGACCGACCCGCGCCTGCGCGAGGAGCTCGGCGAACTCGCCAGCGTGCCGAAGGAACATCGCATCAGCGGCCCCGGCGCAACGCCGGTGATGGCCGCCTTCACCCACCGCAATCCGGACGGCAGCCGATTCTCCGACGGCCAATGGGGCGTGTTCTACGCCGCCCACCGCCTCACCACCGCGATCGAGGAAACGATCCATCACCGCCAGCGCTTCCTGCGCGCGACCGCCGAACCGCCGATCGACCTCGAGATGCGCTGCTACCGCTGCGCGATCGACGGCCGCCTGCACGACGTGCGCGGCGGCTGGCCGGAACTGCATCGCCCCGACGACTACGCACCGAGCCAGGCACTCGCGCGCACCTTGCGCGCCGCCGGCTCGAACGGCCTCGCCTACGACAGCGTGCGCGAACCCGGCGGCGAATGCGTCGCCCTGTTCCACCCCGACCTCGTCACCCGCTGCGTGCAGGCCGAACACCTCATCTACCGCTGGAACGGCGAACGCATCGCCGCGGTGCTCGAAGTCGGCAAGGTGGTGCTGCGCGGGTGAATGCACAGCCCCGGCCGCGATGCATGCTCCACGAATGCGGCGACGGGTGCAGGCTTTGTAGAGCCAAGCTTGCTCGGCTGAGGCATGGACCGCAGCCGCAAGAGCAGCGGAGCAAGCTCCGCTCTACGGAAGCGTTGGATCGTGCGGCATTTGTAGAGAAACCCGTCGGAAACGACGCCGGTCAGCGATTCGCTGGTGATGCGGCCGCGCCATGCATCGACGATCTCCTGGCCGATCTGGAGAACCCGAAGCACATGCCCGGCCATGGACATTGCGCGTTTCCCCGGGCGGGTTTCATCACGCTCCGGCGTGCGCCGATCGAGCCGGCCGAACGGGAATGCTCACACATCCCCCTCGCCGCTCCAGCCCTCGCCCGTGCCGCGCTGGTACACGCGGTCGCCGTCGATGATGTCGCCGGCGGGGATCGATTCCTGCGCGGCGAGGCGGTCGTAGATCGGGGTGAAGTCGGGCAGGGTTGCCTCGATCAGCTGTTCGTAGCTGTCGATGACGAAGTAGGTTTTCTGGTAGGTGTCGATGCGGTAGCGCGTGCGCATGATGCGCTCGAGGTCGAAGCCGATGCGGTTCGGCGCCGGCGATTCCAGGCAGTGGATCGACTCGCCCTTCGAGGAGACGATGCCGGAGCCGTAGATGCGCAGGCCGTCGGCTTCGCGGATCAGGCCGAACTCGACCGTGTACCAGTACAGGCGGGTGAGGTTGACCAGCGCCTCGGTGCTGATGCCGTGCGCCTTCACGCCGCCGCGGCCGTAGGCCTGCATGTAGTCGGCGAACACCGGGTTGAGCAGCAGCGGCACGTGGCCGAACAGGTCATGGAAGAGATCCGGTTCGGCGATGTAGTCGATCTGGTCGGGACGGCGGATCCACCAGGTCACCGGGAAGCGGCGGTTGGCGAGGTGGTCGAAGAAGGTCAGCTCGGGCAGCAGGCCCTCGACGCCGACCAGTTGCCAGCCGGTCGCCCTGGCGAGCACTTCGTTGAGTTCCTCGTAGCGCGGGATTGCGTCGGCCGACATGCCGAAGCGTTCCTGGTTGTCGATGAACTCGCGGCTGGCGCGGCCCTTGAGGATCTCGCGCTGGCGGCGGAACAGCGTCGCCCAAGTGGCATGGTCGGCATCCGAATAGCTCGACCACGGCTGCTCGACGACCGCCGTGGTGTAGACGGGGACGTAGCCCTTGTCGGTCTGCTGGCGTTCGACGCGGCGTGGTTCGGCGTTCATGGCGGAAATCCGGTTGTGCAGAAATCCATCCTAGCGCCATCTTCGGGCGGCGTCAGGACGGCGGCTCGTCGCGCCGGCGCGGAAAAACGAGGATGACGCCGCGGTCTTCCGGCGACGGCCCCTTCCACAGCACCGGAACTTCCTGCGGTCGCGGCAGTTCGAGTTCGGCGGCCGTGGCTTCGGCGGCGCTGTCCTCGGCTTCGTCGTCCCAGCTGTAGCGCCGGCGCGGCGGTGGCGGATCGCGGCGGAACAGCAGCAGCGCGGCGAGCACGCCGACCACGGCACCGGCGAGGTGGTACTCGAAGGAGATCTGCTCCTCGCGCGGCAGCACGGTCAGCAGCATGCCGCCGTAGAAGAAGAACACGACCAACGAGATGGCGACGCCGATGCGGTCGCGGCGCAGCAGGCCGGTGAGGAACAGGAAGAACATCAGGCCGTGGTTGATGCCGCTCATGCCGACATGCGCGGAATCGCGCGCGAACAGCCAGACGCCGAGTCCCGAGAGCAGCCAGATCGCCGGCAGGGCGAGGCGCGTCGCGCGCGGGTAGGCATACAGCATCAGCGTGGCGAGCACGGCCAGCGGCAGGGTGTTCGACATCAGATGGTCGAACGAGCCGTGTGCCAGCGGGGCGAAGAGGATGCCGACCAGGCCGGCCGGCCGACGCGGAACGACGCCGAGGTCGCTCATCGACCAGCCGAGCAGCCAGCCGCCGAGCCAGACCAGCCAGATGCCGGCGGTGAGGAAGGCAGCGCCGTAGAGCGCATAGCGGATGCGCTCGCGATCGTAGCGCACCGCGGTCTCGTTCGGATCGGGGGTCGGCGGGGCGATGTCCATCGGGGTCAGGTGGGGCCGCGGCGCACGGGTGCAAGCCGGCCGCAGCGCATCGCGGTGACCGCCGCGGTCATTCAGGCAAATGTGATCCCTGTCACTCATTTGCGCGGGCTGTCATCTGTCCGCGGAGGTCGCAGCGCCCACCGGCGCCTGCGGCTGGCCTGACACACCGTCATCAAAATCATGAATTTGCAGGGATTTTCTCAGCCTCCGCGAGCAGCTGCGCGGGGCCCGCAACGAGTTGGCACGGGTGTTGCTTTACATCGGGCCACGGAAGCTCAGGCGTCCCCGCGATCGGGGACGAGTCGCACGGAAGGTCCATTCCGGCGCAAGGGCAGGAGGCCGGCGCGCCGCCACCCAATGAGGAATCCCATGAAACTGTTCGGAAAGGCCCTCGGCCTGGCTGCTGTCGCGGCCGGCTCCCTGTTCGTCTGCACCCGCGCACAGGCGCAGGTCGCGGTCGACGTCGACATCACGCTCGGCGGCATGACCATCCTGTATTACCACGACAACATCAACGTGACGGTCAGCGACAGCGTGCTGGCCAGCCTGCTGCTGCCGGCCTCCTGTGCGGGCGGCAGCTGCGTCGAGGCTGTCACCGGTTCGGGCAATGCGACATCGCCGGCAGCCGGCCAGCTCAACTGGCTCGGCAACGTCGTCGGCGCGCCGGCACCGGCCAACCTGTCCTCGATCGACCTCAATCTGCAGAACGTGTGGGCGGTTCGCGCGATCGGCGGCGGCTCGGCGAACACGACGGTGACGATCGCCGCCGGCGCTTCGGACAACCAGATCAACGGCGTCACCGGCTACATCGGCATCGTCTCGCGCGCGATCGCCACCGGGGCGACGGCGACCTGCGGTGCCGGCTCGACGACGGCGACGTTCGCCGATCCCGGTCTCGCCACCGCCACCCAGGGCAGCGTCTGCCTCGAGCTCGACTTCTCGACCGCCCTGGTCGGACCGTTCAACGACACCGGCGACACCGGCGACGTGGTCTACACGTTGCAGGTCACCGGAACCTGAGCGGGCAACGATGAAGAGCCTCTGGCCAGCAGCCCTCGTGCTGGCCGCGGCGTTCGGCGCGGCCGACGCCGCGGCGGCGCCGCCGGTGCCCGGCGCCCGCAGTTTCGCGGCGCCGGGCCACGCGGCGGAGGTCGGGCTCAGCGCGGGCGCGACCACGCTGCGGTTGCGCCCGCTCCATGCCACCGAGCTGATGGCCGGTGGCGACAGCGTGGCGCGACCGGGCCGCGCGCTGGTCCCGACGGCGAGCGGCAATCGCCTGCAGGTGGATGCCGCCATCGAGGTGCCGCCGCTGGCGGCGGTCATCATCCGCGAGCTCGACGAGGTCTGGCGCTACGTGCCCGATCCGAAACGCATGGCGGCGGAAGCCCCGCGCATGCGCGTCGAGTTGCGCTCGTCCGCCGGCAAGCGCGGCGAACTTGCGCTCGAGGGCCAGCCGGACATCGGCCTGCCGGTCGGCGTGCATGTCACGCAGTCGCTGCGCCGCGGCGCCGATGGCCTCGCCTGGTACGAGGGCCGCGTGGTCCTCGAGATTCCGGTCGCGGCGATGCGCGCGTCCGGCACCTATCGCGGCCGCATCGAGATTTCCCAGGAGTCCCTGTGAGCGTCCTACTCCGAATCGCCGGCCTTGTCCTCGCTCTCGCCGCCGGCAGCGTCCAGGCCCAGCTCGGCCTCAGTCCGAATCATCTCGACCTCGACGAGGCCGAGGCGCGGCGGACGCAGGTGTTCCGGGTGACCAATTTCGGCGACCAGCCGGTGCACGTGCGCACCGAACTGGCCGCCTTCGACATCGACGCCGACGGCGAGGTCGTCGAGACCGCGCCGAACGCGCGCTCGCTCGAACGTCATCTCGTCATCAGCCCGGTCGAGTTCGAACTCGCGCCGCGCGGCAGCCAGGCGGTGCGCCTCGCCCTGCGCCCGACCGGCGCGCTCGACGCCGGCGAATACCGCGGCGTGGTGTACTTCCGCATCGGCGGCGCGGCCCGGCTCGGCGAAGGCGCGACCCTGCCGATCAGCTACCGTCTCGGCGGCGCGGTCTACGTGCAGGTCGGGGCGAGCACGCGCACCGCCGTCCTCGAAGGCATCGATGCGGTCGATGGCCGCGAGCTGGCGTTCCGCCTGCGCTCGACCGGCACCGCCAATGCGCGCCTGCACGGCCGCTATGCGGTGTGGCGCAAGTCGGCCTGGGGCAACGGCCAGCCGTTGCCGCCGCTGCCGCAGGAAAACAAGCCGCTGCCGGACGGCCTGGTCATGAACGGCATGTTGCCGGGGCGGCCGGTGCTGCCCGGCAAGACGGTGCGGCACGTGGCACCGCTCAGCCAGGACGGCGCCCGTCTGCCGCCCGGCGACTACCTGATCCATGTTTCCGGAGGCCTCGAGCAGGCAACGCTCGAGCGCGTGATTCCTTTCCGCGTCGAGGCGGTGCGCGCCCGATGAGGATCGCGCTGTGCCTGCTGGCCGCGCTCGCCCTCGTGCCGGCCTTCGCGGCGGCGGACGAAGACGATGGCGCCCTGCTTGCGGATGCCTCGTCGTTGCCGCTGCCGACCTACGGCATGCAGGCACTGACGCGCAGCGCGAGCGACCAGCCCCGGGTCGAGTTCGCCGGACTTGCGGTCAACGGCAACGAACACGCGGACGGCATCGGCATCGTCCGCGAGGGCGCGCGCACCCGCGTCGGTCTCGAGGCGCTGCTCGCCGCGCTCGGCCTGTCGGCGCGCCGCGACGGCGCCGATGCGCGCTTGCAGACGCCGCTCGGCCATGCGCGCGTCGCCCTCGGCAACTGCCTCGCCATCCACGGCGCGCACTTCTGCGACGTGCAGGCGCTCGGCAAGGCGCTCGCCCTCGAGATCCTGTTCGACCGCGGTGAATACCTCGTGCGCGTGCGCTCGGCCTGGACCGACAGCGCCGCGACGGCGACCCCGAAACCGCCGGTGGCCGACGTCGAGGCACCGCTGGCGAGCTTCTCCTACGCGCGCAGCCGGCTCGACTACCGCCACGACGAGCACGGCGACAACTTCTACGGCAGCGGCGAATTCGGCGGCGGCCTCGGCGACGGCTACTGGCGCAGCGCCTGGTTCCAGGACGGCAGCGGCCGGCGCGGCCTGTACGACTACGCCTGGATCCGCCAACGCGGCAACACGCGCACGCTGCTCGGCCATCAGGTCATGGGCCTCGACCCGCTGCTGCCGGGTTTCGACCTGCTCGGCGCGCAGGCGGCGTGGACCAATGCACCGCAGGCGATCTTCGGTGCGGCGCCGGAAACCCGCCGCCTGGTCAGCGACCGCGTGCTGCCCGATCGCATGCTGCGCGGCGAAGGTCCGCCCGGCGGCCGTGCCGAGCTGCACGTCAACCACGTGCTCGTCGACAGCACGCCGATCACCCTCGATGGCCGCTACGTGCTGAACGACTCCGCTGCGCACGTGGATGCGCTGGCGGTGGTCCAGGTGCATCTCTACGAACACGCCTTCGACAGCGTGCCGCTGCGCATCGAGGACCGTTCGTTCCGCACTGGCGAGCGCCTGCTCGCCGCCGGCACCGTCGTGCAGTTTGCCGGCGCCGGTGTCGAGGGCAATCCGCTCGGCGACTCGACTCTCGGCGGCGAGCTCGACGGCAAGGCCGCCGGCTTCTGGCAGATGCGCTACGGCGTGTCTACGGCCGTGACCGTGGAAACCACCGTGCAGCATGCGCAGCACGGCAGTCACGTGGTCGGCGGCGTCCACCTCGGCCTCGGCGGCGCCGGCACGCTGAGCGCGCTGGCCGGACGCAACGACGACGGCGCCAGCGCCGTGCGCGTGCAGACCGAGGGCCAGCGCCGGCAGTGGTTCTGGCGTGGCTACCTGCAGGACGAGGATGCCGGCTACCGCAGCGGTGCCGGCGAGCGCGAACTGCGCTACGCCGAATCCGGCTGGCTCGGCCGGCGCTGGATGCTGTCGCTGGTCGCGCGCAGCGAGCGCGACCACACGACCGGCCGCGAGATCGACTACGTGAAGCCGGCCCTGTCGGTGCAGCCGACCGATCGCCTCTCGTTCGCCGTGCGCCCCGACAGCGAAGGCGACTACAGCTGGCTGGCGCGCTGGGCGCCGGCGGCGCGCGTGCTGCTGAGCGCATTCGGCGATGGCCGCCGCGAGCAGGTCGAGGCGCAGTGGTCGCCGCGCAACGACACCCGCTTCGTCGCCGGCTGGGTGCGCGAGGACGAGTACGGCGATCGCCATTCACTGGTCGGCTACCGCGACCGCCACGGCGCGCGCGCCTGGCACTACGGCGCCGGCGCGCTCGAGGCCGACGGCCGCTTCGGCTGGCTGCTCGAAGCCGGCACCCAGCTCGGCGCCGGCAGCACGCTCAGCGCCCAGGCGCTCGACGACCCGTTGCAGGCCAGCGTCGGTGGCGGCGGGCGCACGCTGTGGCTCAACCTCGCCATCGACCTCGTCAACACCGGCCGCGGCTTCACCCAGGCCGGTTGGCGCGCCGACTATTCCAACCACGGCTCGGTGGCCGGGCGCATCGGCTTGCCCGGCGGTCGCGGCGGCGAGACGCTGGCCGGCATTCCGGTGCGCGTCGATGGCGACGTGCGCGCCTACACCGACGCCCACGGCCGCTTCCACGTCGGCGGCCTCGCCCCCGGCGTGCACCGCATCGAGCTCGATGACGAAAACCTGCCGATCGATTTCGTCCCGGAAAGGCGCGGCATGAACGTCGAGGTCGCCGCCGGGCGCGCGACCACGCTGCGCTTCGCCCTCGACCTGCGCCTCGGCGTGGCCGGCCGCACGCTCGGCGCCGACGGCAAGACCCGCGCCGGCATCCTCGTGCGTCTCGTCGATGCCGAAGGCCGCGAACTCGCGCGCCAGAGCAGCGATGCCTGGGGTTTCTACCGCTTCACCGAACTGCCGCCCGGCAGCTACCACGTCGCCGCCGGCGCATCACCGCAAACCACGGTCGAGCTCGTCGACCGCCATGTCTTCGACCAGGATCTCGTGGTGAATCCATGAACATTCCGTGCACGCGCTTCGCCTTCCTGATCGCCGCCGCCTGGCTGGCGATGCCGGCCGACGCCCAGGTCATCGCCAATTCGAGTTTCGAGGGCGATTCACTCGCGGGCTGGACGATCGGCGGCACCGAACGCGTCGGCACCCTGCAGGCCGGCCACATCTCCGGCGGCCTGCCGGGCGGCGTGCCGGACGGCAGCTGGTTCGTCGCCCTGTCGACGACACCCGAGCAGACGGGCACCGGCGTCACCGCGCGGATCGACGCCAACACCACGCTCGAATACGACATCGCCACCCTGTCGACCACGGTCAGCATCCCGTTCTGGCCGGCCGCACTCGAGTTCGACTGGACCTTCCCGTCGAGCGAACAGGACCAGGTCAACGAGTACGACGACCTCTTCGACGTGATGGTCTACGCGGGCGCGCCGCCGACGGACCCGACCGTCAACAACCGCCTGTTCGCGCGCAGTGCGCCGCGCAACACGCCGCAGGACTATTCCAACTTCACCAACGCGCACTTCCTCGGCACGGCTCTGGTCAACCGCACGATCAACCGGCCCGGCAGCCAGGTCCACGGCACCGCGCTGCGCTACGGCGTGGCCGGATTCCGCCGCGAATGCATCGGCATCGACCTGCCGGAATTTCCCGGCCCGCCGTACACGCGCACGATCCGCTTCCGCGTCGCCGACCAGGGCGACCGCAACTTCGACAGTGCCCTGCTGCTCGATCGCGTGCAGGTCGTGCAGCGCTGCGACGCCGCCCAGCAGATGACGATCAGCCAGCGCACGAACACCAGCGGCAGCGAGCTTCGCCTCAAGGACGGCGGCCTGCAGTACCGCCCCGTGCAGGCGCGCAAGCACGCCATCGACGCCGCCGGCCGCGTGCAGGCGGTGGCAAGCAATGCCAATCTCGACGGCAACAATCCGAACCTCGTCGAACAGGTCTACCTGCAGCTCGACCAGGGCGGCTGGCAGCGCGCATCCGGGCTCGTCCTCAACGACGGCGGCGAAGTGCAGGCACTCGCCTTGTCGGGCACGGTCGGCACGACCGCGGGTCGCTATCTCGCGATTGCCGCGCGCACCAGTGCGACGGACAACATCGAGATCTTTCGCTGGGACCGGCAATTGGGCAGCTTGAGCACGCTCACGAGCACGAGCGGTTGCGACAACACGAACCCGTCGATCAACCATGGCGGCACCGTGATCGCCTTCGAATCGACCTGCCATGCGCTGACCGCTTCCGGCACGGCGAAGAAGATCGTGCTGTGGACGGGATCGACCACGCCCAACACGGTGACGAACTTCCAGGGCGGTGGCTCCTGCATCGGTCGTTCCCCCGCGCTCAACACGCGCTCGGGCGCGCAAGATGGCGCTTATGTCGCATTCGAGTCCAACTGCAATCACGTAGGGGCCAACGGCGACTTGAACTTCGAGATCTTCCGCTACCGCAACAGCGGCGACAATCGCTTCGCCCAGATCACCAACACGAGCGGCGCGGCCGTCATCAATACGCTGCCGCAGATGGACCGCTCGGACCACACCGGATCGAACACGGGATCGGTGTATTTCCTCTCCAACCTCGCCGACACCAGCCGCGGCCTGCACGTGTTCCGGCACACCTGCGCCAACGCCAACTGCACGAGCGGCACGCGCACGCAATGGACCGATGGCCCGGCCACGCAGTGGTATACCGGCTTCCGCAAGCTGATCCGTACCGCCGACAACAACGTGATCCTCGACTTCGTTTTCGAGCGCATGAACCTCGGCACCGGCTTCGTCGAGGTCGGCCACCGCATCGGTCCGACCGGCCAGGAAACCACCATCACGCTCGACCAGCCGCTGCTCGACCTCGGCGGCGGCATGGACGGCAGCGTGCCGGTGATCGGTTTCATCCACGCCCGCGATGTCGTCGCCGGGCAAAACACCGACCTCAATCCCGAACTCTTCCACGCGAGGGTGCAGTGATGCGGACCCGTCTTCCGGCAGCCCTCGCGGCCCTGCTGTTCGCCTTGCCCGCGTTCGCCCAGCGCGAGGCGCCGTCGGGCTTCGACGCTTTCGGTTATCGCCTGCGCAGTTCGCCGCACGCGGCCTGCCCGGCGCAGTGGATCGACCTCTCCGCCGGCACCCCGCTCACGCTGGTCGCCGCCGGCGACGATGCCGCGGCCGACGACGATGGCGGCACGGCGCTGCCACTGCCGTTGCCGATGCGCTTCTACGGCCAGACCCATGCCGGCCTCGTCGTCTCCAGCAACGGCTATGTCGCCTTCGCCGACGGCCTCGACGACGAGGACGGCGGCCACTGGCGCAGCGACTGCCCGCTGCCGGCGATTCCCGACAACCGGCACGCCCGCTTCGCGCGCATCCATGCGCTGGCGGCCGACCTCGAGCGCGGCGCCCTCGGCGACCTGCGCTGGCAGCATTTCGCCGACTGCCCGCGCCCTGCCGCGCGCGGCAGCGACGCCTGCACGGTCGTGCAATGGCTGCGCTGGCAACGGCGCGGCACCTCCGGCCTGGTCGACATGCAGGTCGTGCTCTACCACGCCAGCGGCGAAATCGCCGTGCAGTACGGCGACCTCGATGCGCTGGCCACGGCGGGCGCCACGGTCGGCATCCAGGACGGCGAGGCGCGCAGTGCGCTGGCGCTCGCCTGCGGCACGGCGCCGATGCCGCTGCCGGCCAGCGCGGCCTGCTGGTACGACGATCCGCCGCAGGTCGATGTCGGCCTCGGCGTCGAACCGGCCGGCGCCGGCACGGTCGCCGGAGCGGGCAGCCACATCCGCGGCGACGAGGTCGTCGCCGAAGCCGTCGCCGGCAGCGGCCATGTCTTCCTCGACTGGCAGGAGCAGGGAATGACCGTCTCGAATGCGCCGAGCTACGTCTTCACCGGCAACAGCGACCGCCAGCTGGTCGCCCGCTTCGTCGCCGGCGACACGATCTTTGCCAATGGCTTCGAGGCCGACGTGGCACGATGAAGTGCCGGCCATCGACGGGCCGGATGACGCAGACCCGATGGACTTCGACATTCCCACCGCGATGCAGCTGGCCGCGACGATGACCCTGGTCATCGGTGGCGGACTCGCGTTTGCCGCGACCGGCTACCCGCCCGCGCTGCAGCGCGCGCTCGACCTGTGGGTGCGCGGGCTGCTGCTGCAGCCGCCGGCCTACCTGATGTTCGCCCTGCGCGGGCACATCCCCGACCTGTGGTCGATCGTGGTGGCGAATACCCTGCTGATGGCCGCCTTCGCCCATGAGGTGCATGCGCTGCGCGTGTTCAACGGCTGCAGCGACCGGCGCCGCCTGCTGGCCTTGCTGGTGATCGCGACCCTGGTCGGCACCAGCCTGCTGACCTGGGCCTGGCCCTCGCTCGGTGGCCGCACCGTGCTCGTCTCGCTGGTCTCCCTCGTCATGTGCCTGCTCGGCATCCTCGGCATCCACGGTGCGCGCGGTCCGCGCAGCCGCCCCGAGCACCTCGTCGTCCTGTTCCTCGGCGCCGGCATCCTCATCATGCTCGCGCGCATCGTCGCCCAGCCGACCTCGAGCGCGCTCAGCATCGTCAGCTATTCGCCGCTGCAGGGCATCGTCTTCACCTACGCGTCGCTGCTGCCGGTAATCGCGACCGCGGCCTTCATGCTGATGTGCGGCGACCGCCTCAATGCCGACCTCGCCCGCCTCGCCAACCTCGATCCGCTGACCGGCGTCTACAACCGGCGCACGCTCGACGAGCTCGGCCGCCGCGCGGTCGCCGACGCCCGCCGCGCGCAGCGTCCGCTGGCCGTGCTGATCCTCGACATCGACCACTTCAAGCAGATCAACGACGACTTCGGCCACGACGCCGGCGACACCGCGCTGAAGACCCTGGTCGAACGCCTGCGCCGCGAGCTGCGCGAAGGCGACATCATCAGCCGCGTCGGCGGCGAGGAGTTCGTCATCGTCCTGCCGGGCGTCGACGAGGACGGCGCGGAAATCCTCGCCGAGCGCATCCGCGACCGCGTCGGCGCGTCGAGCTTCGGCGTCGAAGGCGTCGGGATTCCCTTGCGGGTGTCGATCGGCGCCGGTGCGCTCGGACCACACGCGGCCGATTTCGATGCCCTGCGCCAGGCCACCGACCGCGCCCTCTACGCGGCCAAGCGCAGCGGCCGCAACCGCGTCGCGCGCGTGTCGGCGCTGGCGGCGACGGAGCCGCCGGCCGCGCCCTGAGCCTCAGTCTTCCTTCGGCGGGAACAGGTGGCTGGCCAGCAGCGAGCTGCCGATCAGCAAGGCGACCATGCCGAGCGAGAGGCCGATCGGAATCTTCCACACCTCGACGATCATCATCTTGAGGCCGATGAAGATCAGCACCGCGGCGAGGCCGTAGTTGAGCAGGTGGAAGCGGTCGGCCATGCCGGCAAGCAGGAAGAACAGCGCGCGCAGGCCGAGCACGGCGAACACGTTCGAGGTCAGCACGACGAACGGATCGTCGGTGATGGCGAAGATCGCCGGGATCGAATCGACGGCAAAGATGACGTCGGTGACGGCAATCAGGCCCATGACCACGAACATCAGGGTGAAGTAGCGCGTGCCGTCCTTGACCACGCTCAAGCGTCCACCGTGGAACTCGTTGACCAGGCGCAGGTGGCCGCGCATCCAGCGAAGCAGCGGATTGGCCTCGAAGTCGGCTTCGTCGTTCGGCGCGCGCACCATCTTGATGCCGGTGTAGATGAGGAACACGCCGAAGATGTAGAGGATCCAGTGGAAGCGCTGGATCAGCGCGGCGCCGACCAGGATCAGGATCGCACGCAGCACGATCGCGCCGAGGATGCCGATCATCAGCGCACGTTGCTGCAGTTCGGCGCTGACGTTGAAGCGGGTGAAGATCAGCAGGAAGACGAAGATGTTGTCGACCGCCAGCGCCTTCTCGACCACGTAGCCGGTGAGGAACTGCAGGGCGACCTCGTCGGCGACGGCGCGTCCCGAGCTGTCCGCCAGCCACCACCACAGGCCGAGGTTGAACAGCAGCGCCAGCGCGATCCAGCACACGCTCCAGATCGCCGCCTCGCGGAACGAAACCTTGTGCGCACCGCTCGACTTCAGGACGAGGAAGTCGATGACGAGGGCGACCGCGACGACGAGGCCGAAGACGAGCCAGAGAGCCGGGGATCCGATCGTGTGCATGCTGCAACTCCGGAAACGAAAAGGCCCCGCGCGCCGGTGGCGATGCAGGGCCTCGGAATTCCGGGCATGGCTTCGCCGACAAAACGGCGAAGGTCTTGCTCGTGGAAGGCGGTCATGGCGACCCGTTTCCACCTGCCGGACCGGGACCGTCGCGGCGGTCCGTACTGACGATCACGGCAGCGGGAGAGCTACTCCCCTTCGTACTGGGGCGGCACTCTAGCAGCCTTCCCTGCCGGAAGTCATGCGACAGAATGTGAACGGCGAAACGGGCCGGGCGGGCCATCGCTTACCATGCGCGGATGAACCGCCCCCTTGCCGAACCCGTTCCCGCCGTCCGCCTGCGCATCGAGCGCCGATCGAACCATCCCTGGATCTTCCAGAAGATGGTCGAGAAACCTGAACCGAAGCCGAAACCCGGCAGCATCGTCGACATCTTCGACCGCGACGGCGCCTTTGCCGGCCGCGGTTTCTACAACGGCCATTCGCGCATCAGCCTGCGCGTGCTGACCAGCGACCCGGACGAAGCCGTCGACGAAGCCTTCTTTGCCCGCCGCATCGGCGCCGCCATCGCCCTGCGTCGCGACCTGCTCGGCCTCGACGCGGTCACCGATGCCTGCCGCCTCGTGCACGCGGAAGGCGACGGCCTGTCGGGGCTCGTCGTCGACCGCTTCGCCGACACCCTCGTCATCGAGTTCTTCGCCGCCGGCATGTACCGCCAGCGCGACGTGATCCGGCGCTGCCTGCTCGAACATTTTCCCGGCAGCACGATCTACGCGTTCGCCGAGGAGCACGTGCAGAAGCAGGAGAGCTTCGACTGCCCGACGCCGCCGGCGCCGGCGCCGAGCGTGATCCACGAACACGGCGTGCGCTTCCACGCCGCGCCGGGCAGCAAGCACAAGACCGGCTTCTTCGCCGACCAGCGCGACAACCGCCTCGCCCTTGCCGGCTTCTGCAAGGACAAGCGCGTGCTGGATCTTTGCTGCAACTCGGGCGGGTTCGCGATCTATGCCAAGACGATCGGCGGCGCCCGTGAAGTGGTCGGCGTGGACCTCGACGAGGACATCCTCGCCATCGCCCGTGACAACGCCCACCTCAACAAGGTCAAGGCGCGCTTCGTCCAGGCCGACATCTTCCACTGGCTGCGCGACTACGCGAACAACCGCGCCGAAAAGTTCGACGTGGTGATCCTCGACCCGGCGAAGATGACGCGCGACCGCGAGCAGGTGATTCCGGCGTTGAAGAAGTACCTCGACATGAACAAGCTGGCGATGTCGGCGGTGAAGCCGGGCGGCATCCTGTTGACCTGCTCGTGCACGGGCCTGGTCAGCGAGGAGCAGTTCCTCGACATGCTGCGGCGTGCCGCCTTCTATGCCGGACGCACCGTGCAGGTGCTGAAGGTCGGCGGCGCCGGCGCCGACCATCCGTGGCAGGCGCACGTGCCGGAATCGCGTTATCTCAAGGCGGTGTTCTGCCGGGTCGAATGAGGCGGCGTTGCGGGATGCCGCGCCGCATCCCTAGACTGCCGTTTCCCGCCCCGCGTACCGGAGCCCGATGATGAAACCCCGCCGCAAACGTCCGACGGTCACCCGCGAGGCTGCCGAGGAAGCCGTGCGCACGCTGCTGCACTGGGCCGGCGAGGACCCGACGCGTGAAGGCCTGCTCGACACGCCCAAGCGCGTCGTCGACGCCTACGGCGACTGGTTCTCCGGCTATCTGGTCGACCCGGCCGCCTACCTGCGCCGCACCTTCGAGGAGGTGGCCGGCTACGACGAGATGATCGTGTTGCGCGACATCGAGTTCGAGTCGTACTGCGAGCACCACATGGCGCCGATCATCGGTCGCGCGCACATCGGCTACCTGCCGACCGACAAGGTGGTCGGCATCAGCAAGCTCGCCCGCGTCGTCGACGGCTTCGCGCGCCGCTTCCAGGTGCAGGAAAAACTCACCGCGCAGATCGCCCACTGCATCGAGGACGTGCTCAAGCCGCGCGGCGTCGGCGTGGTCATCGACGCCGTGCACCAGTGCATGACCACGCGCGGCGTGCACAAGCGCGGCGTGTCGATGGTGACCAGCCAGATGCTCGGCGACTTCCGCGAGGACGCCCGCACCCGCGCCGAGTTCCTGCGTTTCGTCGATGCGCGACGCGCCTGAGCGACTGCAATCGCGGCTCCTGCGCGCGGGTTCCGGCGCGATCGTGTATCGTCCGCGCGCCGAAAGTTCCCGCCGATTCGACCGATGACCGCCGAACATCCCGTCACTCCGGTGCGCCGCGCCGCGGTGGTCTTCATCTTCGTCACCGTCATGCTCGACATGCTGGCGTTCGGGATCATCATCCCGGTATTCCCGCATCTGGTGCAGGCGATGACCGGCGGCGACATCGCCACGGCGGCGCGCTGGACCGGCATCATGGGTGCGCTGTTCGGGCTCATGCAGTTCGTCTTCTCGCCGGTGCAGGGTGCGCTGTCGGACCGCTTCGGGCGCCGTCCGGTCATCCTCGCCTCGAACTTCGCGCTCGGCATCGATTTCATCCTCATGGCGCTCGCGCAGACGCTGCCGATCCTGTTCATCGGTCGCGTCGTTTCCGGCATCGCCAGCGCGAGCTTTTCCACCGCCAATGCCTACATCGCCGACGTCACCCCGAAGGAAAAGCGCGCCGCCGCCTTCGGCACGATGGGCGCGGCCTTCGGCATCGGCTTCATCATCGGCCCGGCGCTCGGCGGCTTCCTCGGCGATGTTTCGGTACGCCTGCCGTTCTGGGTCGCCGCCGGATTGGCGCTGGCGAACTTCCTCTACGGCTGGCTGATCCTGCCGGAATCGCTGCCGCCGGAACGGCGCAGCGAACGCTTCGATCTGCGCAATGCCAATCCACTCGGTTCGCTGCGCATGCTGCGCCGGCATCCGCAGGTGTTCGGCCTCGCCGTGGTGTTCTTCCTCGTCAGCCTTGCCCAGTTCTCGCTGAACTCGACGTTCGTGCTGTACGCCGACTACCGCTACGGCTGGGGCGCGCGCGAGGTCGGCTACACGCTCGGCCTGGTCGGCGTGTGCAGCGCGATCGTCCAGGCCGGACTCGTGCGCCGGGTCGTGCCGGTGTTCGGCGAACGCCGCGTCATGCTGGCCGGCTTGAGCTGCGGCGTCGCCGGTTTCGCCACCCTGGCCTTTGCCAGCTGGTGGCCGGTGTTCCTGCTCGGCATTCCCTTCCTCGCCCTGTCCGGTCTCGGCGGACCGACCGTGCAGGCCATCGTCACCCGCCAGGTCGATCCGCGCGAACAAGGCCGTCTGCAGGGTGCGATGACCAGTCTCGCCAGCGTGGCCACGGTGTTCGGACCCTTCCTGTTCAGCCAGGTGTTCGCCGATTTCATCAGCCCCGGCGCACCGGTCCATCTGCCCGGCGCCGCCTTCCTGCTGTCGGCCGTGCTGGTCGCCGGCGGCCTCGCCCTCGGCTGGGGCGCGACCAAGCACCTGCGTGCGACACCGATGCCGGACCCGCTGGCCTCAAGCGGCGCCGACGCGCCACCGCCATGAACGCGAAACCGTTCGCCGCCGCCTGCGAACGCATCCGCGCTCAGGGCGCGCGCCGCGCACATGGCATCCGCGATCTGGCGGGCACCTGCAACCGAAACGGCGACGGCATTCACGAGCAAGCCCGGCTCTCCAGAAGGCCGTGCGATTCCATCCATTGGTGGAGCGGAGTTTGCTCCGCTGCCGCGCTATTCCTTTTCCCGCTCTGCAGAAGCCGGCTCAGCGGGTCAGGAACTTCGTGACGAAATCGGCGAGGCGGCGGTAGGGCGGGCGCAGCAGGCGCATCGACGACCAGCGCGACTGGTACAACACCGGCATCTGCTTGGAGAACGCGAGGAAACCGGCATGGCCGTGGTAGTGGCCCATGCCGGACGGGCCGACGCCGCCGAACGGCAACTCGCTCTGGGCGAAGTGCAGCACGGCATCGTTGACGGTGACGCCGCCGGCGAGGGTCGCCGCCAGCACGCGGCGCGTGCGCGCGCGGTCGCGGTCGAAGTGGTAGAGCGCCAGCGGCCGTGGTCGCGCATTGACGAAAGCGACCGCGTCGGCAACCGAGGCCTGGCCGAGCACCGGCAGCACCGGGCCGAAGATCTCGTCCTGCATGAGGCGCAGATGCAACGGCGGGTCGATGACCACGGTCGGCGCGAACACGCGCGCTTCGGCATCGTGGGCGTCGGCATCGGGCAGGGTCACCACTTCGCAACCGGCCGCTCGGGCTTCCTCGACCAGGCCGGCGAGGCGGCGGTAGTGGCCGGCGTTGACGATGCTGGTGTAGTCGGGGGAATCGCGCAGCGCCGGATAATGCTGCGCGACATAGTCGCGCAGTTCGGCGACGAAGGCCGCCTGCGAGCCCTGCGGCACGAGCACGTAGTCGGGCGCGATGCAGGTCTGTCCGGCATTGAGGAACTTGCCGGCGGCGATGCGCTGCGCGGCGGTGGCGAGCGGATAACCCGGCGCGATGATCGCCGGCGACTTGCCGCCGAGTTCGAGCGTCACCGGGGTCAGGTTCGCGGCCGCGGCCGCCATCACCTTGCGCCCGACCTCGGTCGATCCGGTGAAGAACAGGTGGTCGAACGGCAGCGCGGCGAAACGTGCGGCAAGGCCGGCATCGCCCTGCACGCAGGTCACGCGTTCGGGCGGGAACACTTCGGCCAGCAGTTCGGCGAGCAGGGCCGAGGTGCGCGGCGTGTGCTCGGACGGCTTCAGCATGACGTGGTTGCCGGCCGCGATTGCCGCCGCCAGCGGGGCGAGGGCGAGGTTCACCGGGTAGTTCCACGGCGCGATGATGCCGACCACGCCGAGCGGCCTGACCTGCACCTCGGTGTGCGCGGGCAGGAACATCCAGTCGGCGAAGCGGCGGCGCGGCCGCATCCAGCGGCACAGGCGCCGGCGCAGATGGTCGATCTCGCGCAGCACGGTCATGCCGTCGGTGAGGCGGCTCTCGTGCGGCGAGCGGCGGCCGAAATCGGCACTCATCGCCTCGACCAGCGCCGGCAGTCGCCGTGCAAGGGTCTCGCGCAGGCGGCCGAGATCGCGCAGGCGCTGCGCCGCGGCAGGCGTCTGCGCCTGCCAGGCGGCGCGCATGCGCGCGAGGGTCGCCTCGAGATCGGTCACCGCTTCGGCCATGGCGCATCTTAGCGCGCGCGATGCCGCGCGGCCGGGCTTGCCGATATCATGCCGGCCTCGCTTGCTTGCCGGCACCGAACCGCATGAACCTGCGCGCGTACAAGGGCATCGTCCCCCGCCTCGGCGCCCGTGTCTGGATCGATCCGGCCGCGGTCGTGGCCGGTGACGTCGAGATCGGCGACGACGCCTCGTTCTGGCCCTGCGCGGTCGCCCGCGGCGACGTCCAGCGCATCCGCATCGGCGCACGCACGAACATCCAGGACAACGCCGTGCTGCACGTGACCCACGACGGCCCGTACACGCCGGGCGGTGCGCCGCTCGTCATCGGCGCCGACGTCACCGTCGGCCATGGCGCCATCCTGCACGCCTGCACGATCGGCGATGCCGTGCTCGTCGGCATGCACGCGACCGTGCTCGATGGCGCCGTGGTCGGCCGCCACAGCATGATCGGCGCCGGCGCGCTGGTCGCGCCCGGCAAGACCGTCGGCGAGGGCGAGCTCTGGCTCGGCAATCCGGCGCGCTGCGTGCGCAGGCTCGGCGACGCCGAGATCGAGCGCCTGTACTACTCGGCGCGGCACTACGTGTCGATCAAAAACGACTACCTCGACGGCGGCGCCTGAATGCCGCACCCGGTTGCCCGCGTGCGTCACGGCTTGCCGGCCTTCATCGCGCCGCACACCGGGCTGGTCGCGAGCTTCGTGTCCTGGCTGGTGTTCGCGCGCCTGTTCGACGTTTCCGACCTGGCGATCCTGCCTGCCGCCACGCGCGGGTTCCTGCAGGTGCAACCATGGTGGTTCGCCGTCGCACTGGCCGGCCTCGGCGCGACTCTCGTTGCCGATCACGTCGAGGCCGCGCGCCGCTGGCGACCGTTCGTGCACGGCATCGAGTGGCCGCTCGCCCTGCTCAACCTCGCCTGCATCGCCTGGAGCATCGTCGCGATGTACGTGATGACCCTGCCGCGCGGGATCGGTTGAGGCACGGTCGTACCTTCCCGAGGCCGCAAACGGCATGCCGGTGGGAGGCCGGTGCTACGGCCGCGTCGCCCGCTCAAGTGCAGCGAGCATCGCCATCGCCTCGCCGCGCGATGTGCCGCACATCGACGGCGACGGACGCAACGAGGCGCACACGGCGGGGCGGCGCGGGTCGCCGAAGATCGCGCAGCGGTCATCACCGGTGAGCTGGACGCAGCGCACGCCGGCCGGCTTGCCCTGCGGCATGCCGGGAATCGGCGAGCTGATCGACGGCGCGATGCAGCAGGCACCGCAGCGCGCGCGACAGTCCATCGGCGCGCTCAGTCTTCGGCGTCGCCGGGCACGTATTTGCGCAGTTCGGCGTGGACGGCTTCGGTATCGGGGCGCTGGCCATGCCAGAGCGCGAACGCCTCGGCGGCCTGCTCGACGAGCATGCCGAGGCCGTCGAGCGCCGCCTGGGCGCCGGCACTGCGTGCCCAGGCGAGGAAGCCGATCGCGGCCTTGCCGTAGCTGAGGTCGTAGCAGAGCGTGCGCGGTCCGACCAGCGAGCGCGGCAGGTGGAGGCCGCGGTTGCCATGTCCGGCCGAGGTCGCGTTGACCACGAGGTCGAAGGCCCCCCATTGGCCGAGGTCGTCCCAGTAGCGCGTGTGCACGCGTTCCGGCGTGCCGATCGCGTCGGCCAGTGCATCGGCGCGTTCCGGCGTGCGGTTGGCGATGGTCAGCTCGGCGATTCCGGCATCGATCAGGGCGAACGCCGCCGCGCGCGCGGCACCGCCGGCGCCGAGCAGCAGGGTGCGGCGTTCGCGCAGGTCGAGCTGGTGGCGCGCGGTGATGTCGCGCACGAGGCCGATTCCGTCGGTGCTCTCGCCATGCCAGCCGGCACCGGCGCGGACCAGGGTGTTGACGCTGTCGGCGCGGCGGGCGCGCTCGCCGAGACTCATGCACAGCCGTGCGGCCAGCGTCTTCAGCGGCAGGGTGACGTTGGCACCGCGTCCGCCGGCCGAGGCGAAGCGGGCAAGCTCGACCACGAAGCTCTCCGCCGAGGCTTCGATCGCGCGGTACTCGAGGTGGATGCCGGACTGGCGGGCGAAGGCCGCGTGGATGCGCGGCGACAGCGAATGCGTGATCGGCTGGCCGAAGATGGCGAACGACAGGGGCTCGGTGCTGGCAGGCATCGACATGGCTCCACGCGGGATGGCGGGCATCCCCCAGGGGCCGCCCGGGGCGGCGGCATGCAGCCGGTTTCGGCGATGCGCCGGGGCGCCTCGCCTCAGCGCGGCTCCCTCAGCCAGCGCGCGGCATCCAGTGCATGGTACGTCAGGATCGCATCGGCGCCAGCGCGCTTGATCGAGGTGAGCGCCTCCAGCACGACCGCGCGCTCGTCGAGCCAGCCGTTCTGCGCGGCCGCCTTCAGCATCGCGTACTCGCCGCTGACCTGGTAGACGAAGGTCGGCGCGCCGAAGCGCTCCTTCACCCGCCGCACGACATCGAGGTACGGCAGGCCCGGCTTGACCATCACCGCATCGGCGCCTTCGGCGAGATCGAGTTCGACTTCGCGCAGCGCTTCGTCGCTGTTGGCGACGTCCATCTGGTAGGTGTGCTTGCCGCCCTTGCCGAGGTTGCCGGCCGAACCGACCGCATCACGGAACGGGCCGTAGAACGCCGAGGCGTATTTCGCCGAATAGGCGAGGATGCGCGTGTGCACGTGGCCGGCCGCTTCGAGCGCGGCGCGGATCGCGCCGATGCGCCCGTCCATCATGTCCGACGGCGCGACGAAGTCGTACCCGGCCTCGGCCTGGGCCAGCGCCATCTTCACCAGCGCGGCGACGGTGGCGTCGTTGACGACGTAGCCGGAGGCGTCGACGAGTCCGTCCTGGCCATGCGTGGTGTACGGATCGAGGGCGACGTCGCCGATCAGGCCGAGACCCGGATGACGCGCCTTCAGCGCGCGTGCAGCGCGCTGGAACAGGCCTTGCGGGTTCCACGCCTCGCGCGCGTCCTCGCTCTTGACCTCGGGACCCGGCGCCGGGAACAGGGCGAGCGCGGGGATGCCGAGTTCGACGCAGGTGTCGGCGATGCCGAGCAGGCCGTCGATCGAGACGCGCTCTATGCCGGGCATCGAGGCGATCGCTTCGCGGCGGCCTTCGCCGTCGACGACGAAGGCGACCATGACGAGGTCGTCGACACCGAGCACGGTTTCGCGCATCAGCGCGCGCGAGAAGGCATCGCGGCGCATGCGGCGCAGGCGTACGAGCGGAAAGGCCATTGCAGGGAGTCCGGCGGAAAACGCCATTGTAATGACCGCAGCCGCCGGCGCACGCGGACGCGGCGACGCAGCCGGCCGGCGGCGCGATCGGCGATTTCCTACACGCCTGCGCGGCGACTGCCGCTGCCCGCCGGCGGCGCGCGCCTTGACGATGGCGTTCCCGAACCCGGAGTGCATGCCATGACCAGCCATCCGCGGATCCTGCGGGTCGCCCTGCAACTGGCGACCGTCTGCCTGCTGCCGGTCGCCGCCGGCGCACAGACGATCCACAAATGCGTCGACGCCGACGGCCACGTCAGCTACCAGCAGGACAGCTGCGGTGCCGGCCAGCGCAGCGAACCCGTCCGCCTCGCCGCGCCGCCACCGGCGCCCGGCCCGGCGCAACCCGCGGTGCGCGAATCCCCGGCCGTGCGTGCCCAGCGCGCGCCGCGCGCCACGCGGCCGGCCGGCGCGACGCCGATGTCGTTCGAATGCCGCAGCGAGGGCGGCGCGGTGTTCTACCGCCACTCGCATTGTCCGGGCTCGATCCCGCGCGCCGGTGCCGCCGCGCGGGAGGGTCGCGGCGGGGAACGTGTCCGCGCGACCCGCCTGCCGCGCAGCGAGGCCTGCCGGCGCATGCGCGCGGGCGGCCGCGACGGCCGCGAGCACGACGAGGTGATATCCACCTACGCGCGCAATCTCGGCCACGATCCGTGCCGGCGCCACTGAGGCCGCGGATGCTGCGCCGGCGCTATAGTCGAAACTCCGTTGCTGCCCGGTCCCGCCGATGAACCGCTTCGCGCCACTCGCCCTTGCCCTGCCGCTGCTTGCCGCCTGCTCGCCCTCGTCGACACCGCCGCCGCAGGCGCCGGCTGCGGCCACTCCGCGCGGCCCGTCGGCCGCGCAGCAGTTCGAGCTGTACCAGCAGATGGTCGATGCCGGCAGCGCCGAGCTGGCGGTGCCGCTCGGCGAGGGCATCCTCAGCGGATTTCCCGACAGCGCGGAAGCGGCCAAGGTGCGCGAGTCGATCGAGTCCCTGCGCACGGCGGCACACGAGGGCGCCGAGAGCCGGCGCCTCGCGCGCCTGTGGGCGTACCAGGTCGCGCCGATGGGCGGCGGACGGCAGAGCACCGCGTCGATCCACGCCCGCGACGCCGAGGGGCCGGGTCGCGAACGCGTGCGCCTGGTCCTGCGCCGGCATACCGAATGGGGCGAAAGCGTCTTCCTCTACGGCAACGAGCCCGGCTTCAGCTGCGCCAAGCCGTGCCGCATCAGCATGCAGTTCGACGACCAGCCGAAGAAATCCCTGGCCGGCAGCATTCCGCCCACCGGCGAGCCGGCGATCTTCATCGAGGACGACCGGCCGTTCGTCAGCGCGATGCAGAAGGCCAAGCGGGTGGCGATCGAGGTGAAGGAAAAAGGCGGCGAAGCGCGCACCCTGGTGTTCGAGGTCGGCGGCTTCGATGCATCGAGGTTCGAGCCGATGCCACCGGCGAAGAAGTGAGCATCCGTCGCGCGTGAAAAGGCCGCGCGGATGCGCGGCCTTGATGCGGAGCATCGCTCCGCTGAAGGGAAAGCCCCGCGCCAGGGCGCGAGGCGCCGTGCTCAGTGCAGGGAGCGTTCGAACTCGCGGATCTCGCGGTCGGCCTCGTCCTTGGCCCATCCGTAGCGCTCCTGCAGCTTGCCCGACAGGTATTGCTGGTTGCCGTCCAGGCGGTCGAGGTCGTCGTCGGTCAGCTTGCCCCACTTCTGCTGGAGCGAACCCTTGAGCTGCCTCCACTTGCCCTGGATGATGTCGTTGTTCATGGCCTTGCCTCCACGTTGTCGTTGACAGAATTTCGCGCCGGCAAAGGCTGCAGTCCCGGTCGACGCACCATCGACCCTACGCAGGACATTCGAAAGCGGAAGTAGGCATGGCGTTATCACGATGTTGCGGTTGGCCTGCATTCATGCCCGACGCGCAGAGTGCCCGTCCCTGCTTCGGAGCTTCGCCCAGGCGATGAGTCGCCCCTCGCCGAAAACACCCGTGACCCGCGTCGAGAGCTTTCCGCCCCAGGTCGGCGACGGCTGCCGGCTGCTCGTGCTCGGCACCGCGCCGAGCCGCGCATCGCTGGCGCTGCGCCAGTCCTACGGTCATGCGCAGAACCTGTTCTGGCCGTTCATGGGTGCGTTGTTCGACGCCGGACCGGAGCATCCCTACGCCGAGCGCATCCGCCGCCTGCACGCGCGCGGCATCGGCATCTGGGACGTGTTCGCCTCCTGCGAGCGCCCGGGCAGCCTCGATCGCGCGATCGTGCCGGCGAGCGAGGTGCCGAACGACATCGCCGGCCTGCTGGCGGAGCAGCCGACGATCCGCACGATCGTGCTGAACGGCGGCAAGGCACAGCAGGCGTTCCGCCGGCACATTCTCGCCGCGGCCGGCCCGCACTGGCCGACCGGCATCTGCCTGCTCGACCTGCCCTCGACGAGTCCGGCGAATGCCTCGATGACGCGCGCCGGCAAGCTCGCGCGCTGGCGCATCGTGCTGGACCACGCGTGAATGCACCGGCCGCGTTGGCGTTCAGGGTCGCTGCCTACACTGGGCAACACCTTCCACGGAGGCAATCCCATGAAACTCGTGATCGGTGTTCCGGCCCTCGCGCTCGCCGCGGCGCTCGTGGCTCCGTCGACGCAGGCAGCCCAGGCCAGCCTCGACTGCACGATGAAATTCAACCTGAGCGGATGGTCGGCCATCTACAAGCATGCCGAGGGCGAGGGCACGGTCCGCTGTGCCAACGGCGACACGCTGCGCGTGCGCATCGAAGCCAAGGGCGGTGGCCTCACCGTCGGCAAGTCGCACATCGACAACGGCACCGGCAAGTTCACCGACGTGCATCGCATCGAGGACGTGCTCGGCACCTACGCCCAAGGGGATGCCAGTGTCGGCGCCGGCAAGGCCGGCACCGCCCAGGTGCTGACCAAGGGCACCGTCTCCCTGGCGCTGGCCGGTGCCGGCGAAGGCGTCGGCCTCGGCATCAGCGTCGGCGGATTCACCATCAGCCGCGCGAACTGACCGCCACGCGGGTGTCCACCCGACAAGGCCGCGACGTCCGCCGTCGCGGCCTTTTTCGTGCCGGCCGCAGCGCCGTGGCGGCCACGGAGACCGCGGACAGCGGCGCCCGCAAGGGGCCGTCGAGCCGAAAAAACCCGCGACGGCGGCGCCGGCCTGCGTTTATAGTCGTCCATCCCCGCGCACCGCGCACGATGCCGAGGATGCCCCTGCATGCCGCACCACACGCCCCTGATCGCCATGCTCGTCGGCGGCATCGTGCTCGCCTTCGTGTTCGGCATGATCGCGCAGCGGCTGCGGCTGTCCCCCCTGCTCGGCTATCTCGTTGCCGGCATCGTCGTCGGACCGTACACCCCCGGCTTCGTCGCCGACACCAACCTCGCCCACGAGCTTTCCGAGATCGGCGTGATCCTGCTGATGTTCGGGGTCGGCCTGCATTTTTCCCTCGGCGACCTGCTGTCGGTGCGCAAGATCGCCATCCCCGGCGCACTCGCCCAGATCTTCATCGCCACCGGCCTCGGCATGCTGCTGGCGTGGACGCTCGGCTGGACCTGGGGGGCCGGCCTCGTCTTCGGCATCTGCCTTTCGGTCGCCAGCACGGTGGTGCTGCTGCGCGCACTCGAGGAACGCCGCCTGCTCGAGACCAACCGCGGCCGCATCGCGATCGGCTGGCTGATCGTCGAGGACCTCGTCACCGTGCTCGTCCTCGTCATGCTGCCGGCGGTGGCCGGATTGATCGGCGGCAAGGTCGAGGAAGGGGTGTCGACCGACACCGTCAGCATCCTCAAGGCGCTCGGCTGGACGATCGCCAAGGTCACCGTGTTCATCGTGCTGATGTTCGCGGTCGGTCGGCGGGTCATCCCGTGGCTGCTCGAACGCACCGCCTCGATCGGCTCGCGCGAACTGTTCACCCTGTCGGTGCTGGCGATCTCGCTCGGCGTCGCCTACATGTCGGCGGCGCTGTTCGACGTGTCGTTCGCGCTCGGCGCCTTCCTTGCCGGCGTCGTCCTCAACGAGTCGAGGCTCAGCCACGAGGCGGCCAACGACTCGCTGCCGATGCGCGATGCCTTTGCCGTGCTGTTCTTCGTCTCGGTCGGCATGCTGTTCGACCCGAAAATCGTCATCGAGCAGCCGCTGGCGATCCTCGCCACCTTCCTCATCATCACCGTCGGCAAGTCGCTCGGCGCGCTGTTCATCGTGCGCGCCTTCGGCCATCCGTTGCAGACCAGCCTGACCATCGCCGCCGCGCTGGCGCAGATCGGCGAGTTCTCCTTCATCCTCGCCGCGCTCGGCGTCAGCCTCGGCCTGCTCAGCGAGGAGGGCCGCAACCTCATCCTCGCCAGCGCCCTGCTGTCGATCATCATCAATCCGATGCTGTTCGTCGCCCTCGACCGCTGGAGCGCGCGCCGCGAGGCGCAGCAGGACGCGGCGGCGAAAGTGGGCGCGCCACCGCCCCCCGCCGAGGACGATTTCCTGCCCGACCGCGCGCTGATCCCGGCCGCCGACCACATCGTGCTGATCGGCTTCGGCCGCGTCGGCTCGCGGGTCGGCCGCGCGCTGCACGAAAAGGGCCTGCCGCTGGTGCTGATCGAATCCGACCGCGACGACTGCATCGAGGCGCGCAAGCTCGGCATCCCGTGCATCCTCGGCAATGCGGTCAGTCCCGGCGTGCTCGCCGATGCCAACCTCGCCAGCGCACGCGCGCTGCTGGTGGCGATTCCGCAGACCCTCGAAGCCGGCCCGATCATCAAGCAGGCGCGCGAGGCGAATCCCGGCATCGCCATCCTTGCCCGCGCCCACTCCGACGAGGAAGTCGCCTACCTGCTGAAGGCCGGCGCCGACGCCACGATCATGGGTGAGAGCGAGATTGCGCGCAGCATGTGCGACTCGGTCGAATCGCTGGTCCGGCTCGCGCCGAAACTCGCCGAAGCACAGCGACGCGGCGACCTGCCCCCGCCCGCACCGGCGCCGGCGACGGCGGCCTAGGAGCCGGGCAAGCCCGGCTCTGCAGCGCAAGGGTTCGCCGCAGGGGCGAGCTTGCAACCGGCAGGATTCAGGTCATCCGCCGCAGGGTGTCGTCGCGGCGGCCAAAGTGGTGCCAGAGCGCGGCCAGCACATGCAGGCCGACGACGAAATAGAAGGCGTTCGCGACCAGCACGTGGATGTCCTCGAGCTGATGCGCGAGGTCCTTGTCGGTCGCCAGCAAGGCCGGCAGCGCGATCGAGGTGAACGGCACGAAGATCGACTTGCCGTCGGTCCAGGCGGTGGCGATGCCGAGCAGCGGCTGCACGACCAGCATCGCGTAGAGCAGCAGGTGCACGCCTTTCGCCGGCAACGCCTGCCATGCCGGCAGCGGCGGCGACACCGGCGGCGCCGGCTTGCGCACCGCCTGCAGCAGGCGCGGCAGCATCAGGGCGAGGATGGCGATGCCGACCCAGAAATGGCCCTGGACCATGGCGAAGCGTCCGCTCGTGCCGCGTTCGAACACGCCGCGGAACTCGATCAGCAGGTAGGCCGCCACCATCAGCACGAGGATGCCCCAGTGCAGCCAGCGGCGCGAAACGGCGTACTTCGGTGTATCCATGCAGTCCTCGACAACGGTGGCGAAGCGGTGCCGACATTGGCGCAGGCCGGCGGCAATGGTCAAGCGGCGCTGCAGCTCCCGCGCCGGCGTGGCCCGCCAGGTGGCCCCGCCCGTGGCCGGAATGCGTGGATCCAAGGGTCCAACCCCGCTTTCGAGGATCGCGCATGAAGACCATTTCCCCGTTCACCCGGATCGCCCGTGTCCGCCTCGTCGGCCTGGCCGGCGTCGCGGGCCTGGTCTTCGGCAGCGCCCACGCAGCCACGGTCTGCGTGGGCAGCGCAGGCGCCCTCAACAACGCCCTCATCGCCGCGGAAACCAACAACGAATCCGATGACATCCGCATTCGTGCGGGCATCTATGTCGCGCCGGTGCCCGACGGTTTCTACTACTACCCGCCGAGCAACGATGCCGATATCGGCAATGTCACGGTGTCGGGCGGCTGGAATGCCGATTGTTCCAGCATGGCCGCCGACGCGACCGCCACCGTGCTTTCCGGCAACCTGCAAACGCCGGTGCTGCGCTTCCGGAACGCCAACGGAACCATGACCGTGCGCAACCTGAGCATCACCGGAGGGTACTCATCCGGTGTCGTGCTCGGCGCCCTGCACTTCGACCACTCGTCCGGATTCGGCCTCCAGGTGGTCGTCGATCGCGTCATCCTGCATCACAACGAAGCTTACGCTCCGCTGTACGCGAAGACCCAGGGGACGATCACCGTCAAGGGTTCGCTGATCCACTCCAACCTGAGCACGAGCACCGGTGCCGGTGGTGCAGTCATCATCAACGAGAACGGATTCAACGCGACCTACATCCACAGCAACACCTTCACCAACAACGCGGTCACCTCGGGATCGACCGTGGGTGGACTGCGTTTCGAGAACACAGGCGATGCACAGTCCTTCATCCGCAACAACATCTTCTGGGGCAACGACAACTCGGACCTCCGGGTGGTCGGCAACATTGCCAGCCGCAACGACTGCAGCTACAACAACGTCGGCGTTTTCAACACCGTGATCGTCTGCAACGGCGCCGGCGTCGAACAGCTCAATCCCAAATTCACCGATCCCGCCGCCGGCGATTACCGCCTCGCCACCAACTCGCCGCTGATCGACGAAGGCTGCGGTCCGGTGCAGTGCACGGGAGCACCCGACATCGACCTGCGCGGGGTAGCGCGGCCGCTCGGCGCGGCCCACGACATCGGCGCCTACGAAGGCGGCTACGGTTTTTCCGAACACATCTTCACCGACGGGTTCGAGTGAGGGCCCGTCACGCCCGCGGCCATCGCCGTGGGCGGCCGTGGTGGACGGCGGCAACGGCGCCGGCGACCGGATGAGGGCGCCGGCAGCGCGATCCGGGTTGCCCCCGGAGTCATTCCGGGTCGGCATGCGTACAGGCCCGCGGAGCCCGTCCATGCGATAGTGCGACCATGAAACTCGCCAGCTGGAACGTCAATTCGCTCAACGTGCGCCTGGCGCATGTCGAGCAGTGGTGTGCGCTCGCGCAGCCGGACGTGCTCGCCCTGCAGGAAACCAAGCTCGAGGACGTGAAGTTTCCGCGTGCGGCGATCGAGGCGCTCGGCTACGAGGTGCGCTTCTCGGGGCAGAAGACCTACAACGGCGTCGCCGTGCTGGCGCGGACGCCGATCGAGGATGTGGTCACCGACATCCCCGGCCTCGACGACCCGCAGCGGCGCATTCTGCTGGCGACCGTCGGCGGCGTGCGGGTGGCGAACCTGTACGTGGTCAACGGCCAGGCGGTCGGCAGCGAGAAATACGCCTACAAGCTCGACTGGCTGGCGCGGGTCACGCGCTTCCTCGAAGGCGAGCTGCGCAACGATCCACTCCTGATCGTCATGGGCGACTTCAACATCGCTCCGGAAGACCGCGACGTGCACGATCCGGTGGCCTGGCACGAGCAGATCCTCTGCTCGACACCCGAGCGCGAGGCACTCCGGCGCCTGCTCGACCTCGGCCTGATCGACAGCTTCCGCCTGTTCGAGGCGGATCCCGGCCATTATTCCTGGTGGGACTACCGCCAGGCGGCGTTCCGGCGCAACCTCGGCCTGCGCATCGACCTCGTGCTGGCCGGCGAAGCCTTGAAGGCGCGCGCGCGTGCCGCCACCATCGATCGGACGCCGCGCAGCTGGGATCGTCCTTCCGATCACGCGCCGGTCGTGCTGGAGCTCGCCGATGACCCCTGAATCCTGGCCCGCCTCGCTTGCCGACAGCGAACTCGAGGAACTCGACGAGTTCCTGCGCGTGCATTCCGAAGACGACAGCCTGCTGCTCGACGGCGTGCACGGCCTGCTGACCTCGCTGGCGATCGGGCCGCAGCCGCCGAAGCCCGAGGAGTGGCTGGCCGAGGTGCTGCATGAACCGTTCGCCGATGCCGAGGAGGGCGAGCGCGTGCTGACCCTGCTGGCACGGCTCAATGATTCGGTGCTGCTGGAAATCGAGACCGGTGCCTACGAGCCGATCCTCGGCGAGATCGATACCGACGACGGCGGCTCCGCCTTCACCTCGCGCGGCTGGTGCGAGGGCTTCAGTCGCGGCATCGACCTGCGCGCGCCGGCCTGGGAGGCCCGCCTCGGCCAGGATTCCGACCTCATGCAGCATCTCGGGCCGATCATCGCCCTGTCGATCGAGGACGAAGTGTTCGACAGCGACGCCGAGTTCGCCCCGCTGACCGACGAGGAATACGACGAGTGCATCGCGCGGATCCCCGAATCGGTCGAAGCCGTGGCCGGCTACTGGCGCGGCAACCCGGTGACCAGCGAGGAACGCCGCCGGATCGGCGAGGCCGAGCCGCGCACCCCGCCACGGCGCCGCGCCGGGCGCTGGGTGCACTAGCCAGGGCAGCGGAGCAAGCTCCAAGAACGCATTGGAATGCAGCGGTGCAAGCAGGAGATGGCGCATGCCTGTCCCCTCTCCCCGCTGCGCGGGGCGGAGGGACGCTGGCGCTGTCGCAAGAATGCGACATTGCAATCTTGAGAAAACGCATGCGGGTCCCTTCTCCCCGTGGCGACGGGGAGAAGAGCCTGCCCCGGACTCGATCCGGGGTGCGGCGGCAGCCGCGGATGAGGGGCGCTTTCGCGCTTCTTCATTGCAACCGCCGATGAAGTGGCGCGTGCGCGCTGCTGCAACGTCAATCGCAGCCCACCTCCCACGGCCCCTCATCCGGTGCTGCCGCACCACCTTCTCCCCGCTGCGCGGGGCGAAGGGACGGCTGGTGCTGTCGCAAGAATGCACGGCTGCACTCTGGTGAATGCGCATGCAATCCCTTCTCCCCGCTGCGCGGGGCGAAGGGAAGCTGGCGCTGTCGCAAGAATGCGACGTTGCAATCTTGAGAAAATGCATGCGGGTCCCTTCTCCCCGTGGCGACGGGGAGAAGGTGCGGCGGCAGCCGCGGATGAGGGGCGCTTCTCTGCTTCACTGGCAGCCGGTGATGAGCGACGAGTCCGTGCTTCACCGGCAAGGCTGACGAAACGGCGCGTGCGCACGGCTGCAACGACGATCGCACCCCACCTCCCACGGCCCCTCATCCGCCCTGCCGGGCACCTTCTCCCCGCTGCGCGGGGCGAAGGGAAGGCTGGTGCTGTCGCAAGACTGCATGCTGCGCATCAGCGGAGAGCGGCCCCTCATCCGGTGCTGCCGCACCACCTTCTCCCCGCTGCGCGGGGCGAAGGCAAGCTGGCGCTGTCGCAAGAATGTGAGGTGGCGATCTCGCGCAAAAAGGGCGGAGCGGAGCGGACTTCGCTCTACCCAAGCGATGTCGTTGCGGAGTGGATCAGTGCGTCGGCGCGCGGAAGCCGTCGCCGCCGCGACCCTTGACGTCGTAGAGCATGCAGTCGGCGTCGCTGTACCAGGCCGCCCAGTCGTTGCCCTGGCTGCACAGGTTGGCGCCGATGCTGACACTGACGCCGAGGCTGCTGGCGGCGGTCGGGAAGCGCAGCGAGCGCACCGAACTGGCGATCTGGCTGGCCCGCGCGGCCAGTTCTTCGGGTCCGGTGATCTGCACGAGGAGGGCGAACTCGTCGCCACCGAGCCGGCACGGCAGGTCGCAGGGCGAGGCCGCGTTCTGCACTTCCTCGGCGATCGCGCGCAGGACGAGGTCGCCGACGAGATGGCCGCAGCGGTCGTTGACCTGCTTGAAGCGGTCGATGTCGATCAGCATCAGGCCGAGCACGGTGCCCGGCAGGCGTGCCTGCTCGAGCTGTTCGAGATAGGTGTAGAGGCCGCGCCGATTGCACAGTCCGGTCAGTTCGTCGGTCTGCACGAGACGCTGGGCGGTGTTGAGCTGGGTCTGGGTCTGGCGCAGCGAATCGAGGGTGACCATGAGGTCTTCGTTGCGCCGCTTGAGGCTGGCGATCAGCTGCTGCTCGCTGGCGACGAGGTAGGCGAACGAGCGGCGCATGAACTGCGCGAGCAGGTCCGGGTGGCTTTCGAGCAGGACATCGAAGGCGTGCTGCTCGATGACGTGCAGGACCGCGGGCGCCGTGGCCAGCGCGTTGGCGACGCGCGTGTGGTTGCCGATGAACAGGGTCAGCTCGCCGAAGAACTCGCGCGGGCCGATCAGCTTGTCGGGCATGCTGTCGCCGAACTCGAGGCGGATCTGGCCGGATTCGACAATGAACATGCTGCGGCCGAGTTCGCCACGGCGGAAGATGACTTCGCCCGCCGACACTTCGCGGCGGTCGCCGACGCCGGCGAACAGTTCGAACTCGCGCTCGGACAGTTCGCGCGGCAGCAAGGAGGCACGCTGCCCGCCGCGGCCGGCCGGGCCGATCGCGGTGACGTTGTTCGTGGAAGTGCTGACTGGCACGCTCGTTCCCCCGCCTGGCGCCATGTGCCGCCGAATCTTAACCGATTGTGACATGGCGCCAAGCCGGTTCCCGCGCCGCGCCCCGTTCCTGCATGACTTCAGCCACGCGCGGGGCAGCGGGGCGCTGCGGGATCCTGTCGGCGGACCGGCTGGCCGCCGGTCCCGTGGCTCCGCCGGCCTCGCCGCGGAGACGCCACGGTCAGCGACGGTGCCGGAATGCATGACCCGGAACCCTCCCCCATCCGGGTGCCCCTCCCCACCCGCATTCCGGTACCGGTCGCTGATGCCGCCGCTCAGGCGGCGCTCTTGCGGTCACCGTGGAACTGCTCCTCTTCGGTCGAGCCTTTCAGCGCGGTGGTCGACGACTGGCCCTGCTGGATCGCCTGGGTGACCTGGTCGAAGTAGCCGGTGCCGACCTCGCGCTGGTGCTTGACCGCGGTGAAGCCGCGCTCGGCGGCGGCGAACTCGGCCTCCTGCAGTTCGACGAAGGCGCTCATCTGGTTGCGCGCATAGCCGTACGCGAGATTGAACATCGAATAGTTCAGCGCGTGGAATCCGGCCAGGGTGATGAACTGGAACTTGTAGCCGTAGCCGGCGATTTCCTTCTGGAACGTCGCGATCGTGGCGTCGTCGAGATTCTTCTTCCAGTTGAACGACGGCGAGCAGTTGTAGGCGAGCAGCTTGCCGGGGAACTTCGCGTGGATCGCCTCGGCGAACTTGCGGGCGAATTCGAGATCGGGCTTGCCGGTCTCGCACCAGACGAGGTCGGCATACGGCGCATAGGCGAGGCCGCGGCTGATCGCCTGGTCGAGGCCGTTGCGGGTCTTGTAGAAGCCCTCGACGGTGCGCTCGCCGGTGGTGAACGGCCGGTCGTTGGCGTCGACGTCGCTGGTCAGCAGGTCGGCGGCCTCGGCATCGGTGCGCGCGACGATGATCGTCGGCACGCCCATCACGTCGGCGGCGAGACGCGCGGCATTGAGCTTCTCGACCGCCTCGCGCGTCGGCACCAGCACCTTGCCGCCCATGTGGCCGCATTTCTTCACCGAGGCGAGCTGGTCCTCGAAATGCACGCCGGCGGCACCGGCCTCGATCATCGCCTTCATCAACTCGAAGGCATTCAGCACGCCGCCGAAGCCGGCCTCGGCGTCGGCCACGATCGGTTGCAGGAAATCGATCGAGTCGTTGCCTTCGGCATGGTGCAACTGGTCGGCGCGCAGCAGCGCGTTGTTGATGCGGCGGACCACGGCCGGCACCGAGTCGGCCGGATACAGCGACTGGTCCGGATACATCTGGCCGGCGAGGTTGGCATCGGCGGCGACCTGCCAGCCCGACAGGTAGATCGCCTTGAGGCCGGCCTTCACCTGCTGCATCGCCTGGTTGCCGGTCAGCGCGCCGAGCGCGTTGACGAACGGCTCGCGGTGCAGCGAGGCCCACAGCTTGTCGGCGCCGAGACGCGCGATGGAATGCTCGACCGGGATCGTGCCGCGCAGGCGCACGACATCCTCGGCGCTGTAGTTGCGCCGGATGCCGGCCCAGCGCGGGTTGTTGTTCCAGTCGAGCTTGAGCTGTTCGGCGCTCGGCAGCGGGTTCTTGCTCATGGCGGTGTCCTCGGGTGGAGCGGGGTCGGTGGATCGGGCGGGGTCAGGGCAGGCGCGCGTACGCCGGCACGGTCAGGAACCCGGCGAGTTCGTCGGCACGGGTCCATTCGTCGAGCAGGCCGATCGCCTCGGCGATGCGCGCCTGTCCGGGCAGGCCGGCCGCCGGCAGGCGCCCGGCGCAGCCGGCGAGCACGGCATCGAACAGGGCGAAATCGATCGGCGTGCCGTCGTCGAGCTGCAGGCCTTCGTGGTGCAGCCACTGCCAGAGCTGGGCGCGGGCGATTTCGGCGGTCGCCGCGTCTTCCATGAGGTGATGGATCGGCACGCAACCGAGGCCGTCGAGCCAGGCGGCGAGGTAGCGCACGCAGACATCGACGTTGTTGCTGAAGCCGGCGCGGGTGATCGTGCCTTCCGGCACCGCGAGCAACTCGTCGCGGCCGACGTCGACATCCAGCCTCGGCTTGTCGAGCTGGTTGACCGCGTCGAACTCGGCGAGCGCGATCGGGATGAGGCCCGGGTGGGCGACCCAGGTGCCGTCGTGGCCGGCGCGCGCCTCGCGCTGCTTGTCGGCGCGCACGCGGGCGAGCGCGGCTTCGTTCGCCTGCGCATCGCCGCTGATCGGGATCTGCGCGGCCATGCCGCCCATGGCGAAGGCGCCGCGGCGATGACAGGTGCGGATCAGCAGTTCGCTGTAGGCCTTGAGGAACGGCACGCCCATGCCGACCTGGCCGCGTTCCGGCAGGACATGGTCGCGATGCGCACGCAGCGTCTTGATGCGCGAGAAGATGTAGTCCCAGCGCCCGCAGTTGAGGCCGACGATGCGCGATTTCAGCGCATGCAGGATCTCGTCCATCTCGAACGCGGCCGGCAGCGTCTCGATCAGCACGGTGACCTTGATCGTCCCGGCCGGCAGGCCGAGCGCAGCCTCGGCATGGGCGAGCACCTCGTCCCACAAGGCGGCTTCGCGATGGCTTTCGAGCTTCGGCAGGTACAGGTACGGCCCGCGATCGCGTGCGTGCAGCGCGCCGGCGTTGTGGAAGGCGAACAGGCCGAAGTCGAACAGCGATGCGGCGACCTCGCGGCCATCGACGAGGACATGCTTCTCCGCCAGGTGCCAGCCGCGCGGACGCACCACGAGCACGGCCGGTTCGGGCTTCAGCGCGTACTGCCTGCCCTCCGGCGAGGTGTAGTCGATGCTGCCGGCCACGGCGTCGATCAGGTTGGCCTGGCCGTCGACGAGGTTGTCCCAGGTCGGCGAAGTCGAATCCTCGAAGTCGGCCATGAACACCATGGCGCCGGAGTTCAGTGCGTTGATGATCATCTTGCGGTCGACCGGCCCGGTGATCTCGACGCGGCGGTCGAGCAGGGCGGCGGGAATCGGCGCGACACGCCAGTCGCCGGCGCGGATGGCGGCGGTTTCGGCGAGGAAGTCGGGGCGCTCGCCGGCGTCGAAACGCGCCTGGCGTGCCGCGCGCGCGGTGAGCAGGTCGCGCCGGGTCGCGTCGAAACGGCGGTGCAGGTCGCCGACGAAGGCCAGCGCCGCCGGCACCAGCACGCGTTCGTCGGCGCGCGCGCCGGTCGCAAGGGTGACCGTGGCGGCGGCAGGCGGGGCGGGGCGCGGAACGGCAGCGGACATGCGCGGATCCTCGGGAGAGGCCCGGAGGCTACGCTTCGCGCTTTTCTTTTGACAAAGTGAATGTTTCAATGCAGAACATTGACGTTGTCAAATGTATGCCAAACCGTTGAAACAGGAAGACAAACCGCCGCGCAAACGGAGCCCCGCGGGTCGCCGTGGTGGCGCGTCCGCGCCCTCGACGCCGCGCTTCTACTACAAGGGCAACCGCCTCAAGCAGCTGCGCGCGTTCTGCTACACGGTCAAGCTCGGCACCCTGTCGCGCGCGGCCGAGGCGCTGTTCCTGTCGCAGCCGTCGATCAGCCTGCAGCTGGCCGCGCTCGAGCAGGAGCTCGGCACGCCGCTGCTCGAGCGCCGCCGCCGCCGCGTCGCGCCGACCGTGCAGGGCCAGGTCCTCTACGAACTCGCGCGACCGCTGATCGAGGGCTTCGAGGGCATCGACGAGGCGTTCCGCGCGCGCACCGGCCAGCTCGGTCCGCCGGTCCTCGACATCGCCTGCGGCAACGCCACCATCCAGTACCTGCTGCCCGCCATGGTGGCCGCATTCCGCGCGCGCCATCCCGAGATCCATCTCAACCTCAACAACGTCACCGGCATCGACGGCCTCGCCCTGCTGCGCTCCGACGAGGTGGATTTCGCGGTCGGCTCGATGCTCGACGTGCCGAACGACCTCGCCTACGAACCGCTCCACCATTTCGACCAGTGGCTGATCACGCCGCCCGACCATCCGCTCATGCAGAAGGGCGAGGTCAGCCTCGAGGACCTGTCGCCGTACGGTCTGATCCTGCCGCCGAAGCGCCTCACCACCTACCGTCTCGTCGATCTCGTGTTCCAGAAGCGCAACGTGCCCTACCACGTGGCGATCGAGGTCGGCGGCTGGGAGGTCATCAAGCAGTACGTGGCGATGGGCCTCGGCATCTCGATCGTCACCGGCATCTGCCTCGGCGAGGCCGACCGCGCCCGCCTCGGTGCGCGCAACCTGCGCCAGTATTTCCCGCAACGCAGCTACGGCGTGGTCGTGCGCAAGGGACGCCACCTCCGCAGCGAGGCACGCGCCTTCATCGACCTGATCCGTCCCGGCCTGTTCAGCCGCCGCGACGGTTTCGACCCCGGCCACTCGGAGCGCTGAGCGCGCCCGACGGCGCGGGCTGCCGCGGCCATGCCTTCCGCGCGTGCGCCGCGGCGTGGCGGGTTGCGGATGCTATCGTCGCCGGCGTCGTGAACCCGAAGCGATGACCATGCACGAGCGCGTCGAAGCGGAAAAAGGCGGTGCGTCGGCCCTCGCCAGTGTGCATACGGCGAATTTCCCGGACCTGCTGCGCAGCTTGCGCACCAGCCTGCTGGTCAGCACCTACCAGGCCGGCCGACTGGTCGTGCTGCGCGCCGACGGCGCGCGCGTCAACACGCATTTCCGCAGCTTCAACCGGCCGATGGGCCTGGCCGCCGACCGCGAACGCCTCGCCGTCGGCACCGCCGCCGAGATCGTCGAGCTGCGCAACATGCCGGCGAGCGCGCCGCGCCTGGCCGATCCACCGCGCCACGATGCGGTCTACATCGCTCGCCGCAGCCACGTCACCGCGGCCATCGACATCCACGAGATGACGTTTGCCGGCGACGGCAGCCTGTGGTTCGTCAACACCCTGTTTTCCTGCCTGTGCACGCTCGACGAGCGTTCGAGTTTCGTGCCGCGCTGGCGGCCGCCGTGGGTGCGCCACTACGCACCCGAGGACCGCTGCCATCTGAATGGCCTCGGCCTGCGCGACGGCGAGCCGCGTTATGTGACCGCGCTCGGCACCACCGACACGCCGCAGGGCTGGCGCGCGAACAAGCGCGACGGCGGCGTGCTCGCCGATGTCCGGGACGGTCGCATCCTCGCCGGCGGCTTGTCGATGCCGCACTCGCCGCGCTGGCACGACGGCCGCCTGTGGGTGCTGGAGTCGGGCCGTGGCGCGCTCGTCGAAGTCGATGCGACGACCGGCGCGAAACGCGACGTCGCACGCGTGCCGGGTTTCGCCCGCGGCCTCGACTTCAGCGGCCGCCACGCCTTCATCGGCTTGTCGCAACTGCGCGAGAGCAATGCCTTCACCGACATCCCGATCACCGACGACAACCGCGAGCGCCTGTCCGGCGTATGGGTGGTCGACATCGAACGCGGGGCGACGGCGGCTCTTCTGAAGTTCACGGGCGGCGTGCAGGAGATCTTCGCCGTGCAGGCGCTGCAGGGCCTGCTGTTTCCCGAAGTCATCCTTGAAGGCGAACTGCTGTCGACCACCTATGCCCTGCCCGACGAAGCCCTGCGCGAAGTGCGCTTCACGCCGTAGCGCACGGACGCATGCAGGGCGGAATCGCCCTCAGCCGCGGGCCGGCAGCGGCGCACCGCGCAGGCGCCGGAAGATGCGCGCGAACAGCCGGAACAGTTTCGGCAACAGCCAGGCGACGAGGGCGAGGAACAGCACGAGCAGGACCAGGAACACCCACGGATGGGCGATCGCCAGCCACAGGCCGGCGAGCAGCACGCCGTCCTCGCCGAGACTGGCGGTCCAGTTCGACACCGGCTCGGGCGAAGCGTTGATGAGGGCACGACCGCCACTCTTGAACAGGTGCGTGCCGCTGCTGATGAAACCGCCGACCAGCGCCGCGGCGAACTGCATGGCCGGGGTGTCGTCGCCGAACGTGCCCCAGGCAAGGAAGGCGCCGGCCGGGATGCGGATGAAGGTGCTGAGTCCGTCCCACAGGGAATCGAAGGCGGGAATCTTGTCGGCCAGGAATTCACCGACCAGCATCACGCCGGCGGCGATCAGCACCCAGGGATGTTCGACCACGGCCAGCGAGGCCGGCAGCTCGATCGCCTCGTAGCGACCGAGCAGGCCGACGATGAAGACTGCGGCGTAGAGGCGAAAGCCGCTGGCCCAGGCAAGGCCTGCGGCGAGCGCCCATTGCGAGACGACGTCCATGTGCACAGTCTGCGGTTTCGCGGCGTGCGCTGTCGATGGCAGCGTGCGCCGATTCCGGCACCGGTGGCGTTGCGCCGACTGGCGGTGCTGGCGGTCCGCACCGATTCTGCTAGCGTGACGCGGCGCGGCCGCCCGCGGGGGGCGCCGGCAAGATCCTTGCGGGAATCCGGTCGATGATTCGCTGGCTCATGATCGCCCTGCTCGTCGTCGGCCTGGCGATGGCTTTTGTCACCCGCAGTCCCGGCGTGCTCGGACTCGGCCTGCTGTTCGCCGTGGTCGGTGCATTCGGTACCGTGCTGGCGATCGCCTCCGAACGCATCTCGGCGCGCGCACGCCCCGACTCCGCGATGCTGCAGGCCGACGTGATCGCCGCCATGCAGGCGCGGGCGAAAGCCCGTTCCGACGCCGGCGGACCGGCACCCCGAGCCGACGCGGACAACGATCCGCAAGCCTGAATCCCGGCCTGCGTCCACCTCCTGCACCGCTGGACCGGCTCGCTGCGCAGCACCATGCGCTGCCGCAACCGAGGGGGCACAATCCGGCGGTCGCAACGCGCGACCTACCGAGAGGGCATCGAGATGAGCGTGGAATCCCTGATTGTCTGGTTGATCGTCGGCGGCGTCGCGGGTTGGCTGGCCGGCCTCATCATGCGCGGTTTCGGTTTCGGCCTGATCGGCAACATCGTGGTCGGCATCATCGGTGCCTTCCTCGCCGGCTGGCTGCTGCCGATGGCCGGCATCAGCATCGGTTCCGGCATCGTCAGCGCGATCGTGCACGCCCTGATCGGCGCGATCATCCTGCTCGCCATCATCGGCGTCATCAAACGCGCCTAGCCGTCGAAATGCGAGGTCGGAGTCGACCCTGACCCGGGCCTGCGTTTCCTCCCGGCACCGCGCCGGGTTTCCCTGCAGAAAAAAGGGGCCGGACGACCAGCGTCCGGCCCCCTGCGCCGTGCCGCCGGGGAGGGCGGCGGGCGACGGCGTCACTTGGAGATGTCGACGTCCTTGGTTTCCTTGAGGAACAGCGTACCGATCACGAAGGTCATCACGGCGACCACGATCGGATACCACAGCCCGGTGTAGATGTTGCCGGTCAGCAGCACGAGGGCGAAGGCGGTGGTCGGCAGGAAGCCGCCGAACCAGCCGTTGCCGATGTGGTACGGCAGCGACATCGACGTGTAGCGGATGCGCGTCGGGAACAGCTCGACCAGCCAGGCCGCGATCGGTCCGTACACCATCGTCACGTAGAGGACGAGGATGACGAGCAGCAACAGGACCATCGGCTTGTTCATCTGCGCATTGTCGGCCTTGGCCGGATAGCCGGCGGCATCGATCGCCGCGGTGACATCGGCGGCAAGCTTGCCTTGCGCGGCCTTCGCCTCGTCGGCACTGAGGCTGCCGAGAGCCACGCTCTGGATGACCGTCGAGCCGATGCGCACGCTGGCCAGCGTGCCGGCCGGCGCCGACTCGTTGGTGTAGGTCACGCTGCGTGCGTTGAGCAGGTTCTTGACGATGTCGCAGGAGTTGGTGAACTTGACGTGCCCCTTGAGCTCGCCCGGAACGAACTGGAACGAGCAATCCTTCGGATCGGCGACGACCACCGCCGGCGAGTTCTTCGCGGCCGCCTCGAGCGCCGGATTGGCGTAGTGGGTGAGGGCCTTGAAGATCGGGAAGTAGGTCAGTGCGGCGAGCAGGCAGCCGGCCATGATGATCGGCTTGCGGCCGATCTTGTCCGACAGCCAGCCGAACAGGATGAAGCCGCCGGTGGCGATCGCCAGTGCCGCGGCGATGAACAGGTTGGCGGTCACCGCATCGACCTTGAGGGTCTGGGTGAGGAAGAACAGCGCGTAGAACTGGCCGGCATACCAGACCACGGCCTGGCCGGCGGTGGCGCCGAGCAGGGCGAGCAGGACGATCTTGCCGTTCGACCAGTTGCCGAAGCTCTCGGTCAGCGGCGCCTTGGAGTGCTTGCCTTCGGCCTTCATCTGCTGGAACAGCGGCGACTCGTTGAGCTTCATGCGGATCCACACCGAGACCAGCAGCAGCACGAACGAGATCAGGAACGGGATGCGCCAGCCCCAGGCCTTGAAGTCCTCCTCGCCGAGCCAGGTGCGCACGCCGAGGATGACCAGCAGGGACAGGAACAGGCCGACCGTCGCCGTGGTCTGGATGAAGCTGGTGTAGAGACCGCGCTTGCCCTGCGGCGCATGTTCGGCGACATAGGTCGCCGCACCGCCGTACTCGCCTCCGAGTGCCAGGCCCTGCAGGCATCGCAGCAGCACCAGCAGGATCGGTGCGGCAATGCCGATGCTTGCGTAGGTCGGCAGCACGCCGACCAGGAAGGTCGAGATGCCCATGATGACGATGGTGACGAGGAAGGTGTACTTGCGTCCGATCATGTCGCCGAGGCGGCCGAACACGATCGCGCCGAACGGTCGCACGGCGAAGCCGGCGGCAAAGGTCAGCAGCGCCATGACGAAGGCACTGCCGGATGGCAGCGAGGAGAAGAAGTGCGTCGCGATGATCGCGGCGAGCGAGCCGTACAGGTAGAAGTCGTACCACTCGAAGACCGTGCCGAGGCTGGAGGCGATGATGACCCGCTTGTGGCCCTGGCTCAGGTTCTTCGGATTTGCGCTTGCGGTTGCCATGCTGGTTTCTCCCCTTCTCAGAACGAGTACTTGGTGGTGAATTGCAGGCGCGTGATGCGACCGTCGGTACCGTTCTCGAGCTCGCGTTCGCCAACCATGATCTCGGCACCGACGTCGACCTTCGGGAAGGGCGTGTAGAACACGTTGGCGCGGAAGCTGTGCACCGATTCGGTGACCGCTCCACCGGTCAGCGACACCGGGTTGTCGTAATGGCTGCGCGCGTAGATCAGGTTGCTGCGCACCTTCGGCGACCACGCATGCCGCCAGCCGACGAAGCCGGCGTAGCCGCCGAGTGCATCGAGGTCGCCGTCCGCATCGATGGCGGTGTCGGCGGTGATGCCGAGGCCGATGTAGCGGCTGAAGCCGTTGCCGGCGGTGAACTGGTAGCGCAGGTCGTCGTTCTTGCCGAGTACCCACTTGCCGCCGACGGTGAGCGCGGCGGCGAACTCCGAATCGTCGCTCGCCGGCGAAGTCGCCGTGCCGGCGCGCTGCACCTTGAGGCTGCGCAGCAGGCCGCCGACGCCGAACGTGCCCCAGTCACCCTTCCAGCCGTAACGGGCGGTGAGGTCGGGCAGCCCGCCACGATCGGAGGCGGTGTTGGCGCCGCCGCCGTTCGGGATGTAGAGCGTTTCCGGATTTTCCAGGGCCACCGAGAAGGCACCGCTGGTGTAGCGCAGCTGGGCCTGGCGCACGAAGATCGCGCCGTCGGTCGCGCCGATGAAGTCGACCGAGTCGGGCAGCGCGCCGACATCCATGAAGTTCGACCAGGTCTGGCCGGCCAGCCAGCGGTTCCAGTAGGCATAGGCGTGGCGCATGGTCACGCCGTAGGTGTTGGTCGCGTTCTGCGTGCCGAGGGCGTTGCCGAAGAAATCCATCTCGACGAAGACACCGCCCTTGTCTCCGGATTCGGTCACGGTGTCGACGCCGATGCCGAAGCGCGAGAACTTCGCGTGGGCGTCGTAGTCGACGTCGGCGGCGCGGCCGCCGACCGGAGTCTGGCTCGGCACGTACAGCGCGCGGCCGACCGCGGAATCGGCGAGCTGGCCGTCGTGCGTGCGCGTGGCGAGGAAATCGGCCTTGATGAAGCCGCCCATGCGCACGGTGGTGCCGGCCGGCGAACCCGGCGTCAGCGACACGACCTGGATCGGCATCTTGCCGGCCGGCACGGCGGCCGCCGCGGGCGCAGGCGCCGCACGTTGCGCCTTCACCTCGGCGGCGAGTTCCTGGATCTGGCGCTCGAGGTCGGCGATGCGCTGCTCGAGCGCGGCTTCGCGTTGCGGATCGGCCTGCGCGAGGCCGGGCAGCGCGAGTGCGCATGCCATCGCGAGCGTGCCGAACCGCAAGCCTGGTTTGTTCTTCGACGCAATCATGTTGCCCCTCCCGGAATGTAGGCGGGGCGAGCATGCACGGCGGCTTGTCCACACTTCCATTCACCATTGGTCGTGGGTCGACCAAAGTCGTAGGCGCGTCTCCGCGGGTGGACACGCGGGGGTATGATCCGGCCGGTATCGACAGCATGCCGGAGGCTCGCATGGCGCAGATTCATTCCGTTCCGGCCGCATTCGCGGCCGCTGCCCGCTACGACAAGGCGCGTTACGACGCGCTCTACGCGGAATCCGTGGCCGATCCCGCAGGGTTCTGGTCGCGCATCGGCCAGCGCCTCGACTGGATCACGCCGTACACGCAGGTCAAGGATGTTTCCTTCGATGCCGCCGACCTGCACATCCGCTGGTACCACGACGGCACCCTCAATGTCGCCGCCAACTGCCTCGACCGCCATCTCGCCACGCGTGGGGACAAGACCGCGATCATCTGGGAAGGCGACGATCCGTCCGAGTCGCGCCGCATCAGCTATCGCGAACTGCATGCCGAGGTGTGCAAGGCGGCCAACCTGCTGACCAGCCTCGGCGTGAAGAAGGGCGACCGCGTCGCCATCTACCTGCCGATGATCCCCGAGGTGGCGGTGGCGATGCTCGCCTGCACGCGCATCGGTGCGGTGCACACGGTGGTGTTCGCCGGCTTCTCGCCCGATTCACTGGCCAGCCGCATCGCCGACAGCCAGTGCAAGCTGGTGATCACCGCCGACGAGGGCCTGCGCGGCAACAAGCGCGTGCCGCTCAAGGCGAACGTCGACGAGGCCCTCAAGCGTCCGAACACCAACAGCGTCGAGACCGTGCTGGTGGTCCGCCGCACCGACGGTGCGGTGGCCATGCAGACGCCGCGCGACCGCTGGTGGCATGCGCTCGTCGACGGCCAGCCGACGACCCACGCCGCGGTGCCGTGCGAGGCCGAGCATCCGCTGTTCGTCCTCTACACCTCCGGCTCGACCGGCACGCCGAAAGGCGTGCTGCACACCACCGGCGGCTATCTCGTGTTCGCCGCCTTCACCCACGAGGCGGTGTTCGACCTGCGCGAGGACGATGTCTACTGGTGCACCGCCGACGTCGGCTGGGTCACCGGCCACAGTTACCTGCTGTACGGCCCGCTCGCCAACGGCGCCACCACGGTGATGTTCGAGGGTGTGCCGAACTATCCGGATTCCTCGCGCTTCTGGCAGGTCGTCGACAAGCACAAGGTCACCCTGTTCTACACCGCACCGACCGCGATCCGTGCCCTCATGCGCGAAGGCGAGGCGATGGTGAAGAAGGCCTCGCGCGCCAGCCTGCGCCTGCTCGGCTCGGTCGGCGAACCGATCAACCCGGAGGCGTGGGAGTGGTACCACCGCGTGGTCGGCGACGGTCGCTGCCCGATCGTCGACACCTGGTGGCAGACCGAGACCGGTGGCATCCTGATCTCGCCGCTGCCGGGCGCGATCGCGCAGAAACCGGGTTCGGCGACGCTGCCGTTCTTCGGCGTCAAGCCGGCGATCGTCGACGCCAACGGCGTCATCCTCGAGGGCGCCACCGAAGGCAACCTCGTGCTGACCGATTCCTGGCCGGGACAGATGCGCACCGTCTACGGCGACCACCAGCGTTTCATCGACACCTATTTCAAGACCTATCCGGGCACCTATTTCACCGGCGACGGCGCCCGCCGCGACGAGGACGGCTACTACTGGATCACCGGCCGCGTCGACGACGTCATCAACGTCTCCGGCCATCGCCTCGGCACCGCCGAGGTCGAGAGCGCGCTGGTCGCCCACGCCAAGGTCGCCGAGGCCGCCGTGGTCGGCTGCCCGCACGACATCAAGGGACAGGGCATCTACGCCTACGTCACCCTCAAGGCCGGCATCGAGCCGAGCGACGAATTGCGCAAGGAGCTGATCGCCTGGGTGCGCAAGGAGATCGGACCGATCGCCACGCCCGACCACCTGCAGTGGGCACCGGGCCTGCCGAAGACGCGTTCCGGCAAGATCATGCGGCGCATCCTGCGCAAGATCGCCGAGAACCAGCCCGAAGCGCTCGGCGACACCTCGACCCTGGCCGATCCGTCGGTGGTGGCGAACCTCGTCGACGAGCGGCTGGTGCGTTGAAATGCAGGGGCTGGTGAAGAGCAGGGGCTAGGGGCTAGGGCGCATGGATGGAGGTCACCACCATGGTTCCGGTTTGCCAACGCCATGCTTTTGCACAATCGCGCAAGCCCCGGTTCTCGCGCCCTAGCCCCTAGCCCCTAGCCCCTAGCCCCTAGTCCCTAGTCCCTAGTCCCTAGTCCCTAGCCCCTAGTCCCTAGCCCCTAGTCCCTAGTCCCTAGTCCCTAGTCCCTAGTCCCTAGTCCCTAGCCCCTAGTCCCTAGTCCCTAGCCCCTATCCCATGCGCGAAGTCCTGATCGCCGACGACCACCCGCTGTTCCGCGACGCCCTGCGCCGGGCGGTGCTGCGGGCGGTGCCGGATGCCACCCTGCACGAGGCCGACAGCGTCGCCTCGATCCAGGGTCTGGTCGACGCCCATCCGGATGCCGACCTGCTGCTGCTCGACCTGCACATGCCGGGCGCTCGCGGCTTCTCCACCCTCGTGCACATCCGCGGCCAGCATCCGGGCCTGCCGATCATCGTCGTCTCCGCGCATGAGGAAAACCTCGTCATGCGCCGCGCGATCGCCCACGGCGCTTCCGGCTACATCCCCAAATCGGTCTCCGTCGACACCATCGTCGGCGCCGTGCAGAGCGTGCTCGACGGCGACGTCTGGCTGCCGGATACCGCCGGCACGGTCGAGGCGGCGCTGCCGCCCGGCGAGGCGGCGATCGCCGCCCGCATTGCCGAACTGACCCCGCAGCAGTTCCGCGTGCTGTCGATGATCGCCGAGGGCTTGCTCAACAAGCAGATCGCCTACGAGCTCAACGTCTCCGAGGCGACCGTCAAGGCACACATGACCGCGATCATGCGCAAGCTCGGGGTCGGCAACCGCACCCAGGTCGCCCTGCTCGCCAACCACCTCGCGGTCGACCAGGATGCCGTCGACGACGCACGCGAGAACAACTTCCACGCCTGAGCCACGATCCCGCGGGACACGGCGCAGCGATCGCGTACGGAACCGTTCGCCATCGTCCGTGTTCGCAGTCTGTCGATGCCGCTTCCCGACACCGTGCGCCGCGATCCCTTCCTGCACGCCGCCATCCTCGCAGGCGGCAACCGCTGGCGTGCCATCGCCGGAATGCCGCCACGGCAGCGCGTGGCTGTCGCCGCAGGCCTGCTCGCGCTCGCCACCGCACTGGTGGCGGTCGGCGTGGCCTGGCGGCACCCTGCCGAGGCGCTCGGCAGCGGCCTCGCCGTCATCGGTCCGAGCGTGCTGGCGGTGATCGCCGTGTCCGGGGGTTTCGCCTGCCTGCAGCGCCGGCGCACGCTGCGCGCGCAACGCCGGCGTTCGTGGCTGGCGGCGCTGCCGATGGTGACCGCGGCCGGCGAGCGCGACGATCTGCTGCGTGCCGTCCTGCCGGTGCTGCTCGCGCAGGTCGCAGCCATCGTGCTCGTCGCCGGCACGAGCAGACAGGCGGGGCTCGCCGCGTGGGCGTTCGCCGGCATCGTCCTTGCCAATGCGTTCGGCTTGCACCGTGGCCGGCGCGATGCCGCACGCAGGACGCCGCTGTTGCGCTGGACGGCTGCCATCCGCGCCGACGAAACGGGACTGCGGGCGCTCGGCCGCTGGCCGTTCCGCGCCGCGCTGGCGGCTGCGGTGCCGCGCACGCAGGCGCTGGTGCTGGCCGCCTTGCTGCTGCTCCTGCCGGTCGGTACCACCGGCGTCACCGGGCTGCTGGTGATCCTGGGCTGGGCGAGCCTGAGCTTCCTGTCGGCACTGCTGCGCGGAACCTGCACGGTGATTCCGCAAGCCGCGCAGTGGCTGCGCGCAACGCCATTGCCGGGGCGACGCTTCGCCGTCGCCGTGGCCGCGCGCACGCTGGCCGCAGTCGCGGCGGCGGCGGCACTGACCGGCCTCGCGTTTGCACTGCTCGACGGCAACCCGCGCGCCGGCCTGCTCGTCGCCGCGCTGTGTTTCGCCACCGCAACCACGCTGATCGGCGCGACGCTCGTGCAGCGCTTCGATGTGCGGCGCGGGCAGATCGAATGGCTCGCCTGCGCAGTCGTGGGGGTACTTGCCGGCGTGTCGGTGCCGGTGGCACTGGTCCCCCTGTTCGTCCTCGCCTGGAGTGGACAATGGTTGCGCCTGCGCTGAACGACCCGCTGCTCGTCGTGCACGCGCTCGACGCCGGCCATGGCGGCACGGACGCGCTCGCCGACCTCGGGTTCACCCTCGATCGTGGCGAATGGATGGCGGTCGTCGGCGCCAACGGCAGCGGCAAGAGCACCCTGCTCGATGTCGTCGGCGGACGCCTGGCGCCACGTCGCGGACATGTCTGCATCGCCGGCCACGATCTCGCCGGCGACGCGCCCGCCGCCCGCCACGCGCTCGGCTATGCGATTGCCGGCGAGGCGATGCCGCCATTGCTGACCGGCCGTCAATGCATCGCCGTGCATGCCGCGGCGCGTGGCATCGAGGCGGGCGGAGCCGATGTCGCCGACCTCGTCGAGGCTTTCGGCATCGGCCGCTGGCTCGACGATCCGGTGGCGCTGATGTCGTACGGCACGCGGCAGAAGTTCGGGGTCGTCCTCGCCTTCGTCGGCGCGCCGCCGCTGCTCGTGCTCGACGAAAGCTTCAACGGCCTCGACCCGGCCAGCAGCCTCGTGCTGCAGCGCCGCCTGCGCGCACATGCGAAGGACAACGGTGGCGCCGTCCTCCTGGCCACGCATGCGCTCGACCTCGTCGAACGCTGCGCCGACCGCGCACTGATGCTGCACGAGGGTCGCCTGGTGCGCCTCTGGTCGCGTGCGGCGATTGCCGCCGGGCAAGCCGCCGAGGGGGGATTCGAGGCTGTCATGGCGCAGGCGCTCGCCACCGGCTGACGTCGTGGTGGTGGTGGTCCGGTGGGTGATGGCGCTCACATCCTGCGTTGCCGCTGCAGCACAATGCCGCTATCGTCCCGCGTACGTCCGCGTCGTTCGTCGAGACCGTCCCTGGGGTGCGCATGGCGAGGAAATTGCGCAATGGCCTGCTTGCGCTGCTCGTGCTGCTCGGCGCGCTCTGGCTCGCCCTCGAGTTTGCCGCGCGGGCAACTGCTCGACAGTTCGCGAGGGCGCTCGATCCGGTCGCCGTTCTTGAATACGACAGCGCCGGGCTCGGCTGGAACGGACGCCTGCGCCTCGATGCCCCGCGCGTGCATTTCGGCAGCGGCAGCGCTGCGCCGACGCTGACCGCGGACACCGCCCATGTCGCCGCCGGTGGCTGGTTGTGGATGCTGCGCGGTTATCTTCCGGGCGCCGATCCGCTGCCGGCCGAGGCCGTGCTCGAACTGCACGGCAGCGGGGTGGCGAACATGCCGCTGGCCGCGGCGCTCGGCGAGTGGCTGCAAGGCCCCGGTCCGGTCCCGTTCGCCACCGAGGGTTGCGAGGGCGCTGCGCCGACGGTGGCGGAGTATGCCCGCCTCGGCATCCACGGCGGAACGCGCGTCGATCGCATCGACTACCGCTTCGACGCCGACCGCGACCGTTTCGAGCTCGCCTTCGAGATCGCCCGCCCCGACTTCGCGCGACTGACCGGTTCGGCGGATTTCAGCGCCTTCCGCCCGGCGGTCTTCAGCGATGCGCGGGCGCGCGCCGAACTGCGCCTGGCGCGCGCCGAACTGGCCTATCACGACGAGGGATTCCTCGGGGTGCGCAATGCGGTTTGCGCCGGACGCGTGAAGACCTCCACCTCGAGCTTCATCGATGCGCACATGGCGGCCGTCGATCGCTTCCTTGCCGGGCGCGGTATCCGCGCCAGTGACGATTTGCGCGAGTTGTACCGTCGTCTGGTGACCGAAGGCGGCACCCTGCGCCTGACCACCCTGCCGGATCCGGGCTGGGTTCCGGCGGCGATCGCCGAGTATCCGCGCGCCGACCTGCTGCGCCAGCTCAGCGTCACCGCCCGCCTCGGCGATGCCCTGCCGCTGATGCTGCAACTCGATTTCGCCGATCCGGTCGCGCCGCTGACGCTCGCCGTGCCGATGCCGGCCGCCGCGCCGGCGGAAACCCTCGCGACGCCGGCGCTGCCGGTCGCGGCCGCGACGGAAGCGACCACCCCGGAGGCGCCGACGCCGGCAGCAGTCCCTTCCAGCGCAGATGCCGCGGCAAATGCGGCCGCGAACGGCGTGTCCGCAGCGCTCGCCGCGCCGGCGGAAGGCCGCGTCGAGGAAGGGGCAGCCGCCAGCGCCGACACGCCGGCGAAGGGCTCCACCCTTGCCCTGGTGTGGAAGCCGGGGGTGATCGAACGCCTGCCGCCACGGGCGCAGGAACGCCCCGACTACGAAGTCATCGCCATCGATGCGCTGTCCGGCCATCTTGGCCGGCGGCTCCGCCTCGTCACCGCCGGCGGCCGCATCGTCGACGGTGAACTGCTGGGCGTCGAGGCAGGCCATGCGCGCATCGATGTGCGGATCGGCGCCGGCCGCGCCGTGGTCGCGGTGCCGCTGGCCAACGTCGACGAGGCGAGGCTGGTCGTCGGCCGGCGCTGACCGCCGCGACGATTCCGCACCCGTGCGCGTCTTTCGAACGTGGCTGCCGATGGAACCCCAACGCGCGTGAGCAGCGGCTTCGGCCAGGAACTCGATGCGCAGACGCTCGAACGGGCCCGTCGCGGCGATGCACGTGCGCTGGAGTCGATCTACCGCCTGTACTCGCGAGCCTGCTACACGCTGGCGCTGCGCATCCTCGGCGAACCCGGCGCCGCCGAGGATGTGGTGCAGGACGTGTTCCTGCGCGTGCTGTCGATGCTGCGCGGATTCCGCGGCGAAGCACCGTTCGGTGCCTGGCTCAAGCGGCTGACGGCAAACGCCACGATCGACGTGATCCGGCGCAACCGCCGCCACCTCGAGGACGACGCCGAGGCGATCCTCGAGTCGACCGCGAGCGGCGGCGTCGACGGCGAGGCCAGCGCAGATGCCTGGGCCCTGCTGCAGCGGCTGTCTCCACGCGCCCGCGCGGTGCTGTTGCTGCACGAGGTCGAGGGCTACACGCACCGGGAACTCGCGGTCCTGTTCGGACAGAGCGAGAGCTATTCGAAATCGATCCTCGCGCGTGCGCTGAAGCGGCTCGAGGGCATGCTGGCTGCAACGTCCCGTGCGGGGACGGAGGTGGAAGATGGCAATGCATGAATCCGCGCTGCCGGCCCGGGTCGGAGCGCTGTTGCGACAGCTGCCGGAGTTCGAACCCGGCGGCGAGGTCTGGTCGCGCATCCACCAAGCCCACCAGCGGCGGCAGCGGCGCCGCGTGGTCGGCGCGGGGGCCGGTGTCATCCTGACGGCGACCCTTGCCGTGTTCCTGCTGCTGCCGCAGCGCGTTGTGCTGCCGGACAACGGCGAACTCGAGGCCTGGCAGGCACGTTCGCAAGCGCTCGAACAGCAGTGGCAGGCGGCGGCGGCTCGCGGCGACGCGCGCCAGCGCGCGCGCCTGCATCGGATCGACGATGAGCTGCAGGTTGCGTATGACCGCGGTGCCGGCGCAGAGGTGCTGGCGCCGCTGTGGAAGCAGCGCAGTGCCGCCCTGCTCGATCTCATCCACCACGAGCCCGGCGCCGCTGCGCCGATCCGGCTCTGACCCGAATCCGTGCGGAGGATGGCATGACCCTTTTTCCGACCCGGTGGATGTGCCGCCTCGTGGCGCTGGCCTTCGCGTGGCTGACGCTGGCGGCGCAGGCGCAGCAGCCCGCGGGCAACGGCTCGACCGAAGAGCAGTTGCGCGAATCCCTGCGCGTGCTGCTGCTCGACCTGGTGCGATCCGGTGCCTTGGGTGACACCCCGCCCGCCCAACTCGATCTCGTCATCGAGTCGCCGCCGCAGCGCGTCGTCGATCTCGGCCTGATCGTCGACAGCGCCGCTGCCGTGCGCGATCGGGACGGCCTGCGCGTGCTCGGCACCACGCCGGGCGGCATCGCCGAACGGATCGGCCTGCGCAGCGGCGATCTCGTCGTCGCCGTCAACGGGGAGGCGCTGAGCGGCGTCGATGGCGCCGCCTTGCGGCTGCGCGACCGCGTGGCCGCGCTCGAGGACGGCAGTCCGCTCCGCTTCGACCTGCGCCGCGGCGGCCAGTCGATGCAGGTGTCCGGCACGTTTACCGGCACCTGGTTGCCGGCGGCGCGCCTGAGCCTCGGTGCGAACGCCGCAACGACGGACGATGCCGCCGTGACCGGCACGGCCGGTGGCTGCGGATGGGTGACGATTTTCGACACCGCGCCGCGCCAGCAGGGCCTGCACGCGGCGAGCCTCAACCGCATCGACGGGCGCAATGCCGGGGTCGGTGGACAGACCCGCTTCCGCCTGCCGGTCGGCCGGCACGAACTGGAGATCGGCGAGCGCATCGAGGTGCACTACCTGCCGTTCAACGATCGCCTGCGCAATGCCGGCGGGGTCCGCTACAAGCCCCTGGTGGTCGACGTCGCCGCCGACACCGAACTGCACGTGGCCGTGCGCCTGCACGAGGATCGGCGCAACGAATGGAAGGATGGCGCCTACTGGGATCCGGTGGTCTGGCGCGAATCGACGCGACCGTGCCGCTGAGCGCGTTCCGCGTGGACTCGCGGATGCGTGCTTGCGCTCCTTCGATCCCGATCGCGGTCGGCGCAATCGGGCGCTGCAGCGCCGGCGAGGCGGCGGCGGATCGTGCGCGGCGCCTGCCACCCTTGCGCGGCTGCAGGCGATCTCCCTAGGCTTGGCATTTTCCGCGAATGCCGACGTGATCCGACTCAGCGTCAACGTCAACAAGGTCGCCGTGCTGCGCAACTCGCGCGGCGGCGACGAGCCCGATCCGCTGCAGGCGGCGCGCGTCGCACTGGCCTCCGGCTGTCACGGCATCACCGTGCATCCGCGTCCCGACCAGCGCCACATCCGCGTCGATGACGTCGGCCGCATCGCGGGCGTGCTCGGCGATGCCGAGTACAACATCGAAGGCAACCCGTTTGCGCCGCCGCGCGGCGATTATCCGGGCCTGCTGGCGCTGGTGCGCGCAACGCGACCGGCCCAGGTCACCCTGGTGCCCGATGGCGATGCCCAGGTCACCTCCGACCACGGCTTCGACATGCCGGCGGATGTGCCGCGCCTCGCACCGCTCGTCGCCGCGTTCCGCGGCGCGGGCAGCCGGGTCAGCGTGTTCGTCGATGCCGGCACGACGCGATTCGACGCCCTCGCCGCGATCGGCGTCGAGCGCATCGAGATCTATACCGGCCCGTTCGCGCAGGCGCATGCCGCGGGCGATGACGCGGCCGCCGTCGCCGCCTGCGTGGCGACCGCCGAAGCCGCGCGCGCGGCCGGTCTCGGCGTCCATGCCGGCCATGATCTCAGCCTCGCCAATCTCGGCCGTCTGGCGCGGGCGATCCCGTTCCTCGATGAAGTCTCGATCGGCCACGCCCTGTTCGGCGAGGCCCTGTATCGCGGTCTCGACGCGACCGTTCACGCCTATCTCGAGATCCTGCGGGCGGCGGCGGCACCTGCCTGACCGCCTCTCGGCGGAAGGCGCCACCGCGGCCGCGCCGCGAAGCCGGTTCGCCCGTGCCGCATGCGGAAACGAAAACGGCGCCCGCAGGCGCCGTTTCGTGATGCCCTGGATCGCGCGACTTACTGCTGGGCGGTGATGAAGCCGATCTTGACCATGCCCGAGCTCTTCGCCGTCGCCATGACGGTGGCGATCAGCTGGTACTGGGTGGTCTTGTCGGCGCGAATCTGCAGTTCCGGCTGCGGATTCTTCTGCGCGGCCACGCGCAACTGCGCGGCCAGCATCGCCTCGTTGATCGGTTCATCGTTCCAGTACAGCTCGCCACCCGTCTTCACCGCGAGATCGATCGGTTCGGGCGGGTTGGTTTCCTGGACGTTCGGATTCGCCTGCGGCAGGTCGATGCGGATCTTGTGCGTCATCAACGGCGCCGTGATCATGAAGATGATCAGCAGCACCAGCATCACGTCGACGAGCGGCGTGACGTTGATTTCCGCCATCGGGCCACCGCCCGAGTTCGACGAGAAGGCCATGGCTTACTTCCTCGCGGCTGCGGGCGCTGCAGGTGCGTTGGCGTCGATACGCGAACCGATCGCGAAGAAGTCGTGCAGGTCATGCGCGAATTCGTCGAAACGGGCGTAGATCAGGCGATTGCTGCGCACGTAGAAGTTGTAGGCGAGCACGGCCGGGATGGCGACGAACAGGCCGAGCGCGGTCATGATGAGCGCCTCGCCGACCGGGCCGGCGACCGCTTCCATCGAGGCGTTGCCGCTGGCGCCGATCTTGATGAGGGCGTGGTAGATGCCCCACACCGTACCGAGCAGGCCGACGAACGGCGCGGTCGAACCGACCGTGGCGAGCACCGTCAGGCCGGTCTCCAGGCGCATGCTTTCGCGCGCGACGCCCTGGCGCAGTGCGCGGTCGATGAACTCGGAGCGGTTCAGCGCCTCGACCAGACGGCTGCCTTCGTGGCGCGTGTGGTGCTGCGCGGCGACGGCGGCGTCGAGTGCGATCTTGGAGAACGGCTCGGACTTCGGCTGTTCCTCGAGGAAGCGGATCGCTTCCTGCGCCGAGGGGGTCTCCCAGAACGTGTGGATGACCCGGTCCATCCGCGAACGCACCATCATGTTGCGGATCAGGTTGAAGAAGATGAAGTAGACCGACAGCACCGACATCACGACGAGGGTGATGAACACCACCCAGCCGACGGCGTCGAAGTTGTGGATCAGATGGTCGAAGCCCATCGCGGACATCGCCTGGGCGTTGTTGCCGCCACCCGGAATTGTTGGAACTGCATCTTGCTGCATGGCGCTACCCTACGATGTGAGTGCTACTGGTTGAGGTTGAACTCGATCGGGACCAAAGCATACCCGCGACTCGGCCTGCCGTCCTTCATGCCGGCGTTGAAGACCCAGGTCTTCACGGCGGCGATCGCTGCCTGGTCGAGCAGGCGTGAACCGCTGGACTTCTCGACCGTGATTTCCTCCGGCGTTCCGTCGAGACCGACGAGCACCTTCAGCATGACCTTGCCCTGCTGGTGCTGCCGGACCGCCTGCGGCGGATACTTCGGCGGACGCAGCTTACGGTAGCTGATGTTTTCGCTCGGCGCGATATCGGCCGGCGGTGCCGGTGGCGCCGGCGGTGCCGGCGGCGGTGCGGCGACCGCCATCGGCGAGGCTTCCTCGACGATGACCGGCGGCGGCGGCTCCGGCGGCGGAGTCGGCGGCGGCTTGATCTTCTCGATCACCTTCGGCGGCGGCTTCTTCGGCGGCTCCGGCGGCGGCGGCGGGGGAGGCGGCGGCGGCGGCGGCGGTTCGATGAATTCGACCGTCACCTTGTTGTCGACCACCTTCTCTTTCGCCGGCGGCGGAGAGACCGGCGTGGCGAGCAGACCCAACGCGAATACGTGGACGGTGAACGCGCCGGCCAGCGACCAGACTCGGCGCCAGTTGAACGTATCGCGTTCGGGTTGGAAGGTGTCAGCCATCAGTTTCGACCAGACAAGGGTTGTGCTCGCAAGCGATCCGGATACTTCGAACAGGCCTGTTGGCGTTGCTCGATCCCGCGGGGCCCGGCACGGTACAACACCGGCGCCCTTGCCGACAAGGGTATCCGGATGACCGAATCGCGGAGATCGCGGTCATCCGGAATGTTTCATTTGCGTGGCGTGCGCTTCAGCTTGACGCCGGTGGTCGCCGCCTTGATGCGCTGTTCGGCCATGACCTTCGCGCTCGGGAAGGTGGCGGCCTTGCGCCAGTCGGCCATGGCGCCGGCGTTGTCGTTGAGTTCGCTCAGGGCGTCGCCGCGCATGACATAGGCCTCGCCCTCCTGGCGCAGGCCGCCGCGGCTGATCGCGCGGGTCAGTGCTTCCTTCGCCTCGCTGACGCGGTCGGCGTAATAAAGGTAATAGCCGAGCTGGTAGTCGACGTTGCCGTCGGTGGCGAACGGCGATGCCTTGGAATAGGCATCGATCGTGCAGGCATCATCGTCCTTCTGCGAGCAGACGTCGCCGAGCAGGCGGTAGCTTTCCAGCGAGGGCTTCACCGTGCCCTTGTCGAGCCCTTCCTTGATCGTCTCGGCAGCTTCCGCCGGCTTGTCGGCATTGGCGTACAGCTTGGCCAGCTGCAGGTAGTCGTCGTTGCTGGTGATCAGGCCTTTCGACTTCGCCTTGCTGAGCACCTCGATCGCCTGCGGGTACTTGTCGCCGTTGACGTAGATCGTCGCCAGCTGCTTCATCAGGCGGAAATCGTCGGGGTTCTTGGCCAGCTGCTGCTGCACGAGCGCGGCCGCCTCGTCGTACTGGTCGAGCTCGTAGTAGCTCGCCATCAGGATCTGGTTCCAGCTCTCGTTCGGCGTATCGGTCTTGGCCAGCGCCTGCTTCATCGTCGCGATCGCGTCCTCGTAGCGCTCGAGGCGATAGAACACGTTGCTCTTCAGGGCGAGCGCGTCGGCCGTGGTCTGGCCGGTTGCCTTCTCCCAGCGGTCGAGCCAGGTCAGCGCTTCGTCGTACTTCTCGTCCTGCACGTACATCTGCACGACCTGGTACATCAGGCCGAAATGCTGGGCGTTCGGCAGCGCGTCGGTCTCGATCGCCTTGATGGTGGCCGCCAGCGCCTCGGCCTCGTTGTCGGCGTCCCAGTAGACGCGGCCCTTGAGCTGCAGCGCATAGGCTTCAGCGTACTTGCTGAGCTTGGACGCACCGAGCACCTTGTCGATGATCGGCATGGCCTGGTCGCCCTTGCCGTCGTTGACGAAATCGCCGGCCTTGCTGAGGTCGCGCTGCTCGCGCTCGGACATCATGGCCTTGGGTTCCGCACGCGTCGCGTTGGGGAACTCGTTGACCTCCTTGCTGCCCTTCTTGGCGGCGAACGCCGTTGCCGACATCAACAGGATGCTCGCGCACAGCGCGCTTCGCGCGATCGCGGAAAACTTCATGACCGTCACCTCGGAAACATGGGTCCGAACGACATCGTCCGGCAATGGGAAGTCACCGCAGCGTAACGCCGCCTACATGACAGCACAAGCACGCGGAGGCCGGCGTTCACGCTCGTTCACGCTCCGTCACGCCGCTGCACCGGCGCCGTGCGCAGCGCAGCATCGGCAGCCACCCGGACCGGAGTATACAAAGGGAATCGTCCACTCCTCCACCGACCCGGCCACGACCGGGGCGGAGGCTCAGACGTCGAGATTGCTGACCCGCAGCGCGTTCTGCTCGATGAAGTCGCGGCGCGGTTCGACCACGTCGCCCATCAGCGTCGAGAAGATCTGGTCGGCGGCGACGGCGTCCTCGATGCTGACCTGCAGCAGGCGGCGTGTCTCCGGATTGACCGTGGTTTCCCACAGCTGTTCCGGATTCATCTCGCCGAGACCCTTGAAGCGCTGGATGGTGCGCCCGCGTCGCGCCTCCTCGAACAGCCAGGCATGCGCCTGGGCGATGCCGCCGCCGAGGACCAGGCTGCGGTTGCCGCGTCCGACACGTGCGCCCGGCTGGACGAGGCCGTCGATCTGTCGCGCCGCTTCGGCGATCGGTCGGAACTCGGCACTGGCGAAGAAGTTGGCCGGCAGGATCTGCGTGGTGGTGGTGCCGTGCTGGGTGCGCTCGACGACAAGGGCGGCCGGGTGTTCCGGCGTGGCCGCACGCACCTCGATGCGATAGCGCGCCTGGCCGGCACCGCGGCCGTTGAGGCTGGCCAGCAACTTCGTGCTCCATGCCGACATCGCCGCGGCGTCGTTCCAGGTCTCGCCGCCCGGCAGCGGGTGGTCGAGCAGGCCGCGCAGCAGCACGCCGTCCTGGCGCGCGCCGAGGCGCTCGATCTGGTCGAGCGCCGCCTGGTAGTCCGACAACAGCCGTTCCAGCCCTGCCCCGCTCAGCGGCGGCGCGTCCGGGCTGTACATCAGCTCGGCGCCGTCCACCGCATTGGAGATCAGGTAGGCGTTGAGCGCTTCATCGTCCTTGAGGTAGAGCTCCTGCTTGCCCTGCTTGAGCTTGTACAGCGGCGGCTGGCCGATGTAGACGTGGCCGCGCTCGATCAGCTCGGGCATCTGCCGGTAGAAGAAGGTCAGCAGCAGGGTGCGGATGTGCGAGCCGTCCACGTCCGCGTCGGTCATGATGATGATGCGGTGGTAGCGCAGCTTGTCGATGTTGTACTCGTCCTTGCCGATGCCGGTGCCAAGCGCGGTGATCAGGGCACCGATCTCGGCCGAACCGAGCATGCGGTCGAAGCGGGCGCGCTCGACGTTGAGGATCTTGCCCTTCAGCGGCAGGATCGCCTGGGTCTTGCGGTTGCGGCCCTGCTTGGCCGAGCCGCCGGCGGAGTCGCCCTCGACGATGAACAGCTCGCTGAGCGCCGGATCCTTCTCCTGGCAGTCGGCCAGCTTGCCGGGCAGGCCGGCGATGTCGAGCGCCCCCTTGCGGCGGGTCATCTCGCGCGCCTTGCGCGCGGCTTCGCGCGCACGCGCCGCGTCGACCACCTTGGCGGCGATCGCCCGCGCCTCGTGCGGGTGTTCGAGCAGGAATTCCTCGAGCTTCTCGTTGACCGACGACTCGACGATGCCCTTGATCTCGCTGGAAACCAGCTTGTCCTTGGTCTGCGAGGAGAACTTCGGATCCGGCATCTTCACCGACAGGACGACGACCAGGCCTTCGCGCATGTCGTCGCCGGACAGGCCGACCTTGGCGGTCTTCTGCAGGCCCTGCTTCTCGATGTAGGCCGACAGCGTGCGCGTCAGCGCGCCGCGCAGTCCGGCCAGGTGGGTGCCGCCATCGCGCTGGGCGATGTTGTTGGTGTAGCAGAACGAGGTTTCCTGGTAGGCATCGGTCCACTGCATCGCCGCCTCGACGGTGATGGCGTCGTGCTGCTGGGTGAAATAGATGACCTTGTCGTGCAGCGGCGTCTTGAACTGGGTCAGGTGCTCGACGAACGAACGGATGCCGCCGGCATATTCGAAGACGTCGTGGCGATCGCTGCGCTCGTCGTGCAGCTCGATGCGCACGCCGGAATTGAGGAAGGACAGCTCGCGCAGGCGCTTGGCGAGGATGTCGTAGTGGAACTCGACGTCGGAGAAGATGATCCGGCTCGGCAGGAAGCGCACGGTGGTGCCGGTCCGGCTCGAGGGACCGACCACGCGCAGCGGATACTGCGGCTCGCCGAGGCGGTATTCCTGCTGGTGTTCGGAGCCTTCGCGGTGGATCGTCAGCCAGAGGTGGTCGGACAAGGCGTTGACCACCGAGACGCCGACACCGTGCAGGCCGCCGGAGACCTTGTAGCTGTTGTCGTCGAACTTGCCGCCGGCGTGCAGCACGGTCATCACGACCTCGGCCGACGACCTGCCCTCCTCGTGCATGCCGACCGGGATGCCGCGGCCGTTGTCGACCACGCTGACCGAACCATCCGCGTGCACGGTGACGACCACTTCGTTGGCGTAGCCGGCGAGGGCCTCGTCGATCGAGTTGTCGACGACCTCGAACACCATGTGGTGCAGGCCGGTGCCGTCATCGGTATCGCCGATGTACATGCCGGGGCGCTTGCGCACCGCCTCGAGGCCCTTGAGGACCTTGATCTTGCTCGAATCGTACTGCTCGCTCATGGGACTCCAGGGGGTCGGCGGACCACGGCAGGGGTCCGGCAGGGCGTCTGGACGCAACGCGCCATTATAGCAGGGGGTCGCCGACACGGCCGTGTTCCACGTGGAACACGGTCAGCCCGTCGGCGCCGGTGCGCAGCGGCTGCGGGAGTTCGGTGCCGGTGACCAGCACCTGGGCGCCGCTGGCGCGTGCCCGTTCGACCAGGCGGCGCTGGTGCTCGTGGTCGAGCTCCGAGGCAAGATCGTCGAAACACAGCAGCGGCCACTCGCCGAGCCGCTGCGCATGCAGGGCGGCCTGGGCGAACAGGAACGCCAGGGCGCAGAGTTTTTCCTGACCACGCGAGAGGTGCTCGCGGCGGGGAGCCGCGGCGAATGCGATCGTCCAGTCGGCGCGGTGCGGACCGCGCGTGCTGTGGCCACGTTCGCGATCGCGCGGACGTGCCTCGACGAAGGCCTCGGCCAGACCGCCCTCGCGCCAGCCGCGCTCGAAACCGAAACGCGGCGTTCCGAGTTCCGGAACGAACTCCTCCAGGATGGCGTCGAGCAGCGGCCGCAAGGCCGCGACGTAGTCCTCGCGGGCGCGACTGACCCGCTCGCCGGCCACCGCCATCTCGTGTTCCCACGCCGCCAGCCCGTCGATCGGATCGGGCGAGCGCAGCAGCGCATTGCGCTGGCGCAGGCCGCGCTGGTAGCGCCGCCAGTCGTCGAGAAAATCCGGTTCCACGTGGAACACACCCCAGTCGAGGGCGCGGCGGCGTTCCTCCGCGGGGCCATGGATCAAGGCATGCGAGCCAGGCTCGAAACAGATCGCGGCACTCGCCCGGACCAGCTCGCCGAGGCTCACGTCGATGCCGTCGAGACGCGCCTCCAGGCGCCCGCCCTGCCGCGCCAGGCCGAGCCGGCGCAGGCTGCCGTCGGCCCGCTCGAACTCGCCGTGGACGACGAACCCGGTGCTGCCGATCGTGCTGAGCGCGTCGCGCGTGGCCGGCCGGAACGAGCGTCCGTGCGAGAGCAGATGCACCGCTTCGAGCAGGCTGGTCTTGCCTGCCCCGTTCGCTCCGACGAAGGCGCTCCAGCCCTCGCCGAGAACGAGGTCGAGCCCGTCGATGCAACGCAGGCGATCGATGCGCAGGCGCTTCAGGCGCACGGCTTGCGCCCCTGCGCAAAAGAAAAGGCCCGCGCATCTCGCGATGCACGGGCCCGGCATCCGCACAGGCGTTCCATCAGAGGCGCAGCGGCATGACCACGTGGCGGGTATCGTCCGAGTCGACCTTGCGCAGCAGGCAGCTCGACTGGGCGTCGCGCAGGCTCAGCAGGATCTCCTCGCCACCCAGCGCACCGAGGGCATCCATCAGGTAGTTGACGTTGAAGCCGACGCTGAGCTCGGCCACGCCGGTGCGCGCCTCGACCTCCTCCACCGCTTCTTCCTGCTCGGGGTTGTGGGCGACGATGCGCAGCTTGTTCGGGCTGACTTCGAGCTTGACCCCGCGGTACTTCTCGTTCGACAGGATCGCCGCACGCTGCAAGGCCGAGCGCAGGTCCTCGCGATGGACCCGCACGTCCTTGTCGGCACCGATCGGGATCACCGCTTCGTAGTCCGGGAAGCGGCCATCGATCAGCTTGGAGGTGAAGGTGACGCCGCCGCGACGCAGGCGCAGGTGGTTGCGGCCGAACTCCAGGTCCACCGTGCCTTCGCCGGCCTCGAACAGGCCCTGCAGTTCGAGCACGCCCTTGCGCGGGATGATGATCTGCCGGCGTGCGCTGACCTCGCCCTGCAACTGCGTCTCCGACATCGCCAGCCGGTGGCCGTCGGTGGCGACGCAGCGCAGCGACTGCTCGCGCAGGTCGAGCAGCAGGCCGTTGAGGTAATAGCGCACGTCCTGATGGGCCATGGCGAATGCGGTCCGCCCCATCAGTTCCTTGAGGGTGGCCTCCGGCAAGGTGACGCGTTCGACCAGGTCGATGTTGTCGATGACCGGGAACTCGCCGGCCGGCAGGGTGGCCAGGGTGAACCGGCTGCGCCCGGCACTCACCGAAACGCGTTCGCCGCTCTGCTCGACCTTGACGCGAACGCCATCGGGCAGGGCGCGACAGATGTCGAACAGCTTGCGCGCCGGAATCGTCACCTCGCCGTCGACGAGATCCTCGGCGGCGGTGCGCGCCACCATCTCGACCTCGAGGTCGGTACCGGTGAAGGAAACGCCTTCGGAATTGACCTGCACGAGCAGGTTGGACAGTACCGGCAGCGTCTGTCTGCGTTCGACGACACCGACCACCTGTTGCAGCGGTTTCAGCAGAGCTTCGCGTTGCAGACTGAAGCGCATGTTCTGGTCCCTTCCTGTCTTCTGTTGGTCTTGTACCGGAATCTGTGGTGGTTGCAGGTCGTGTGGACAACCCGGAAAGCGCTGATATTCGCTTGAAAATCAAATACTTGAACTCGAATCCCGCGGTGGGGAAGTCGCCCCGGGGGATGTGCATCGACTGTGGATAATTCTAACCGCAGAAACGATCCCCCGTTTATCCACAGCTCATCAACCGGTCAAGCTGCGCAGCAGCTTTTCCCAGTCCTGGTTGAGTTTGCCATCGGTTTCGCGCAACGACTTCACCGTGCGGCACGCATGCAGCACGGTGGTGTGGTCGCGGCCGCCGAACTGGTCGCCGATTTCCGGCAGGCTGTGTTCGGTCAGCTCCTTGGCCAGCGCCATCGCCACCTGGCGCGGGCGCGCCACCGAGCGGCTGCGGCGCTTGGCGAGGAGGTCGGCGACGCGCAACTGGTAGTAGTCGGCGACCACCTTCTGGATGTTGGTGATGGTGATCGCCTGCGCGTGCACGGTCAGCAGGTCGCGCAGGGTTTCCTGGGCGAAGGCGACGTCGACCGGGCGGCCACCGACCAGGTTCGAGCGCGCGATCAGCGTGTTCAGCGCGCCCTCGAGGTCGCGCACGTTCGAGCGCATGCGCTTGGCGATCAGGAAGGCGACGTCCTCGGGCAGGTTGACGCCCTTGGCCGCGGCCTTGCTGAGCAGGATCGCCGCGCGGGTCTCGAAGTCGGGCGGCTCGATCGCCACCGACAGGCCCCAGCCGAGACGCGACTTCAAGCGCGGCTCGAGATTGTCGACTTCCTTGGGGAAGCGGTCGCAGGTGAGGATGATCTGCTGCTTGCCTTCGAACAGCGCGTTGAAGGTGTGGAAGAACTCCTCCTGGGTGGTGTTCTTGCCGGCAAAGAACTGGATGTCGTCGATCAGCAGCGCATCGACGCTGCGGAAACGGCGCTTGAACTCGTCCATGTTCTTGGTGCGCAGGGCGTCGATCATGGCGCCGACGAACTGCTCGGAGCGCAGGTAGAGCACCTTGGTGTCGGGGTTGTTGCGGCGCATGAGGTTGCCGGCCGCATGCATGAGATGGGTCTTGCCGAGGCCGGTGCCGCCGTAGAGCAGCAGCGGATTGAAGGCCCGACCCGGATTCATCGCCACCTGCATGGCCGCGGCCTTGCCGAGCTCGTTGGTCTTGCCCTCGACGAAGGTCTCGAAGGTGTAGGACGGCTCGAGGTTGTGCGCGGCCTGGACCTGGGCGCGGGTGCCGGCCCGCGCGGCCCGCCCTGCCGTCTTCGGCGCGCCGAGCGTGCCGACCTCCAGATGGACGTCGACCGGCGCGCGCTGCTGGTATTCGATCACCGCGCGGATGCGGGCGAGGAAACGCTCGCGCACCGCATCGAGCGTGTAGGCGTTGGGGGCGAGCAGGCGCAGGCCGTGCTCGCCCTCGCTGGCCTGCAGCGGCTTCAGGTAGGTATGGACATCCTCGGCGCCGAACTCCGTCTCCAGACGTTCGAGGCAGCGCCGCCAAAGCTCGCTCATGGGTTCCCGTTCCGGCAAAGACGCTTCGCCGTTCGCGATCCGAACGGCCGGCGGAACATCGCAGTCTACCGGTCCGGAGCCGCGCAGCGCCACCGCGGCTTGCTTGACGCTCCCGCCGCCGCCGCCTATGATTCGCGCCCTTTTCCCTTTGCCAGCAGCATTCCCATGGCCACCAAACGCACCTACCAGCCGAGCAACATCAAGCGCGTGCGCACCCACGGTTTCCGTGCCCGCATGAAGACGCGCGGTGGCCGCGCGGTCATCAATGCGCGTCGTGCGAAGGGCCGCAAGCGCCTCGCCGTCTCCGTCTGAGGACGCTGCGCGCGGAACCATGCGGCCACTCGGCCACCCGCGTTCCGCGCGCCTGCTCAAGCCTGCCGATTTTGCCGCGCTGCGCGGCCATTCCCGTCGCCTGGGCAGCGGCCACTTCAGCGCCGAAGTCATGCCGAACGGGCACGACGGCGCACGTCTCGGCCAGGCCGTGTCGCGGCGGGTCTCCAAACGCGCGCTCGACCGCAACCGCATCAAGCGCGTGGTGCGCGAGAGCTTCCGCCATGCGCGCGCCGGTTTCCCCGCATTCGACATCCTCGTCATCGCCCGCCCGAGTGCGGTCGCCAGCGACAACGCCGCCCTGCGCGAGGATCTGGCCCGCCTCTGGCAGAAGATCGCGGCATTGAAGGTGCCGTCGCCGGCCGGCACAATGCCGGGCTGATCCGCGCCCCGGCGTGCGTCCCGGTCGTGCTGGCCGGCACCCCGGTTCCCGGCGCCACCCGCATCCCGCGAGAATCCGATCCCCGATGAACAACCCACGCATGTTCCTGCTGGTGGCCCTGCTGGCGCTCGGCTACCTGATCTGGTCGCAGTGGCAGCTCGACTACGGTCCGAAGGCGCCGGCCACCACCGAGCTCGCCGGCAGCACGACACCGGCCGCCTCGACGGTGCCCGACGTGCCGGCTTCCGCCGACACGCCGGTGCCCAGCGCGGTGCCGTCGGCCGTGCCGGCGCCGGCCACCGAGCCGCTGCCGCCGGCTGCCGAGACTGCGGCGACCATCCCGCCGATCGTCGTCACCACCGACCTGTTGCGCGTCGAGATCGACCCGCGTGGCGGCAGCGTGATCGCGGCCGACCTGCTGGAATATCCGCTGCAGCCGAAGCAGTCCGAGCGCGTGCGCCTGTTCGACACCGACCCGGCGCGCTTCCACGTCGCCCAGAGCGGTCTGGTCAGCAGCGGCCAGCCGGCGCCCGACCACAACGCCGTGTTCAGCGCCGAGAAGAGCGAATACGTGCTCGGCGACGATGCCCGCCTGGAAGTGCCGCTGAGCTGGACCGACGCCAGCGGCGTCAGCGTGCGCAAGGTCTACGTGTTCGAACGCGGCAGCTACGTGATCGAGCAGCGCCAGGAGATCAGCAACAACGGCGCGGTGGCCTGGACCGGCAACGCCTACCGCCAGCTGCAGCGCGTGCCGCAGCTGGTCGATCGTTCCGGCATCAAGGGCTACACCAACGTCGAAGGCTACAGTTTCAACGGCGCCGCCTGGTACAGCCCCGAGGAGAAGTTCGAGAAGCGCGCCTTCGACAAGCTCGCCAAGGAACCGCTCGACAGCGAGATCACCGGCGGCTGGGTGGCGATGCTGCAGCACTACTTCTTCGCTGCATGGATCCCGCCGCCCGGCGAAACCCATCGCTTCACCACCGCCACCAGCCCGCACGCCAGCGGCATGCGCTACATCGTGCGCACGATGTCGCCGTCGATCGCGGTCGCCCCGGGCAGCACCGCGACCACTTCGGCGAAGCTCTACGTCGGCCCGAAGAAGCAGGACTACCGCAGCTTCTTCTCCTTCACCAGCGAGCTCGACGAGATCGCCCCGGGACTCTCGCTGACCGTCGACTACGGCATGTTCACGGCGATCTCCGAGCCCCTTCATTGGCTGCTCGACAAGTTCCACAAGCTCACCGGCAACTGGGGCTTCGCCATCATCCTGCTGGTGCTGTTCATCAAGGCGCTGTTCTTCAAGCTCAGCGAGGCGCAGTACCGCTCGATGGCGAAGATGCGCAAGCTGCAGCCGCGCATGGCCGCACTGAAGGAGCGTTACGGCGACGACAAGCAGAAGCTCAACCAGGCGATGCTGGAGTTCTACCAGAAGGAAAAGATCAACCCGCTCGGCGGCTGCCTGCCAATGCTGGTGCAGATCCCGGTGTTCTTCGCCCTCTACTGGGTGCTGCTGGAAAGCGTCGAGCTGCGCCAGGCGCCGTTCATCGGCTGGATCCAGAACCTGACCGCTCCGGACCCCTACTTCGTGCTGCCGGTGCTGAACGCCGCCGCCATGCTCGCCACCCAGCATCTGACGCCGATGACCGGCATGGATCCGATGCAGGCGAAGATCATGAAGTTCATGCCGGTGGTGTTCTCGGTGCTGTTCGCGTTCTTCCCGGCCGGACTCGTGCTGTACTGGACGGTCAACGGCGTGCTCGGCCTCGCCCAGCAGCTCGTCATCACCCGCCGCATCGAGCGCGGCGAGACCGCGGCTGCGGCGGCCAAGGCGAAATGACCGCGCGGCCGCGGCGGCGCGCTTGAGAGCCATCGCTCCGTGAGCCCGGCCGGCGACACCATCGCCGCGATCGCCACCGCGCAGGGTGCCGGTGGCATCGGTGTGGTGCGGCTCTCCGGGCCGGCCGCCAGACCGATCGCCACCACCCTGCTCGGCCGCGAACCGCGTGCGCGCCACGCGCACCTCGCGAAGTTCACCGGCGCCGACGGCGACGCGATCGACCACGGCCTGCTGCTGTGGTTTCCGGCACCGCGTTCGTTCACCGGCGAGGACGTGCTCGAACTGCAGGTGCACGGCAGTCCGGTGGTGTTGCGCCGCCTGCTCGCGCGCATGCTCGAACTCGGTGCGCGCGCGGCAAGGCCCGGCGAATTTTCCGAGCGCGCCTTCCTCAACGGCAAACTCGACCTCGCCCAGGCCGAGGCGATCGCCGATCTGGTTTCCAGTGGTTCGGAAGCCGCCGCGCGCGCGGCCCTGCGCAGCCTCGACGGCGAGTTCTCGCGGCGCGTGCACGCGCTTGCCGAAGGCCTCGTGCGCCTGCGCATGTGGATCGAGGCGGCGATCGATTTCCCGGAAGAGGAAATCGACTTCCTCGCTGCCCCCGAACTCGCCGGCGACCTCGCCGCGCAGCGCACCGCGCTGGATGCCTTGCTGGTCGCGACGCGGCGCGGCGTGCGCCTCGTCGACGGTTTGCACGTGGTCATCGTCGGCGCTCCGAATGCCGGCAAGTCGAGCCTGCTCAACGCGCTCTCCGCCAGCGATCGCGCGATCGTCACCGAGGTCGCCGGCACCACGCGCGACGTGTTGCGCGAGACGATCGACCTCGACGGCATCGCCCTCACCCTCGTCGACACCGCCGGCCTGCGCGAATCCGACGACCTCATCGAACGCGAGGGCATGCGCCGCGCCCGCGCCGAACTCGAACGCGCCGACCTCGTCGTGCTGGTCGGCGACGACGCGCAAGCGGAATGCGCGGTGTTGCCGATCGACTTCGGCACCGCCGCCGTCCATCTGGTCGTGCACAACAAGATCGACCTCGCCGGCGACCCCGCACGCCGCGAGATCCGCGATGGCGTCGTCCACCTCTGGCTGTCGGCGCGCAGCGGCGCAGGACTCGACCTGCTCGTAGCCGAACTCAAGCATCACGCCGGCCACGGCGAAGCGAACGAGGGCGCCTTCAGCGCGCGCGCGCGCCACGTCGACGCCCTCGAACGCGCGCGCGGCCATCTCGAAGCCGCAGCCCACGCACTCACCGCCACCCGCGCCGGCGAACTCGCCGCCGAGGAACTCCGCCTCGCCCACGACACCCTCGGCGAGATCACCGGCGCGTTCACCCCCGACGACCTGCTCGGCCGCATCTTCGCCGACTTCTGCATCGGCAAGTAGCCAGCGGTTCGCGGCGCCCGCTCGTTCAAGAGCGTCGACGTGGCGGCGGACGCGCGCCGCGAAGCGATGGGCGCGATGGCATTCGCGGAGGCCGGTGTGCCGGCGGCAAGCGAGTAGAGTACGCGAATGGAGAAGAAACCCTTGCATCTCGGCTTGTACAGTGGTCGTCCGTTTTCCAGCGCGACGGACGAGGAGGTGCGCGCCCAGTGGAACCGCGGCCCCAAAGTGTCGGGCAAGTCTCTCGCAACGAGTCTGGTGCGGCAGAGCAAGGCGGCGCCACCCGAGAAGAAATCCGAGGGCAGTCGCAACGACTGATCGAGCGGGCGAAGTCCGAAGGATCCTTTCCGGGGCGTCGACACCCCATCCTCGCCGAGCGGGACGAAGAGTGGCACGAGGCTCTCGCAGGGCGCCATGTTGACGTGTTCCGCTTCGGCGTCGACCCGCTGCGCCGCGCGAGGCGTCTAGGTTTGCGAAGGCGGATCCTGCGGGCGCTCGTGTCGCTTCGCAGTGGCGATCAGGCGAGCGACGAGGATCTCGTAGACCTGGTTCTCGAAGTAGCCCGCGACGTCGGTCCAGGACATGAAACTGATGGTGGTGCGCTCGAGGTAGTCGCTGCTGGTGACGTCGGTGCCTGCTTTCGCTTCCGCACCCGGACGCAGTTTGCCGGCCCACACCAGCACGCCGTTCTCGTGGCGTTGAACATCGTCATGGCGGGATGGCGCCCGGCTTCATCCCGTTCGGGTCCGACCACATGGGCAACTTCGAACTTTAGCATGCCGACCCCCGCAGGGAAATGAGCGTCGCGTATCGTACGGGATGCCATCCGGGATTCAACCGCGCCGCGCGCCGTTCGTCGGCGTGCAAGCCCGGCCGCCGCCCCGATACCGGCGGATGAACGGCGTCGCTGGTTCATCCCCCATTTGTTCCGCGTCGCAGTGGCATTCATGGCGGCAGGATCAGGCTGCTTCCACCCGGCAATCCTGCCGGAAGGAGTCAACGACATGGGCCAGCATCGCGAACAGCAGAACCAGGGCGGGAACGCACCGCGGCAGAACCAGGGCGGCCAACCACGCCACGGGGAAAATCCCGGCACCGGCAAGCAGGCCGGTCAGGATCCGCGTGAGCAGGACGCTCGCAACCAGCGCACCGATCAGCACCCGCAGGACGGGCAGCGCGTGCGCGACGAGGAAGACCCGCGTGGCCCGCAGCGTTGACACGCGGACCCGTGGCCGGGGCGGGGCACCAGCCCCGCCCCTTTTGTTGTCGATCGTGGCGCCCGGCAGGTGCGGCGCGCGTGACCCGGAACGTACGGCCCGCGGCGGCTTGTCTGTGCGGATCGTTCAGGAGCGTTCCGGCTGCGTCTTCGCCTTGCGATCGCGGTTCCATGCGCTCGCCACCAGCGCCAAGCCGAGGATGCCAGCCAGCAGGACCATCCCCAGGGCAAGCGCGGGATAGCCGAACCACTCATGCGGCGTGTCCACGCGCATGACCAGCGCGGACGATACGAGCAGCGCCGCCGCGATCAGTCCCGCGGCCACGCGATTGGCGATCTTCTGCAGGTTTTCCATGATCAGGGAGTCCTGCAGTCCGGCGATGCGGATCTGCAGCCGGTTTTCGGCCAGCACCGACATCGTGTCGGCCACCTTTCCCGGCAGTCCGCGCACGAGCCGCTCCACTTCGAGCAGTTCGGTCGCCATGTTCGCCGGCGACAACGCCCGCTTGAGCCGACCGCTGATGATCGCCTCGAGGTGCGTTTCCACCACCGCTTTCACCTCGATGTCGGGATCGAGTGCCTGGCAGATGTGCTCGAGATTGAAGAGTGCCTTGCCGAGCAGATTGAATTCCGCCGGAAGGCCGACCTCGTTGGCCGTGCTGATGCGGGAGAGTTCGAGCACGAAGCCGCCTTCCGACAGCGAACGTCGACTGCGGTGGGCCGCGTAATGGGCTACCAGCTGGCCGACCTCGCGCTCGTAGCGGGCATGCTCGAACTCCGCCGAACAGACGCCCATCTCGAGCGCCGTGCGCGTGACGTCCTCGCCGCGTCCCTCCACGGCCGCCAGCAGCAGCTTCAGCAATTGCAGGCGTCGCTGCGGCGGCACATAGGCCAGCATGCCGAAATCGAAGATCGCCAGCTGCCCTTCGGGGGTCAGCCGCACGTTGCCGGGATGCGGATCGGCGTGGATCTCGCCGTGCACGAAAACCTGATCGAGATAGGCCCGGACCAGCGACCCGGCCACCGGCCCGAGGTCGTGCTCGGTGCGCTGCAGGCCGAGCGACCGGACCTTCACGCCGCGCACGAGATCCATGCACAGCACGCGCCGCGAGGTGAATGCCCAATGCACGGCCGGAGCATGCAGCTCGGGATACTCGTTCATGCGCCGACCGATCCGCTCGAGGTTCTCCGCTTCGAGCCGGAAGTCGAGTTCGGCCATCAACGTGCGCGTCATGTCCTCGACCGCGTCGACGAAGCGCATGCGCCGTCCGAGACGGCTGCGCGACTCGGTCAGCCGGGCCACCGTCCCGAGCGCCTGCATGTCGCGGCGAATGTCGGTGGCGATGCCGGGCCGCTGCACCTTGACGGCCACCTCGCGGCCATCTCGCAGGGTCGCCCGATGAACCTGGGCCAGTGAAGCGCAACCCAGCGGCAGCGGATCGAAGCTGGCGAAGACGGCGGTCAGCCGGGCGCCGAGATCGGCTTCCACGATGGCCTTCACCTGGTCGAACGGAAACGGTTCGAGATCGTCCTGAAGGGCTTCGAGCGCCGGCATCCATTCATCCGGAACCAGGCTCCCATGGGTCGACAGGAACTGGCCGATCTTGATGAAGGCGGGGCCGAGCGCGATCAAGTCGGCGGTGAAGGCGGCCGCCCGCTCCGGCGGACAGTGGCCCCGATCGCCGACGGAGGCGAGATCGCGATACCTGAGGACGAACCGCAGGATCCCGGCCACGCGGACCCATCGACTGCCCACGCTGCCCTCTCCTGGCGGGGACGAACGCGAACCGGCAGTCATTGGCTGCCGGCATCGTTGTCGGGAACCGGCTCTTCGGGCACGCGGGCCGGCACGAACGGCGAAACCGGATCGCTGGCGGGGAATGTCTCCTCGAGTGCCTCATCAAGGTTGCTGCTTTCGCGGGTCTTGCGTCGCCGGCGGGCGAGCGGATTCTCGGGTCCGGCGACGATCGGGTGCGGATCCTTGCGGTCACCATGTGTCATGACGTCACTCCGAATGGATGCGCGGGTTGCGTCGGCAGCGCCGGATGCGCTGCCGCGACGCATGCCGAGTGTCCACCCCGTTTCCGGTACGGATGCCGAACGCGCCCTGCGATCGGTCGATCGTGGCGTACGGAATCGCTCACAACAGCTGGTCCCAGCTGCGCGAGAGTTTCATGGCCGAATGGATCAGCCCGACCATCGAATAGGTCTGCGGAAAATTGCCCCACAGCTCGCGGCCATCGACGGCCATGTCTTCCGACAGCAGGCCGAGCGCGGTGCGCCGGTCGAGAAGCTGCTGGAAGATGGCCCGCGCCTCGTCGACGCGGCCGATCGAGGCGAGCGCGTCGACGTACCAGAAGCTGCAGATCGTGAAGCCGGTTTCCGGCGCGCCGAAATCGTCGGGCGCCGCATAGCGGAACACCAGCGGATCCCGCAGCAGGTGCTGGCCGATCGCTTCGACGGTGGCCACGTAGCGCGGGTCCGTCGGCGCGACGAAACCGAGTTCCGCCAGCAGCAGCAGGCTCGCATCGAGTCCCTCGCCGCCGAACACGTCGACGAAATGGCCATGGAGCGGATGCACGGCGCGCTCGAGGATCCGCGCGCGCATCTCGTCGGCGCGCCGGCGCCACAGGCGCTCGCGCGATTGCAGGCCGATGTACGCCGCGATTCGGGCGAGGCGGTCGCAGCCGGCCCAGCACATGACGCTGGAATAGGTGTGGACCGAGGCGCGATTGCGGTATTCCCACAATCCGGCGTCGGGACGCTCATGCGAACGCCAGGCCGCCTCGCCCGCCGGTTCGAGACGTGCGAAAGTCGATTCGTCACCGGTCGCGAGCAGGCGTCGATCGAAGAACAACTGGGTCGCCGCCAGGATCACGCTGCCGTACGTGTCGTGCTGGGTCTGGCGCCAGGCGTCGTTGCCGATCCGCACCGGCCCCATGCCGCGGTAGCCGCGCAGGGCCGGTGCTTCGCGTTCGTGCAGCTCGCGTTCGAAATGGATGCCGTACACCGGCGCCAGCTCGCCATCGGTGCTGGCCAGGTTGAACACGTAGCGCAGGTACTCCTCCATGCTGCGGGTGGCGCCGAGCCGGTTCAGCGCGCGCACGACGAAGGCGGCGTCGCGCAGCCAGCAATAGCGGTAGTCCCAGTTGCGCATGCTGCCGGAGGCCTCCGGTATCGAGGTCGTCATGGCGGCGAGAATGGCGCCGGTGCCTTCGTACTGGCACAACTTCAGGGTGATCGCCGCCCGGATGACGGCGTCCTGCCACTCCGCCGGTATCGACAGGTAGCGGACCCACTCCTGCCAGTAGTCGAGGGTCGACTCGAACTCGAGCCGGGCGTGCCGGGCCGGCGACGTGCCGAGGGTTTCGTCGACGCCGAGCACCACATCGATCTCGCGATCGAGGACGAACGGCAGTTCCTCGACCAGCATCGGCAGCGGCGCGTCGGTGGTCGCGCGCAGCACGAAGTCGTCGAGCAGGTAGCGCACATGGTTGGAACCGACCGTGCGCTCGGGAATGCGCGCACCGTAGCCCATGGTCGGACGCAAACGCAGGCGCAGGCGCGGCGTTCCGGACAGCGGACGGATGCGGCGCACGAAGCCGGCGGGATGATACAGGCGGCCGTGCTGCTTGCTGCGCGGAGCGAAGTCGAGGATCTCGACCGACGCGCCCTCCGTGGTCGTGATCCGCGTCGAGAGGATCGCGCTGTTGTGCAGATAGGCCTGCGTGGAGGCTGCCTGATTCTCGACTTCGACGGCGAAATAGCCGGCGTCGGCGACCGGCTCGAGCAAGGCGCAGAAAACCGGATCTCCGTCCATGCGCGGCAGACAGCTCCACACCATGCGTGCCTGGCGGTCGATCAGTGCGGCCACGCTTCCGTTGCCGATCACGCCGAGTTCGAGCGTGCCCTGGTCGCCCATCATCGGAGTTCCTCCCTCATCGGTGTTCGCTTGAGGCGGCCGCCGCCAGCCACGCGCGGGTGGCAGCCGGATCGCGCAGGGAAAAGCGTGCGGCGGTCGGCCGGCGTGCGCCGACGACGACGCTGATGCCGTGCCGGCGGTTGACGAAGTCGAACGCATGCTCGTCGGTCAGGTCGTCGCCGACCATCCACGGACGGCGGCCGGCAAACGGCGGGTCACGCATCCACTGCCCGATGGCATCGCCCTTGTTGCGGCCGCGCGGACGCAGCTCGATGACATGGTCGCCCGCCTGCAAGCGGAACTCCGGACCGGCGAGGTCGGCAAGCTCCCCGGCGATTGTCCGTACCTGCGCGGCTGCATCCGGCGCGCCGCGGAAATGCAGGGCCAGGGCGGCGCGCTTGTTCTCGACGAGGACGCCATCGAGTCCCTGCACGCGCAGCAGCGCGCGTTCGAGCGCAGCCGCCATTCGCGGATGCGCACACGCTGCGGTTTCGACGCGGCCCTCGGAACTGCGCCATTCCAGCCCGTGCAGACCCGCCGCCGCGAGGCCGGCGAGGTCGCGTCCGCAGAGCGCATCGATGTCCGCGAGCGGACGTCCCGAGACGATCGCCACGGCGCCATCCAGCCGCCGTTGCAGGGCCGCCAGCGACCGCCGGACCTCGTCGGTCATCACCACCTCCTGCGGTCGGCGGGTGAAATCGAGCAGCGTGCCGTCGAGGTCGAGGAACACGCACGCGGATGAATCGGGATGCGCTGGCGAAGGAAGCACGGGTCTCGTCGGTGGCTGCGGAAGGCGAGGCCGCCCGAAGTGGACGCCTCGAAGCTCGAAAGCGATCAAGCCACGTCGAGGATGAACGGAACCAAACGTTCGCGCTTCACGCCGGTTTCAGACCCGATCGGTTAACCCTTGGCCACGATGCGCATCGCCGGTGCCCCAGCGGAGACGGATTCCATGACGGTACGGCCGGTCACCGCTGCCGGGTGCACGGGCGTGTTCGTGCTCGACGGAGATGCGCTCGATCCCCTGCATCACGAGGCGGTCTCGCTGTGCCATGTCGCCGTGCGCACGGCGCAACTGCTCGAGGTCGGTTTTCACGGACGCTGCCGGCAACCGGCGGCGTATGCGGTCGCCGCACGCACCTTGCTGGTCGACGAGGCGCGCGCGCACGGGCTGCTCGATGCGTCGATGCTGCTGGGTGGCGTCGTCCCCAGTGCCCATGTCGCCACCAAGGCGATCACCCATCCGCTGATCGATCCGCATGCGCGGGCGCCCGCCGGCTGGAACGCCGGACTCGGCGGCTTGCTGAGCGCCCACGTGCTGCCGGGTTTCACGGCCTTCGAGGCCGCGGATGCCCGACGTGCCGCCGCGCGCCTGCTGCCATCCGGTCCGGTCCGGTTGAAGCGCGTGAACTGCCGCGGCGGCCACGGCCAGCACGTGGTCCGCGACCTCGAAGCCTTCGATGACATCCTGCGCGACATCGACCCCGGCGAAATCCTCACCGATGGGCTGGTGATCGAGAAGCAGCTCGATGCCGCGTTCGCCTGCAGTGTCGGCTGGTTGACGATCGGTCCGTGGTCGATCGCCTATGTCGGCCGGCAGCGCGAGATCGAGGACCCCGGCGGCAACCTCGTCTACGGTGGCAGCGATCTGCGGGTGATCCGTGGCGACCGCGCGGCCCTGGTCGGGTCGGGACTTTCCGCGGACGCCGTCACCGTCGTGGAAAAGGCGCTTGCCTACGACGCGGCGGTCGAGCGGACGTTTCCCTCGTTCTACGCCTCGCGGCGCAACTATGACGTGATCCTCGGCAGCGACGCGCGCGGCGTCCGTTGTTGCGGCGTGCTCGAACAATCCTGGCGGGTCGGCGGTGCCACCCCGGCCGAACTGGCCGCGCTGCACGCGTTCAAGGCCGATCCCGGATTGCAGCAGGTGCGCGCATCGACGCACGAAGCCTAAGGTCATCCTGCCCCGCCCGCCGCAGCCGAGGTGTACTTCCGCGATGTGGAACAACGCTTCGGCGGCCTCGTCAAATACGTGACCTGCATCTCCGATGGACATCCAGCTGAAGTCCTTTGACATTGCGGTTGACTGCGAACGTCTTCCAGCCAGCCTGCTGCTGCCGCCGCGCGAGCTCCCCGGCCTGTTGTTCGTGCACGGATGGGGCGGCAGCCAGTCGCATGACCTTGGCCGCGCGCGCGAGGTGGCCGGCCTCGGCTGCGTCTGCCTGACGTTCGACCTGCGCGGCCATGCGGAAGGCCGGCCGTCGACGCAAGTGACCCGTCCGCAGAACCAGCGCGACCTGCTCGCCGCCTATGACTGGCTTGCACGGCAACCGCAGGTCGATCCGCAGGCGATTGCCGTCGTCGGCATCAGCTACGGCGGTTATCTCGCCGCGTTGCTGACGGCCGAACGAGCGGTGCGCTGGCTCGCCCTGCGCTCGCCGGCGCTCTACAAGGACGAGGCCTGGGATGCGCCGAAACATTCGCTGCATCTCGACGGCGACCTCGCGCGCTGGCGACACAGGCCGCTGGAACCCGCGGACAATCGTGCACTCAAGGCCTGTCGGGCCTACACCGGAGATGTATTGCTGGTGGAGGCGCAGACCGACGACATCGTTCCGCACGCGGTGATCGAGAACTACACGCGCGCCTTCGCGCAAACGCACTCGCTCACCCGGCGGGTGATCACCGGCGCCGACCATGCGTTCTCGGACAAGCGCATGCAGGCGGACTACACCGCCGTGCTCGTGCGCTGGCTGGCCGAAATGATCGGCGGTGCGCGGACCACCGCGGCGGCGCGCGAAGTGGCGGCGAGGAAGCAGGCGAGAAGCCACGGAAGCGGATGACCGCTGCGCGGGCCGCCGCGAAAGCCGGTCGCGTGGTGTCAGGCGGCCGTCCGGTCCGGCTCGCGGGAACGCTGCGGTGCGCCTTCGAGTTCGGCAAGGAAGCCGTTGCTCCAGGTATCGATCGTGTTCGTGCACACCTGCTTCCACAGTGCCTGCCAGCGTGCCTTGCGATCGTGCAACGGCATTTCCAGCGCCTTGTGCAGGGTCTCGACGATGTCCTCCTGGTCGACCGGATTGATCACCAGCGCGCCATCGAGTTCGCGCGCGGCGCCGGCGAAGCAAGACAGCACGAGGACACCGGGATCTTCCGGCGGCTGCGCGGCAATGAACTCCTTGGCGACCAGATTCATGCCGTCGCGCAGCGGAGTGACGAGTCCGACGTCGGCCATGCGGTAGTAACCGGCCAGCACATCGTGGGAATAGCTGCGGTTGACGTAGCGGATCGGCACCCAATGCGGATCGGCGAACTGGCCGTTCGTGGCGCCGGCGAGTTGTTCGAGCTGATGCTGCAGGTCCCGGTACTCCGGCAGGTCCTCGCGGCTCGGCGGCGCGATCTGCAGATAGGAAACCCGGGCGCGCCAATGCTCATGCCGGCCGAGGAACCGGCCGAAAGCCTCGAAGCGTTGCGGAAGTCCTTTCGAGTAGTCGAGCCGGTCGACGCCGATGACGAGCTTGCGCCCTTCGAGGCTGGCATCGAGCCGGCGGAATTCGTCGGACAGCGGCGCCCGTTCGGCCTTTTCCGCCACCGCCGCCGCGTCGATGCCGATCGAAAACGCCTTCACCCGCGTCAGCCGTCCGTCCGGCATGCGCACGCTGCCGTCATCGCCGGAGACCCCGCCGATGCCCTCGAGGTAGGTGCGCAGGCATTGGGCATCGTCCGCGGTCTGCACGCCGATGAGGTCATACGAAGCCAGCGCCGAGAACAGCAGCTCGTGATGCGGCAGCATCTCCACCAGCGGCGACGGTGGAAACGGCACATGCAGGAAGAACCCGCTGCGCACGCCGATGCCGGCCTCCCGCAGCTCCTGACCGAGCGGCAGGAGATGGTAGTCGTGCACCCACAGCGTGTCGTCGTGCACGAGTCGCGGCGCGAGCAACTGGGCGAGGCGCCGGTTCACGTCCCAGTAGCCGATGAAGTCGGGGCGACTGTAGTCCAGCAACGACGGCCGGTAGTGGCACAGCGGCCACAGGATGCGGTTGGAAAACCCGAGGTAGTAGCGCTCGTGTTCGGTTGCCGAAAGATCGGTCAGCAGGTATTCGATGCCGCCCTCGCAGGCGGTCGCCGCCTCGCCGACGCGCTCCACGACCTCGCCGGACCAGCCGAACCAGAGTCCGCGCCGCTTGCGCAAGGCGGAACGCAAGCCGTTGGCCAAGCCTCCCGTGGCCGTTTCTCCCGGCAAGGCGACCCGATTCGATACCACCACCAGACGACCCATCCATGCCCCCGAAAAAGTGATCTCCGCATCACCATAGGGGCTCGGGCGTCAACCCGCGATGAATCGTCAAGCCTGCAGGCATGCGCTGAATCCCCCGGTTCAGCTGTGCCATGATGAAGAAGGCGGACCGATCGAGGTCGCCACACGACTGCCGGCCCTGCGATGCAGCGATTGGTCGGGCCCGACCGCGATCGCGACCCGCCGACGCGAAATGCCGATGCCTGCAGGATGCCCGGACACGCCGGTGCGCGCCGAGTCGCGGTCGCGGGCGGTTCACGGCGACCCGCCGCGCTCAAGGAGAAAACCGATGATCGACCTTTACTATTGGCCGACGCCGAACGGCCACAAGATCACCCTGTTCCTCGAGGAAGCCGGCCTCGACTACGTGATCCGGCCGGTCGACATCGGCAAGGGTGCACAGTTCGAGCCGGCCTTCCTCGCCATCGCGCCGAACAACCGCATGCCGGCGATCGTCGACCATGCACCGGCCGATGGCGGAGCTCCGCTCAGCGTGTTCGAGTCGGGCGCGATCCTGCGCTATCTCGCCGACAAGACCGGAAAGTTCGGCGGCAGCGACCTGCGTTCGCGCACCGTGGTCGACGAATGGCTGGCCTGGCAGGTCGGCGGTCTCGGGCCGATGACCGGCCAGTACGGGCATTTCAATGTCTATGCGCCCGAGAAGATTCCCTACGCGATCGAGCGTTACACGAAGGAAGCGCTGCGCCTGCTCGGCGTGCTCGACCGGCGCCTGGCCGGCCGCGCCTTCCTCGCCGGCGACGACTACACGATCGCCGACATGGCTGCGTATCCGTGGATCAACCCCTACACGAAGGCGCCGCTCGATCTCGAAGCGTTCGCCGAAGTGCGCCGCTGGCAGGCCGCGATTGCCGAACGCCCGGCCACGCAGCGCGCCTGGGCGCGCGGCGCCGAAGTCCATCCCGACGCCGGCAAGCCGCTGTCCGAAGAAGAACGCAGGCAGTTGTTCGGGCGTTGAGTCCGCCCTGCGGTGCGCGGGCCGGACATCGCGACCGTCCCGATTCCCGCCCTCGCAGCCGGGTTCGCGTGCGCGGTTCCCGGCACGCCCACGAGCGGGCGGCAAGCGCCGCCCGTCCCGCGCTCTGCCTTGCGTGATAATGCACGTATTGCCGGGAGGAACCGATGCGCCTGCTGCTTTCCACGGTCTTCGCGACCGCCGCCTTCCATGCCATGGCCGAACCGCTGACGATCGAGCGCATCTTCGATGGCGGCAGTCTCGACGGGCCCTCGCCGCGCGGCCTGCAGATCGCGCCCGATGGGGCACGGGTGAGCCTGCTCAAGGCCAAGGCCGGCGACCAGAACCGTTTCGATCTCTGGGCCTACGATCTGGCGACGAAGCAGCTCGGCCTGCTGGTCGATGCCGATGCGCTCGCGCCCGGGGAAAAGCTTTCGGCCGAGGAGGCCGCGCGCCGTGAACGCGCGCGCACGGCCGACCTCAGCGGCATCGTCGACTACCAGTGGTCGCCGGATGGCCGCAAGCTGCTTTTTCCGCTCGGCGACAAGCTGTACCTGTACGAGCTCGGTGCGGCGAAGGACCAGGCCCTGCGCGCGCTCGACACCGGCGGTGCCGTGCTCGATCCGCGCATCTCGCCGCAGGGCAGTTACGTGTCTTGGCTGCGCGAAGGCAATCTGTGGGTGCTCGATCTCGCCGCGGGCAAGGCGCGTGCACTGACGACGGACGGTGGTGGCACGGTGCGCAACGGCGAGGCCGAGTTCATTGCCCAGGAGGAAATGGCGCGCGATCGCGGCTACTGGTGGGCACCCGATGATTCGCTGATCGCCTTCGAGCGTTACGACGAGAAGACCGTGCCGGTGGTGCGCCGCTTCGAGATCCAGGCCGAGCGCACCGATGTCATCGAGCAGCGCTATCCGGCCGCCGGCGAAGCCAACGTCGAAGTGAAGCTCGGCCTCGTCGCGCCGGGCGATGGCGAAACGCGCTGGATCGATCCCGGCGCCGACAAGGACATCTATCTGGCGCGGGTCGACTGGCTGCCCGATGCGAAGCACCTGGCCTACCAGTGGCAGTCGCGCGACCAGAAGCGCCTCGAACTGCGCTTCGTCGACGTGGCCACGCTCGAGCAGCGCACCGTGCTGACCGAGACGCGCGACAGCTGGGTCGAGCTCCACGACGACCTGCGTTTCCTCTCCGGTGACCGCGGTTTCGTCTGGGGCAGCGACCGCAGCGGTTTCCATCATCTCTACCACTACGGCCTCGACGGCACGTTGATCGCCGCGCTCAGCGCCGGCGACTGGAACATCGACCGCCTGCTCGCCATCGACGAGACGGCCGGGCAGGTCTTCGTCGAATCGAACCGCGACTTCGCCGGCGACCGCCAGCTCTACCGGCTCGCCCTCGACGGCAGCACGGCCGACGCGCCGCTGCGCATCAGCGAAGGCGACGGCACGCACCGGATCGCCTTCTCGCCCGACGCGCGTTTCTTTGTCGACACCTACTCCGCGCCGGACACGCCACCGCGCGTCAGCCTGCACGCGAGCGACGGCGCGCGCATCGGCTGGATCGAGGAAAACCCCTACGACACCTCGCATCCGTTTGCCGCATTCCGCGATGAGGCAGCGACGGCCGAGTTCGGCAGCCTGCTCGCCGGCGACGGCCAGACCCTGCATTACCGGCTATTCAAGCCGGCCGGCTTCGATCCGGCCCGGCGCTACCCGGTGTTCAATTTCTTCTACGGCGGCCCCGGCGTGCAGCGCGTCGTGCGCGCCTGGGGCGACTCGGCCACCGCGCATGCCAGCCAGCAGGTGCGCTTCTGCCAGTACATGGCACAACAGGGTTTCGTCGTCTTCACCCTCGACAATCGCGGCATGGCGCGACGCGGACGCAAGTTTTCCGATGCGATCCACGGCCAGCTCGGCGCGGTCGAGGTCGAAGACCAGCTGGCCGGCATCGCCTGGCTGAAGAAGCAGCCCTGGGTCGACGAATCGCGCATCGGCGTGTTCGGCTGGAGCTACGGCGGTTACCTGACGACGATGCTGCTGGCCAAGGCGTCCGACGAAGTCGCGCTCGGCGTCGCCGTCGCTCCGGTCACCGACTGGATGCTGTACGACACCCACTACACCGAACGCTACCTCGGCCATCCGGCCGGCAACCGGGCCGGCTACATCCGCAGCGCACCGTTCGCCTGGCTCGACGGCCTGGCGTCGCCGCTGCTGCTGATCCACGGCATGGCCGACGACAACGTGCTGTTCACCCACTCGACGAAACTGATGGCCGAGCTGCAGGAGCGCGGCATCGCCTTCGAGCTGATGACCTATCCGGGCGGCAAGCACGGCCTGTCGACCCCGGCCATGCGCAAGCACGTCTACCACGCGATCGCGGCGGCCTTCGAGCGTCATCTCGGCAAACCCGTCGAGACCGCTGCGCCGGCGCCCGCAGCGGACGGGGACTGAGCATGAGCCTGTCGCTCATCGTGTCGGGCGTGCTCGCCATCGTCGTGCTCGGTGCGATCGTCGTCTTCAACCGCCTCGTCGCCGACCGCAACCAGGCGCGTGCGGCCTGGAGCGACATCGACATCCAGCTCACCCGCCGCCACGATCTCACCCCGCAGCTGGTCGCCGCGGTCCGCGGATACGCCGACTACGAGCGCGCCACGCTGATCGCGGTGACCGAAATGCGCGCCCGCGTCGATGCGGCCGTCGCCCTCGCCGACCGTGCCCGCCTCGAGGACGAACTCGGTCGCCAGATCGAACGCTTGCTCGCCCTCGCCGAGAGCTACCCGGACCTCAAGGCCAGCGGCAATTTCCTGCAGCTGCAGCGCGATCTGGTCGCCATCGAGGACCATCTGCAGTACGCGCGGCGCTTCTACAACGGCGCGGTGCGCCAGCTCAACACGCGCATCGAGCAGTTTCCCGACCTCGTCGTGGCCCGTCTGGCCGGCTTTCGCCGTTTGGAGTTCTTCGAAGCCGAACCTTCGCAGAGGAACCCGCCGTGATGAAGTGGCTGATCGTCATCCTGTCGTTGCTTGCCGTCGCCAGCACACGCGCCGACGAGCGCATCCTCGAGTTCCACAGCGACATCACCGTCGCCGCCGACTCGACCATGGTCGTGGCCGAGACGATCCGCGTGCGCGCCGAGGGCAACCGCATCCAGCGCGGCATCTACCGCGATTTCCCGACCGCCTACCGCGACCGCAGCGGACGCCGCGTCAACGTCCTGTTCGAACCGCTCGAGGTCAGCCGCGACGGCTCCGCCGAACCCTGGCACGCGGAACCGTTTGCCAACGGCGTGCGCGTCTACTTCGGCAGCAAGGATGTCTATCTGGACAGCGGCGAACACACCTACGTGTTCCGCTACCGCACGGCGCGCCAGCTCGGCTTCTTCAAGGACCACGACGAGCTCTACTGGAACGTCACCGGCAACGGCTGGGATTTCACCATCGACCGGGCCAGCGCGACGGTCGCCCTGCCCGGCGACGGCGCGCGCGGCAAACTCAAGGTCGAAGCCTATACCGGTGCGCAGGGCTCGACCGCGCGTGATGCGACGGCCGGCATCGACAGCGACGGCCATGCCGTGGTGGCCACGCGCAGGGCACTGCCGGCGCAACACGGCCTCACCCTCGTCGCGATGTTCCCGAAGGGCATCGTCAGCGAGCCGACGCTGGCCGACCAGGCGCGCTGGTTCGGCCGCGACAACCGCCGCGAGGCGATCCTGTTCGGCGGCCTCGTCGTGCTCGTGCTGTTCCTCTACGTGCAGTGGTGGCGCGTCGGCCGCGACCCGAAGACCGGCGTGATCTTCCCGCAATACGATCCGCCGCACGGAATCTCGCCGGCGGTGATGCGCTTCGTGCGCAGGATGGACTACGACGATCGCTGCTTCGCCGCCGACGTGGTCCTGCTCGGTGTCGACGGCGCGCTCGAGATCGAGGAGAAGGAAAACACCTACGTGCTGCGCAAGCGCGGTGCGCCCGGCGCCGGAATACCCGACTCGGCGCGTCTGCTGCACGAGAGCCTGTTCGCGGGCGGCGACAAGCTGACCCTCGAACAATCCGACCATGCACGCATCGGCGGCATCCGCAAGCTGCACCAGAAAACGATCCACGAGGGCCACGCCAAGGCGAACTTCCGTCGCAACGACGGCATCGGCTGTCTCGGCGTGCTCGTCGCGATCGGCATCATCACCGCCGCCTTGCTGCTCGACACGATCCAGCCGGTCGCGCAGCTGGTCGTGCTGACGATCGCCACCGGCCTGCTGGCGATGTTCCTCGCCGGCAGTCTTTATTCCGTGTTCGCCGCCCGGCACGATGGCCGCAGCGCGGTCGGCTGGATCGTCGCCAGCATCCTCGCCGCCGCCGCCACCGCCGGCGCCGCCTGGCTGCTGTCGATGTTCTCCAGCGTGATCTTTGCCGTGCTCGTCGCCGCGATCTGTGCGGTGCAGGTTCCGTTCGGCTACTGGCTGCGTGCACCGACCGAAACCGGGCGCAAGCTGCTCGACAAGGTCGACGGCCTGCGTCTCTACCTCGGCGTCGCCGAACGCGACGAGCTCGCGCGGGCCAAGGCGCCGCCGATGACGATCGACGAATACCAGCGCCTGCTGCCGTATGCGATGGCGCTCGATGTCGAGAAGACCTGGGGCGACCGCCTGGCGGCGGTGATGGGCGCGTCCGCGGTTGCCGCGGCCGGTGCGGCCATGGCCTGGTACCACGGTTCCGGCAGCCAGGGCTTCAATGCCTCCAGCTTCGGCAGCTCGCTCGGCTCCTCGCTGTCGAGCGCGATCAGCTCGTCGTCGAGTCCGCCGGGTTCGTCATCGGGCGGCGGCGGTGGCTCGTCGGGTGGCGGCGGCGGTGGTGGCGGTGGCGGCGGCTGGTAAGCCTGAAACAAGAGCCTGAAACAAGAGCTTGAAACACGGAGCACACGGAGCACACCGAGGAGTAGCAGAAGCGGAATGACTGAAACGCGAAGAAAAAGCTTTTCAATGACCGGCTTTTCCTCCGTGTGCTCCGTGTGCTCCGTGTTTCAGGCTCTACCGCTTTTTCGGCTTCTTCCCGTGATGCAAGCTCCACCGCTTTGCCAGGAGCGCATCAGGCCTCGCGCGAGCGGCCGGCGGCGGCGAGGGCGTCGAGGTATTCGCGCCAGTTGCGATCGTGGTCGCGGCCGAGTGCGTACAGCACCTCCCACGAATAGATGCCGGTCTGGTGGCCGTCGCTGAACTTCAGCAGCACCGCATAGTTGCCGACCGGCACGATCGCCTCGATGTCGACGTCGATCTTGCCGTCGACCAACACCTTCTGCCCCGGTCCGTGGCCCTGCACCTCGGCGCTCGGCGAATTCACCCGCAGGTACTCCGCCGGCAGGCGGAACACCTGGCCGTCGTCGTAGCTCACCTCGAGCACGTGCGAGGCGCGATGCAGGGTGATGCCGGCGGGGACGGGCGTGGTCATGGCGAAAGACGTATCCGCATGAAGAGCGGAGCAGACGCGGTCTCAAACACGGAGGCGGTCCATGAAAAGTGCGGCCAGGGATGGCTGCTTCTGGAATCCCGGATCAATCAGCCTCGCAAGCGGATGAAGCACGGCCGAAGCAGCGATCACGGACGATCGCACATGAACGACCGTCACGGACGATCGCGGGAATCGATGCGCGCCGGCGGCGCCAGCGGATCGACCGGCGAACCGGCGACCTGCCACAACGCATCGAGATAACCGGTGCCGAAGCCGATCGAGGCGATCTCCTCGAAACCGTAGTCGCCGGTATCCGGATACCAGTGCGCGTTCGGATCGACCTCGCGCAGCAGCAGCGCGTCATGCTCGATGCCGGCCAGCTGGCCGATGTAGCTGACCTCGCCGGCGTCGTCCTCGACCACGTTGATCGACACCAGCGGTGCGTGGCGCATCGCCGACTGCGCGATCGACACCCAGTCGTCGAGGGCGAAATCCGCCGGCACCGCGAGTTCTTCGCCGCGGATCGCCAGGGCCTTCTCGACGAACTCGCGCGAGGGGTCCTCCTCGACCTGGCTGAGGTCGGCGATGACGAGCACGACGTATCCGTCGAAACGCATGGCGTCACCGACTTCGGCGATCAGGCAGAAGTCGCGCGACAGGCCGACGACATAGCCATGGATCCAGCCCGGCTGGATGCGTTCGCGGGCGAAGCGCATCGGGATGCGTTGCTCGAGCGACTCACGCAGGACGGCGCGCAGGCCGCGGGCTTTGAACGGAACGACGGTGGTCATGGGGCTATGGTCGGATGATCGGAAGGTTCGTGCAACCGCGACGCGCCGCCGGCGCTCCGCCGCGGGCGGAGTGCGGGGGCGTCGTCACAGGATGTAACGCGACAGGTCCTCGTCCTTGACCAGCGCAGCGAGGTGCGCATCGACATAGGCCGCGTCGATGGTGAAGTGGCTGCCGGCATGGTCGGAGGCATCGAAGGAAATCTCGTCGAGCAGGCGTTCGAGCACGGTGTGCAGGCGCCGTGCGCCGATGTTCTCGGTGCGCTCGTTGACCTGGAAGGCGACCTCGGCGAGACGCGCGATGCCCTCGCCGGTGAACTCGAGGGTCACGCCTTCGGTGGCGAGCAGGGCCGCATACTGCTTGGTCAGGGCGTGCTGGGGTTCGCCGAGGATGCGGCGGAAGTCGTCGGCCGACAGCGCCGCCAGCTCGACCCGGATCGGGAAACGACCCTGCAGCTCGGGGATCAGGTCGGAAGGCTTGGCCAGCGAGAACGCACCCGAGGCGATGAACAGGATGTGGTCGGTCTTGACGATGCCGTGCTTGGTCGACACCGAGGAACCCTCCACCAGCGGCAGCAGGTCGCGCTGCACGCCTTCACGACTGACGCCCGCGCCGCTCCATTCGCCGCGCTGGGCGACCTTGTCGATCTCGTCGATGAAGACGATGCCGTTCTGTTCGCAGTTGCGGATCGCCTGCGTCTTGATCTCTTCGTCGTTGACCAGCTTGCCGGCTTCCTCCTCGACCAGCACCGGCCGTGCCTGGGCGATCGTCAGCTTGCGTTTCTGCGTGCGCTGGCCGGACAGCGACTGGAACATGCCGCGCAGCTGGCTGGTCATTTCCTCCATGCCGGGCGGTGCCATGATCTCGACACCGAGATTCATCGCCACCTCGATCTCGATCTCGCGATCATCGAGCTTGCCCTCGCGGTACTGCTTGAGCAGTTTCTGGCGGGTGTCACTGTCGCGCGGGTCCGGCATGGCGGGTTCGTTGGCGAAGCCGACCGTCTGCCGGCGTGGCAGCAGCGCATCGAGGATGCGGTCCTCGGCGCGGTCCTCGGCCTGGTTGCGCACGCGCGCCATCGCCTGCTCGCGGGTCATCTTGACCGCCGCGTCGGCGAGGTCGCGCACGATCTGCTCGACGTCCTTGCCGACATAGCCGACCTCGGTGAACTTGGTCGCCTCGACCTTGATGAACGGCGCGTTGGCCAGCGCCGCCAGGCGCCGCGCGATCTCGGTCTTGCCGACACCGGTCGGACCGATCATCAGGATGTTCTTCGGCGTCACCTCGTCGCGCAGCGCCGGATCGAGCTGCATGCGCCGCCAGCGGTTGCGCAGGGCGATCGCCACCGCACGCTTGGCCGCATGCTGGCCGATGATGTAGCGGTCGAGTTCGTGAACGATCTCGCGGGGGGTCATGTTGCTCATCGAGGGGCTGGGGGCCAGGGGTTAGGGACTAGGGACTAGGGACTAGGGACTAGGGACTAGGGACTAGGGACTGGGGAGAGGGGCGAGGGCTCGAAGATCGAAGGTTGGCGCAGGCTTGCGACGTTGAAAGCGAAGCGCAGGGCACGGTTCACGAGCCCTCGCCGCTGCTAGCCCCTAGTCCCCAGCCCCTGCTTCACCCAGCTCCTCGACCGTCACGTTGTGGTTCGTGTAGATGCAGATGTCGCCGGCGATCTTCAATGCGCGTTCGACGACCGTGCGGGCGTCGAGGTCGGTGTTTTCGAGCAGGGCCCTGGCGGCGGCCTGGGCGTAGGGACCGCCCGAGCCGATCGCGATGAGGCCGTCTTCGGGTTCGACGACGTCGCCGTTGCCGGAAATCAGCAAGGAGACATCCTTGTCGGCGACGGCCAGCATCGCTTCCAGGCGGCCGAGGCGGCGGTCGGTGCGCCAGTCCTTGGCCATCTCGACGGCGGCGCGGGTGAGGTTGCCGCTGAAGCGCTCGAGCTTCTGCTCGAACAGTTCGAACAGGGTGAAGGCGTCGGCGGTGGCGCCGGCGAAGCCGGCCAGCACGTCGCCCCTGGCGCCGAGCCGGCGCAGCTTGCGCGCGTTCGCCTTCATCACGGTGTGGCCGAGGGTGACCTGGCCATCGCCGCCGATGACGACACGGCCGGCGCGGCGCACGGAAACGATGGTGGTGGCGTGGAAGCTTTCCATGGGCAGGGCGCCGGGTCGGGGCGAACGATCTGGGGCCCGGCCGGCGGCAATGCAAGTGGGGCCCTATTTCCTCCGTGCGCGCGGATGCGCGGCATCGTAGACGCGGGCGAGGTGCTGGAAGTCGAGGTGGGTGTAGATCTGGGTGGTACCGATGTCGGCATGGCCGAGCAGTTCCTGCACGGCTCGCAGGTCGCCGGAGGACTCGAGCAGGTGGCTGGCGCAGGAGTGGCGCATGAGGTGCGGGTAGACGCGTTTCCACACGCCCCGTTCGCGCGCCCGGCGTTTGAGGCGCGTGCGCACGCCGTTGGGGCTCAGGGCGCGGCCGTTGCGTCCACGCAGGATGCGGTCGTCGTCGCCGGCGTGGTCCTGGCGGCGCAGCGCGTCGAGCGCCTCCAGGGCCATGCGTCCGACCGGCACGATGCGCGTCTTCGCGCCCTTGCCGGTCACCCGCAGCAGGCCGTTCGGTGCATCGAGGTCGTGCCAGCGCAAGGCGACGATCTCCGACACGCGCAGGCCGCTCGAATAGAGCAGTTCGAGCATGGCGCGGTCGTGCACGGCTTCGGCGTCGTCGGTCGGGAACTCGAGCAGGGCCGACATCTCGTCGACATCGAGCACCTGCGGCAGCTTGCGGCGTACCTTCGGGGTGCGCACGCCGACCGCCGGATTGACGGCAATGCCGCCGTCGCGGGCGAGGTGGCGGAAGAAGCTGCGGCAGGTCGACAGCAACTGGGCGAGGCTGGCCGGCGCCAGTCCCTCGCGATGCAGTCGGGCGACCCAGCCCTGCAGGTGCGCGCCGCGCAGATCCGCCCAGCGCTGGATGCCGAGCGTCTGCGCATGCGCCTCGAGGCGGGTCAGCGAGCGCGCATAGGCGGCGAGCGTGTTCGGCGAGTAGCGCCTTTCCACCCGCAGCCAGCCGAGGAAACGCTCGATGTCGGTGCGCAGGGCGTCGTCCGCCATCGCGGCGCTCCCGGATCAGCGCGGGTAGCGGGCGACCGCGCTCGCGATCGCCTCGGCGATCAGGCGCAGGAACACCGTGCCCATGCCGGGATGGAAGCGGTTGGCGTCGAGGCTGCCGATCGCCAGCAGGCCGAGTTCGCCGATCGCCAGCAGCACCGACGAGCGCACCTCGTCGGCGCGCGCGCCGAACAGGGCATCAAGCTTGTCCTGCTGCAGGCGTCCGCACAGCGGTTCGCCGCGCTTGACGAATTCGGCGAAGGCCGGCATCGCGGCGATGCCGCCCGGCTCGACCAGCAGCCACTCGGCAGCCGGCAGGTCGGGATCGGCACGGAACAGCACGATGCGCACGAGGTCGGTGCCGAAATCCTCGGTCAGGCTGGCGACCACGCGCGAAACCGTGTTGCCGAGGCTGTTCGCACGCATCAATGCGAGGGTCAGCGTGTGCACGCGCACCATCAGCTGCTCGTTCTCGTGGGCGATCTCGATCAGCTCGCGCAGGCGCCGGCCGAACTCGGCGTTCTTGTCGCGCAGCACCTCGAGCTGATAGCTCGCCAGCGACGCCGCCGGCCCCTGCTCGCGCGGCAGCAGCAGGGTGATGGCGAGGTCGGGGAACTCCTTGAGGAAGTCGGGGTGGCGGCGCAGGTAGCTGGCCACCTCCATGGCGGTGAGGCCTTCCTTCACGCTCAACTCAGTCATGCCAGGTTCCCTCGAAGACGAAAGCGGCCGGGCCGGTCATCCACAGGCGCTGGCCCGGGCCGTCCCAGTGGATGTCGAGTGTGCCGCCCGGCAGCTGCACATGCACGTCGGCATCGACGCGCCCGCGCCGGCGCAGCACGGCGACCGCCGCGCAGGCGCCGCTGCCGCAGGCGAGCGTCTCGCCGGCACCGCGTTCCCACACGCGCAATGCAATCGCATCGCGGGCGCGGACTTCGGCGAAGCCGACGTTGCAGCCATGCGGAAACGCGGCGGCGCCGGCGAGCTGCGGGCCGAGCGCGGCAACTGCGGCGGACGCGACGGCATCGACCTCGATGACCGCATGCGGATTGCCGATCGACACCGCGCCGATGGCGAGGTCCTCACCGCCGACCTCGATCGTCCAGCGCGCGCTGCCGGCGTCGCCGCGCGCCAGCGCGGGATCCAGCGGAATCGCCGCCGCGCTGAAATCCGGTTCGCCCATGTCGACGCGCACGCGGCGGTCGGCGAGCAGCTCGACGCTGACGGCGCCGGACGGACTCTGCAGGCGCGTCGCACCGGGCCCGAGCAGGCCGGCGCGGGCCAGCCAGGCGGCGACGCAGCGCACGCCGTTGCCGCACTGGCCGGAGGTCGTGCCATCGGAATTCCAGATGCCGTAGGCGAAGGCGCAACTCGGATCGCGGGCCGGTTCGATGCTCAGCAGCTGGTCGAAGCCGACGCCGAAATGGCGGTCGCCGAGGCGGCGGATCGCCTCCGCGTCGAGCGCCAGCGGCGCGGTGCGGCAATCGACGATCACGAAGTCGTTGCCGGCGCCGTGCATCTTGGTGAAGGCCAGGCCCATGCGCGGCCGCGGCTCAGCTCGCCGCGGGGGGCGCCGCGGGCGGCGCTTCCGGCGGCGGCTTGACGAGATCGCCCTTGTTGCCGCAGGCGGCGAGCAGCACGAGCACGACGAGGACGGTCCAGCGGAACGATGGGCGCATGGCGGCAGGGCGATGGGGATCGCCGCGAGTATAGCCGCGTGCTGCAGCCGCCAGCGGACCGCGCCGGGGTCGCGGCGCTATGATCGGGCCATGCCGATCACGCCGATCCTCATCGCCCTGTACGTGTTCGCCGGCTTCGGCCTGCTGTTTGCGATCGCCAATGCGGCCGGGGCGCGCCGGCGCTGGCGCGCACGGCGACGCTTCGCCGCCTGCCACAGCAGCCTGTGGAGCCTGGTGTTCGTGCTGCTCGCCGGCCTCGCCGCGCTGTCGGCGACGGCCCTGCACGGCTACCGTCGCCTCGCCGCCGAGACCGAGGTCGCCACGCTCGTCGCGCGCCAGCTCGACGGCCCGCGTTACGAGCTGCGCATCGAGTATCCCGACGGCACGCGCCGCCACGTCGAGGTCGTCGGCGACCAGTGGCAGCTCGATGCGCGGGTGATCAAGTGGCAACCGGCCGCGGTCGTGTTCGGTGCGCCGGCGCTGTATCGCCTCGACCGCATCAGCGGTCGTCATGCCGACGCCGCGCGCGCTCGCGAAGCCGCCCCGAGCCTGGTCGCGCTCGGCGAGGAAAACCCGTTCGACGTGATCGCGCTCAAGCAGCGCTTCCCGCGCTGGACCGGCTGGATCGACGCCGACTACGGCAGCGCAGCCTTCCTGCCGCTGGTCGACGGCGGACGCTACCGGGTCAGCCTGGCCGCCGCCGGCGGCCTCGTCGCCCGCCCGGCCGACGAGGCGACCACGCGCAAGCTGCACGAAGCCGGCTGGTAACTCCGTCACGGATCGGCCGCGCCGCCTTCGACGGCGCGGCATACCGGCGTCTATGATCGGACCTGCCGTTGCGCGCCGGCTGCCGGCAGGCCGCGGCCGGGCACCCCACCCTGCAAGGAGCGAATCCATGGCGATCTATGGCGGAGGAAGCGCGGGCTCGACGAGCCGGCGGACGAAGGAAGGCAAGCCGGCCAAGGGCGGCTCGTCGCTGTGGCGGATCCTCGGCGCGGTCGGCACCGGAGTCGCCCTGATCGTCCTGCCGATGGCCCATTCCAACGTCCTGATGGGACGCACGATCCGGGCGACCTTTCCCGATTACGACGTCGACTACCGTTCGACCTGGCCGCGCCTGCTCGGTGGCGCCAGCGCCCGCGACGTGCGCGTGCTGCCGTTCGGCGACGAGGCGCCGGACGAGGTGTACACCTTCAAGCGGGTCACCCTGAAGGTTCCGTTCTTCCAGTTCTACCGCGGCATGTTCAAGCTCGGGAACCCGACCGGCGGCATCGACGACGTCGAGATGGTGCTCGAAGGCGGCTTCGGTCCGATGAGCCTGCCGCTGCTGTACGAGGCGGGCCTGTTCGGCAACGCCAGCCTGTCGCTGTTCGAGGCCGAGGGCTGTCTGCGCGATCATTACTGGGCGGATGACGAACTCGCCGGCATGGGCCTGCCGAACGAGCCGCTGACGATGAAGCTGCGGCTGTGGCGCGAGGACGGGCTCGCCCTGATCGAATCGACCCTGACCAAGCCGGGTGTCGGCGAGCTGCACTACCTCAGCAAGGCCGAGCTCAAGGACAAGGCGGCCCTGCTGGCCAACTACTTCACCGCATACGACCAGCCGATCAGCGACGAGTGGCAGCTTCGCGACGAAGGCTTCGTCGCCGCCCGCAACCGCCATTGCGCCAGCAAGGACGGCATCGGCGAGAGCGAGTTCGTCGAACGCCACCTGTTCACCGTGCGCCGTGTCCTCGCCGCCGACGGCATCGCCGCCACCGCCGAGCTCGATGCGGCCTATCGCGAGTTCGCCACCCGCGGCGGCACGCTCGACTTCAGCATCGAGTACGGCAACCTCGAGCGCGCGCGGCTCGACGAGAATTCGGATCTCGGCGATTTCCTCGAACACGTGCGCACCACCGCCACGGTCAACGGCCAGGCCCTGCCGTTCGGCTTGCGTGCGACCCGCCAGCGCGACCTGCCGGAAGACGACGCCGCCGAATCGACCTTCGCCCTGCTGCAGCGTGAGTGGAATGCACGCCAGGCGGCGGCTCTGGTGCCGTCGCCGACTGCGGACGAGGCCGCTCCGGCGGTGCCGGCGGTGAGCACGGTGGCGATCGCCGCCGCCGTGGCGGTGCCGGCAGCGCCACCGCCGGTGGTCCCGGCGGCTGCGCCGGTCGACGACTTCCTCGCACCGGCCGAGCCCGAGGCCGCGGCCGGCGAAGGCACGATCACCGACTACCGCGAACTCGGCAAGCGCAAGGGTGAGCGCTACCTCGTCCACTTCCGCAACCGTTCGCCCATGAAGGTCGAGATCCTCGGCACGGACGGCGCCGCCGTGCGCGTGCGCCGCAACCTGCCGAGCGGTCTCGCCGAACACCTGCTCGACCGCGCCGGCTTCGTGCGCGCCGAACGGCTGCGCTGAGCAGCGCCGGCGCGTGCCGCCGGCACCGCCCGGCTCGCGTGGACCGCGATCCGCGCCGGCACGCCGATGCCGGCGGGTCGCGCTCAGCCCTGCGCCTTGCGCTCGGCGATGAAGGCGCGCACCTGTTCCTCGAGCACCGGCAGCGGCACCGAGCCCTGCGACAGCACGGTGTCGTGGAAGGCACGGATGTCGAACTTCGCGCCGAGCTCGCGCTCGGCCTCGGCACGCAGTTCGACGATGCGGATCTCGCCGAGCTTGTACGACAGCGCCTGGCCCGGCCACGAGATGTAGCGGTCGACCTCGGTGGTGACTTCGTGCTCGCTGAGCGCGGTGCGTTCGCGCAGGTAGGCCAGTGCCTTCTCGCGTGACCAGCCCTTGTGGTGCACGCCGGTGTCGATGACCAGGCGGCAGGCGCGCCACATCTCGTAGGTCAGCCGGCCGAACTCCTCGTAGGGCGTCTCGTAGATGCCCATCTCCTTGCCGAGTTTCTCGGTGTAGAGGCCCCAGCCTTCGCCATAGGCCGAGATGTAGCCGTTGCGGCGGAATGCCGGCTGGGTGCTCTGTTCCTCGGCCAGCGAAAGCTGGAACGAATGACCGGGAGCCGATTCGTGCAGGGTCAGCGCCGGCAGGTTGTAGAGCGGACGCGAGGGCAGATCCCAGGTGTTGAGCCAGTAGGTGCTGGCACCGCCGCGGCCGGCGGTCCAGAACGGCGCGATGTCGGCCGGCACCGGTTCGATGCCGAAGCGTCCGCGCGGCAGCACGCCGAAGTAGCGGGCGATCTTGCCGTCAACGCGCTTGGCGATCCACGCCGCGCGCATCAGCAGTTCCTCCGGGGTCTTCGCGTAGAACTGCGGATCGGTGCGCAGGAACTGCAGGAACTCGGCGAAGCTGCCTTCGAAGCCGGCCGCGTGCATGGTTTCCAGCATCTGCGCCTGGATGCGCGCGACTTCCTCGAGGCCGATCGCGTGGATCTCTTCGGCGGAAAGATCGAGGGTGGTGTATTCGCGGATCTGCTGGCGGTAATAGGCCTTGCCGTTCGGCATCGCTTCGGCGGCGAGGGTCTTGCGCGCCTTCTTCATGTACTCGTCGCGGAAGAACGCGAGCAGGCTGCGGTAGGCCGGAATGACGCGGTCGCGGATCGCCTCTTCCGCCGCCTGCTGCAGGCGTTCGCGGTCTTCCGCATCGATCGTGGCCGGCAGGTTGGCCAGCGGCTTGAAGAATTCGCTGGCGCGCGGATCCTCGAGCCCGGCCACCGCGGCGATCGACACGTCGCGGCCGGCAAGCACCGCCCGCGGAACGCTGAAGCCGCGCTTGAGGCCGGCGCGCATGTTGACGACCTGTTCGTCGAAATAGCGCGGCACGTCCTGCAGGCGGCCGATGTAGCTCTCCGCTTCCTCGACCGTGCGCGGCACGCGCCGGGTCATGAAGCCGAGGTTCGACCAGAACGAGGAGTCGGCGTTGAACGGCATCTCGTAGCCGCCGAAGCGCACGTCGGCGGCGAGATCGGCGACCTGGGCACGGTAGATGGCGAAGTTGATCCGTTCGGGGGCCGACAGCTCGTCGTGCGGCAGCGCATCGAGTTCGCGCAGCACCTCGTCCCACTTCTTCAGCCGCGCCGCCTGGGTCCTGGCGTCGACGCTCGGCAGCCGGTTGCCGGGCGTGGAGGTGCCGTTCTCGTCTTCGAGGCCGGGGAACTGCGTGCGCCGCCAGGCCCATTCGCTCTCGTGGATGGCGGTGAAGCGTTCATCGGCGGTGGCGGCCGCGGCCGCCTGCGCGGGGGCGGCGGGCAGCACGGCGAGGGCAAGCAGCAGCAGGGTGGTCGAGACGTTCATGGGTTCCCCCGGATGGTTCAGACCGCGATCATCGCATCGACCCGCCCGGCGCGCAGTGCCGGAAGTGCCGCCGCGGTCACGTTGCCGGGCGACCGCAAGCCGCAGGCACGCGGCTGGCGCCTCCCGCGGCAACCCGGGACAATGGGCGACCCCGTCCGGGAGCCGTGCCGATGCCCCGTTCCAGACCGATCTCGCTGACCCGCTTCCTGCTCGAACAGCAACGCGACAAGGGCAGCATCAATGCCGACCTGCGCCTGCTGATCGAAGTCGTCGCCCGCGCCTGCAAGCGCATCTCCATCGCCACCGCCAAGGGCGCGCTCGGCGGCGTGCTCGGCGACGCCGGCACCGGCAACATCCAGGGCGAGGCGCAGAAGAAGCTCGACGTGCTGTCCAACGAGATCCTGCTCGAGGCCAACGAGTGGGGCGGCCATCTCGCCGCGCTGGCCTCCGAGGAAATGGATCACCCGCACCCGATCCCGCACCGTTACCCGAAGGGCGAATACCTGCTCGTGTTCGATCCGCTCGACGGTTCCTCGAACATCGACGTCAACATCTCGGTCGGCACGATCTTCTCGGTGCTGCGCTGCCCGCCCGGCATGCCGGATCCCGGCGAGGCCGCCTTCCTGCAGCCCGGCACGCGCCAGGTCGCCGCCGGTTACGCGGTGTACGGCTCGAGCACGGTGTTCGTGCTGACCCTCGGCGACGGCGTGCATGCCTTCACCCTCGATCGCGAGCAGGGCACCTTCCTGCTGACCCGCACGGACATGCGCATTCCCGAGGACACCGGCGAGTTCGCCATCAACATGTCCAACCATCGCCACTGGGAAGTGCCGATGCGCCGCTACATCGACGAACTGCTGGCCGGCCGCGAAGGCCCGCGTGGCCGCGACTTCAACATGCGCTGGGTCGCCTCGATGGTCGCCGACGTGCACCGCATCCTCACCCGCGGCGGCATCTTCATCTACCCGCGCGACCTCAAGGTTCCGCTCAAGCCCGGCAAGCTGCGCCTGATGTACGAGGCCAATCCGATGGCGATGATCGTCGAGCAGGCCGGCGGTGCCGCCACCGACGGCCACCGGCGCATCCTCGAGATCGAGCCGCAGCAGCTGCACCAGCGTGTGCCGGTGTTCCTCGGCTCGCGCAACGAGGTCGAGCTCGTCACCCGCTACCACCGCGAAGCGGCGGACTGATGCCGGCCGCTCCCGCCCCCGCCCGCGCTGTCCGCCCGGTCCCCGGAGCGGTGTCCGTGTGCGTGCCTGCGCAGGATGCGCGCACTGCCGGAGCGGGCGCATGACCGACGACTTCATCGAGGTCTACGAGGACGCCCTCGACGCCGCCACCTGCCGCCTCCTGATCGAGCGCTTCAACCGCAGCGGCCAGGCCGTGCGCGGTCGCACCGGCGGCGGCGTCGACACCCGCCTCAAGGACAGCTGGGACATCTGCATCGACGACCACGCCGAATGGCGCGACGCGGTGAACCGCCTCAACACCGTGATGATGGGCGCGCTGATGCGCTACGTGCGCAAGTACCCCTACACCGCACTCGCGCCGCTGTCGCTGCAGATGCCGGATGCGGAAACCGGCGAGCTCGTCATGCTCGATGCACAGCGCATCCGCGCCCTGCCCGACGCGACCCTGCAGGCGCTGATGGTGAAGGTGTTCCGGCCCGGCACGATCAACCTGCAGAAGTACATCGCCAACCAGGGCGGCTATCCGTACTGGCACTGCGAGCTCTATCCGAAAGCCGGTGACAGCCATGGCGAGACCCTGCACCGCGTCGTGCTGTGGTCGCTCTACCTCAACGAAGGTTTCGCCGAGGGCGAGACCGAGTTCTTCCACCAGCAGCGCAAGATCGTCCCGCAGACCGGTGCCCTGCTGATCGCCCCGGCCGGTTACACCCACACCCACCGCGGCAACATGCCGAAGGGTGGCGACAAGTACATCGCCACCTCGTGGGTGCTGTTCCAGCGCGCCGAAGTGCTGTTCGGCTGAAGCGGGGATCGGGCGGGTCCGGCACTTTCCCGCGCCTCAGCGCGGCGGTGGAACGGGCGGATCCTGGCGGGCGGTTTGCGCAGCCGCGCATGCATCGAGTTCCTCGCGCAGGCTGCGCAGCAGCAGCGGCTGGGCGACCGGCTTCTCGACGAAACGGATGCGCGGAAGGGGCGGCAGGCCGTCGCGGTCGGGCGGGCTGTCGCGGCGCACGAGCAGGATGACCGGGCCGCGGTAGTCGAGTTCGAGCAGCGCGGCGAGGGTGCGCTCGCCGCTCATCAGGCTCATGTCGGCATCGAGGATCAGCACGTCCGGCACTCCTTCGGCGTCGATCTTCTGCAAGGCCTCGGTACCGCTCTGCGCGGTGGTGGCGGCATAGCCGTTGAGGGTGACGCTGTCGTAGAGCAGATTGAGCTTGCCGGCCTTCTCGACCACGATCAGCACGCGTTCGCCGCGACCGCCGGGCACCTCCGGCGCTTCCTCCCCGTGGGTGGCGCCCGGCAGCGGGAAATACAGCTTGAACGCGGTGCCCTTGCCGGGCTCGCTGTCGATGCGCAGGACTCCGCCGTGGTTGCCGACGATGCGCCGGCATGACAGCAGGCCGAGGCCGGTGCCGTTGCTCTTGGTGGTGAAGAAAGGACGGAACAGGTTGGCGCGGACCTCGTCGGACATGCCGATGCCGGTGTCGCGGATGCTGAGCTCGAGGAAGGGCCCCGGCGCCGCGCTTTCGCCATCGACGAAGAATCCGCCGTCGAGGGTGACCGCATCGGCGGCCATGGTCAGGGTGCCGCCGTCCGGCATCGCCTGCAGCGCGTTCAGACAGAGGTTGAGCAGGCACTGCTGCAACTCGGTGTGGTTGCCTTCGAGGACGATTTCGTCCGACGGCCGTTCGAAGGCGAGCTGGACATCGCGCGGCACCGAGCCGCGCAGCAGCATGGCCAGGGCATCGAACAGCGCGCACAGGCGAACGCGCTCGACATCGACGCGGGCGCCGCGCGCGAACGACAGCATCGAGGCGACCATCTCGAGCCCGCGCCGCGCGCAGTCGCCGACCAGCAGGCCGTGCTTGCGCAGGTCCTCGTCGGCGGACTCGCGGATGGCGTCGGCGGCCAGCAGCAACGGCTGCAGGATGTTGCGCAGGTCGTGGCTGATGCCGCCGGCAAGCAGGGCCAGGCTTTCGTAGCGCTGCGCGCGCAGCAACTGTTTTTCGGCGTGGTCGCGGGCGAGCGTCTCGCCGGCCTCGCGCAATGCGCGGCGCACCACCGTGGCGAGGCGGGCCGGGCGGCCTTTGAGGACGAAGTCGGTGGCGCCGCGCTTGAGCGCCTCGATCGCGGCCTCCTCGCCGATCGTGCCGGAAACGAAGACGAACGGGGTCACCGCCGAGCGCTCGCGCAGGAGTTCGAGCGCGCGATAGCCGCTGAAGCCCGGCATGCTGAGGTCGGACACGACGATGTCGGGATCGAACCCGGCCAGTTCGCGACTGAAGCCGCTTTCGTCGTCGACCACGCGCACCTCGAACGCGAGTGCGTCGGCGCGCAGTTCGTCGATCACCAGCTCGGCATCGAACGGATCGTCCTCGACGATGAGCACGCGCACGCCTGCTTCGCCGGCGGTCGTCATGCGCTCACCCCTGCGGCGACTCGTTGAGAACCGCCCAGAACTGGCCGAGGGTCTGCACGGCGCCGAAGAACTGCTGCGCATCGACCGGCTTGACCACGTAGGCGTTCACGCCGAGGTCCCAGCTGTTGACGAGGTCGCTCTCCTCGCGCGAGGACGACAGGATCACCACCGGCACGCGGCGCAGCGATTCCTCCTCGCGCATGCGCTTGAGCACCTCCAGGCCATCGAGCCGCGGCATCTTGATGTCGAGCAGGACCACGGCCGGATTGCCGGGGCCGCGGTTGGCGAAGGCGCCGCGGCAGTACAGGTAGTCGAGTGCCTCGACGCCGTCCTCGACGCGCACGACGGGGTTGGCGAGTTTGGCGCCGCGCAGCGCGTCGATGGCCATTTCGGCATCGGGAGCGCTGTCTTCGGCGAGCAGGATGGTGCGGAAATGCCGATTCATGCAGGAGTTCCGATCGGGTTGGGCCGGGCCAAGTCGGCCGGCAGCGAAAAACGGAAGGTGGCGCCCTGGTCGGGCACGGCCTCGGCCCAGGTGCGACCGCCATGGCGGCCGATGATGCGACGCACGTTGGCCAGTCCGATGCCGGTGCCGGGAAAGTCGCTGGACTTGTGCAGGCGCTGGAACACCCCGAACAGCTTGCCGGCATATTCCATGTCGAAGCCGATGCCGTTGTCGCGCACGAAGAACACCGTTTCGCCCGCATCGCCGGGCTCGACGCCGACCTCGATGCGCGCATCCGCGCGCCGCCCGGTGTACTTGACCGCATTGCCGAGCAGGTTCTGCCAGACCTGGCGCAACATGCCTTCGTCGCCGTAGACGACCGGCAGGTTGCCGACACGCCAGTCGATGCGGCGGTCGCCGACATCGCTGCCGACGACCGCGCGCATCTCGGCAACCAGCGCGTTCATGTCGACCGGCTGCAGGCGCAGTGCATTGCGGCCGAGGTGCGAGTAGAGCAGCAGGTCCTCGATCAGCGAGGACATGCGGCGCGCGCTCGAGGCAATCACCTCGAGGTAGTGGCGGGTGGTCGGATCGGCGTCGTCACCGATGTGCTGCTCGAGCTTGCCGGCAAATCCCGAGATATGGCGCAGCGGCGCACGCAGGTCGTGCGAAACGGAGTAGCTGAACGACTCGAGTTCGCGGTTGATCTCGGACACCTGATCGATGCGCGTCTCGAGTTCGCGGTTGAGTTCGAGGATGCGCTGTTCGGAACGCTTGCGCGAGGTGATGTCGTTGACCGTCAGCAGCACGCCCTTCTCGTCGCCGTTCGGCAGCGGAATGCGTCGCGCATTGACCAGCACGGTGCGCTCGCCGTCGGCGCCTCCCGGCTGCACGAGTTCGTGGTCCCACAACTCGCGTGCGCGCAGGGCGACGTCGGCGAGACGCTGGCGCAGGGTGGGATCTTGCCAGGCGCCATCGCCGAGGAGGTCGTAGGCGACGCCGGTGCGTTCCTCCCCTTCCTCGCCATAGACCTCGCGGAAGGCGGTGTTGCTGGCCAGCAGGCGCAGCGAATCGTCGAGCAGCAGGATCGGTTCGCGCACGTGCTGCACGATCGCGCGCGATTGCGCGATCGCCGCGGTCGCGCGCAGTTCCGCGCTGAGGCGGCGCTGCACCTGGCGTTCGGAGACGAAGATGATCGAGCCGAGCAGGACCAGCTGGGCGAGGAAGGCGGCGATGGTGGCGAAGCGGGTGTCGCGGCGGGTCTTTCCCGCCGCCGCCGCGCGTGCGGTGAACAGGGTCTGTTCGTGGGCGAGGATCTCGGCAGCCGGATCGCGGAAGGCGAACAGCGTGCGCGCCTGCTGCAGGGCCTCGCCGGCGCGGTCGAAGTGCTTCGCGGCAAGCCGGTCGCGGGCCTCGTCGAGCAGCTTCAGGCGTCCCTCGACGGTGTTCGAGAGCGCACCGACGCGGGTCTGCTGGTCGGCGCTGTCGAGGGTGAGTTCACGCACCCGCTCGACCAGCTTCGGCACGCGCGCGCGGCCGTTCGCGTAGACGGTGGCGCCGTTGGCGATCGCGGTCCCGGAGTAGTCGGCCAGCAGCACGTTCTCGATGTCGCGCAGGAGGTACATCAGTTCGAAGACGGCCAGCTTGACCTCGGAACTGTGGGTGACCCAGTCCTCGGCCTCGCGGCCCGATTCGAGGCTGCGCTTGAGCATGCCGAACGGCAGCAGCACGCTGACCAGCACGGCGATCGCGAGGAGGGCGATGCGCAACCGGGATTCGGTCTTGTCGTTCAGGGTCGGCCAGGCCAAGCGATGCTCCCCGGATGCGACGCAAGGCGATGCCATGCGCAACGGGAACGCGTAGCCTACGGAGGCCGCGATCGGTTGCGCAAGGCGATGCCGGTCCGCTGCAGTCCATTCGTTCATATTCCGGAGGTCCGCACATGGCGACGTCGAGACGCGTCCTGGTCACCGGAGCCGGCAGCGGACTCGGCCGCGCGCTGGCCTTCCGCTATGCCGAAGCCGGCTGGCGCGTGGCCTGCGCCGACATCCGCCTCGACCGCGCTCGCGAGACCGTCGAGCTGATCACCGGCTTCGGCATCGGCGCGATGGCCATGCAGGTCGATGTCGGCGACGACGCCTCGTTCGAGGCCCTGCGCGACGAAGTGCTGGCGGCCTGGGACGGCGTCGATCTCGTCATCAACAATGCCGGCGTCGCCTCCGGCGGGCCGCTGCTGACCGCATCGATGGACGAGTGGCGCTGGATGCTCAACATCAACCTGCTCGGCGTCGTCCGCGGCTGCCGCCTGTTCGGCCCGGTGCTCGCCGAACAGGCCGACGGCCACCTCCTCAACATCGCCTCGTTCGCCGGCCTCGCCGGTCCGCCCGGCATGGCCGCGTATGCGACGGCCAAGGCCGGCGTGATCGCGCTGTCGGAAGGCCTGCGCGCCGACCTCGAGGGCAGTGGCGTCAAGGTATCGGTGGCCTGCCCGACGTTCTTCCAGACCAACCTGCTGGAAAGTTTCCGCTCCACCGATGCCGGCTCGCTGAAGATGGCGACGAAGCTGATGCGCGAGGCGAAGGAGAGTGCCGCCGACATCGCCGAAGCGATCTACCGGGGCGTCGCGCGCGGCGAGTTCCTGATCCTGCCGAGCGCGCTCGTGCGCAAGAGCTGGCGCCTCAAGCGCTGGTTCCCCGACCTCTACTACCGCAAGCTGCTGCAGATCGCTCGCGCACGCGGAGCCGAGCGATGAGCCGTGTGCTGATCTACGGCGCCAACGGCTACACCGGTCGCCTCATCACCGCCGCCGCGGTCGCGCGCGGACTCAAGCCGGTGCTCGCCGGTCGCGACCGCGATGCCCTCGATGCGCTGGCCGGTCCGCTCGGCCTGACCCGGCGCGTGTTCGCCCTCGACGACGCGGCGACGATCGCCCGCCAGTTCGACGGCATCGAGCTGCTGCTGAACTGCGCAGGCCCGTTCTCGCGCACCTGCGCCCCGCTGCTCGAGGCCTGCCTGCAGAACAAGGTCCACTACCTCGACATCACCGGCGAGATCGACGTGTTCGCGCACTGCCATCGCGCGCACAACCGCGCCGTGCACGAGGGCATCGTGGTGTTCCCCGGCACCGGCTTCGACGTCGTGCCGACCGATTGCGTCGCCGCCATGCTGAAGCAGCGCCTGCCCGATGCGAACCGCCTGGTGCTCGCCTTCGAGGCGGCCGGCGGACCGAGCCCCGGCACGGCGAAGACCAGCGTCGAAGGCCTCGCCCGTGGCGGCCGCGCGCGCATCGGCGGCGAACTCGTCGACGTGCCGCTGGCATGGAAGTCGCGCACGTTCTCGCGCGAGGACGGCAGCGCGCGCAGCGCGATGACGATTCCGTGGGGCGACGTCTACACCGCGTTCGTTTCCACCGGCATCGCCGACATCGAGACCTACATGGCAGTGCCGCCGCAGACGATCGCGCGCCTGCGCCGCCTGCGCCTGCTCAGGCCGCTGCTCGGCCTCGCCCCCGTGCAGCGCTGGCTGCAGGCGCGCGCCGCGGCAACGCCGGGGCCGGACGAGGCCCGCCGCGCCCGCAGCGGCTGCACGGTCTGGGGCGAGGTCGCCAACGCGCGCGGAGACGAGGCGAAGCTCATGCTGGTCACGCCGAACGGCTACGACCTCACCGTCAGCGCCAGCCTCGGCATCGTCGAGCGCGTCCTCGCCGCGCGTCCGCCGGGCGGCTACTGCACCCCGTCGCAGTTGATGGGCGCCGACTACGTGCTCGGCCTGCCGGGCGTGCGCCTCGTCGAATGACCGGCTTGCCGCAGCGTCCGTCCGACGTCCCGCGCGGACGGCAGACGCCATCGTGCCCACGGCCATCCGTTCCCGTTCGGCCCGGCCCTCCACGCTTGCGCGCCGCCACGCCGCCCCCATCTCGGGCATTCGTGCCGCGTGCCGGGCAACGCCCGCCAGGACCATGAGCAAGAAGCCCGAGTACATCCCCGCGCGCCGCGGCCAGCCGTCCACGCCGGAAGACGTGTCGGCGCGCATCAGCCGCCACATCATCGACCTGCTCGGCCAGGTGCCGGGCACCGACGAGGTGCCGGTCGACGACGTCGGCGCACGTGCGCGCGCGGTCACCAAGGCGGCGGCCAACAAGGCCGCGCTGACCGCCGGTACCCTGGCCCTGCCGCCGGGACCGCTCGGCTGGCTGACCATCGTCCCCGAACTGGTGGCGATCTGGCGCATCCAGGCGCAGATGGTCGCCGACCTCTCCGGCGTGTTCGGCGTCAATGCCCGGCTGTCCCGCGAACAGATGCTGTATTGCCTGTTCCGCCATGCCGCCGCGCAGGCGGTGCGCGACCTGGTCGTGCGCGTCGGCGGTCGGCTGATCGCCCAGGACGTGCCGTTGCGCGTGCTCGAGCGCGTCGCCCAGGCGGTCGGCCTGCGCGTGACCAAGCGCCTGATCGGCGGTGGCCTCGCGCGCTGGCTGCCGGTGGTCGGTGCGGTCGGCGTCGGTGCCTATGCCTGGTACGACACGCGCCAGGTCGCGCGCACTGCGGTGCGCCTGTTCGCCGCCGGGCGCGCTTCCACGGTCGACGCCGTGCTGGCGGCCATGGACGACGAGGACAGGAACCGGCAAGCCGCAATCCCCGCGCGGGATTCCTGAGCGCATCGCCCCGACCGTGGCCGCCGGGGGTCTCCGCGCGGATCGGGCAAACGCCTTGCGGATTCTCCTTTGCGGCCTTTTCAAACCGGCGTCACGTCCTTGCCGCCGCGCTCGTGATCGAATCGGAGCCTTCGTTCCGATCGCATCGTGGAGGTCGCCATGTACCGCGGATGGCCGTTCTCGCTGCTGTTGGCCGCCGCCGGCGCGCAGGCAGCCTCGTTCCACATCGACCCGGTCGCCGGCAGCAACACCAGCGGCGACGGCAGCGCGGCGAATCCGTGGCGTTCGCTCGCCCACGTGTTCGATGCCGGCCTGATCGAGACGCGCAACTGGCCGAATTATCCATATGCATCGGGCATGAACCTGGTCACGATCAATGCCGGCGCACCGGTGCGTGCCGGCGACACGATCTGGCTGCGCAACGGCTACCACGGTGACCTCGTTGTCGAACGTGCCTACAACAGCGCGCCGATCACGATCGCGGCGCAGCCCGGTCATGCGCCGCAGGTGCGCACGCTGCGCGTGCGCTCGGCGCAGCACTGGATCGTGCGCGACCTCGCCATCAGTCCGTCGTACGGCGGCAACAACCAGCAGACCACGATCGTCGAGGCGGTCAACCACAACTGGACCGGCCCGACCTGGGACATCGAGCTGGCCAACCTCGACATCCATTCGATCGTCGACGCCTCGGCCTGGGGCCCGACCGAATGGATCGAGCTCGCTTCCAGCGGCGTCGGCATCAGCGGCGACCGCGTGCACCTGCGCGACAGCCGCATCCGCAACGTGCGTTTCGGCATCGCCGTCAGCGGCCGCGATGCGGTCGTCCGGCACAACCTCGTCGACGGCTTTTCCGCCGACGGCATCCGCGGCCTCGGCGACTACGGGCTCTACGAATACAACCGCGTGCAGAACAACCTGATCGACGACGACTTCGACGCCAACCACGACGACGGCTTCCAGAGCTGGTCGGTCGGCCCCGGCGGTCCCGGCCACGGCGAGGTCATCGGCGTGGTCCTGCGCGGCAACGTCTTCATCAACGCGACCGATCCGGCCAATCCGCTGCGCAGCTCGATGCAGGGCATCGGCTGCTTCGACGGTTTCTTCACCGACTGGACGGTGGAGAACAACGTCGTCGTCACCGACCACTGGCACGGCATCAGCTTCTACGGCATGCGCAACTCGCGCATCGTCAACAACACCGTGATCGATCTCGCCGGCGGTACGCCGGGACCGCCGTGGATCATGGTCCATGCACACAAGGACGGCCGGCCGAGCGAGAACATCCTCGTGCGCAACAACCTCGCCACCGATTTCTCGCTTGCCGGCAACGCGCTGGTCACCGACCACAACCTCGAATTCAGCAATGCCGCGCCGCTGTTCGTCGCGCCACCGTTCGATCTGCACCTGCGCGCCGGTGCGGCGGCGATCGACTCCGGCAGTGCCACGCTCGCGCCGTCGCTCGACGCCGACCGCGTGCCGCGTCCGCAGGGAGCCGGGTTCGATATAGGCGCCTACGAGTACCGCGCCGACCTTCTCTTCAGCCACGGCTTCGAGACGCCGTAGCGGATCGCCATTCTTGCGGTGCGGAAGCAGAAGCCTGAAACACGGAGCCAAGGAGGAGCGTTGTTTGCGGGCGGCTCTTGCAAGTCCGGCTGACCGGGGTCGATGGACAATGCCTCATCGACGCTTCGAGCAGATGCTCCATCACGCCCGCGTCCTCCGAGGTTCAGTCGCCCGAACCGTTCTGACAGAATGGCGGGCATCGGGGGCGACGGGGTTGGGCAATGGGCAAACGACACCGGTTCATGCGGGGATGGTTGGCGCTCGCCGGCGCGGGTTTGATCGGCGCAGTCTCGAGCGTCTGCGCGCAGCCGGTCAGCGCGACCCTGGTCGCCCCGTTTCAGGAAAGCGTGCAGGAAGAAGTCAAGGTCAGCGGCACGGTGATCGTCGGTGTCGCCTCGACCGGCGTGCTCTCCGGTGCGGTGCTGATGCGCGGTTTCATCGTGCCGGGTGAGAGTTCATCGGTATGTCTGACCGTGCGCTCGCGCGATGGCGTGTACTTCTCGCGCAACGGGTTCGAAGTACCGGGCGGCCTCCCGGACGGGGCCACCGGCATCGTTCTCTCGCTCGATCGCACGAAGCATCAGGTGCTGTTGCAGGGCTACCATGCCGACGATATCGCCGTGGCCGCGACCAGCGGCGCATGCGGGAGCGCCGAGGAAACCTGGCTGGTGCCGCGGCCGGTTGGCGGCGTGAGTGAAACCGTCGACATCCTCGTCAACGGTTTCGGCGCGACGGCGGTGTTCTACACGACGCCCGGTGGCCACAATGGCGATTGCACCGAGTTCGTCGACGGACGTCGCACGAGCTACGATTTTCGCTGCCGGATACGGTCCGGGCAGCTCGGCGCCGGCAAGCAGAGAATCCGCATCGAACGCGAACGCTACGGCCGCCCGCTGCCGGGCCTCGACGTCGACGTCGCGCTGGCAACTGCACCATGACATCGGCGGAAGGTCCGCTGCCCGGAACGGCAGCACCGGCTCATGCGTGGCGCCGCTTGCTCGCCCATGTGGGCAATCGCGCGGGTGACTGGCTGCGCGGCCTGTTGCTCATCCTGGCGCTGCTGATCGCGGCCTTGCTGGCGCTGGCCTGGTTGAACTCGCCGCCATGGCCGTATTCGTTGGTCGCCGACACCGAGTACGTCATGCTGAAGCCGGCGTCGACGGTCGATACGCAGTGGTCCGTCGAGGGTGCGACGATCTGCAGGCTGCGCGACAACGGACAGCATGCGGATGCTGGTGGCAATGCCTCTGCGTCCTGCGGTTCACCGCGCTGGATCGAGGTGCCGGCGGATCCGGTCGCGGAACCTTCGCTCGTGCTCGTTGCTGCGGCTGCCGACTACACGGCGCGCTTCAGTCTTGCCGAAAGCGGTGGATTGGCACTGCACGTGTCGGCTCGAGGCGATGAAGGCGCGTTGGTTCTTGTCGGCAGCGATGGCTCGCGACTCGCGCTCGGCACGGAAGCGCTGATGCGTTTCGCCCCCACGGCCGCCGGCGAATGGCCGCGTCGACTGGTTTTCCCGTTCACCGGCAATGCCTTCATCGGCGATGACGCGCGCGCCAGCGGTGCGGCGATCCTGCGGGAAGGCACGTTGGCGATTCATGCGCAGGCCGACGATACCGTCAGCGGACGCACCGTAATCGACGAGATCGTCCTGGTTCCAGGCGATCGCGTCGAACTCGCGACGGCGCAGGGGGCGGGGGCGCATCCGCGCGGATTCATCCATGCCGACCTGCTCGCGCCGAAGCCCGACATGCGCATGACGGGGATGCAGGTTGTCGCGTTCGGACAATCGGAAGCACTGCGGATCGTGCGCTTCGGCGAACAGGGTCTCACGTTCAAGCCCGGACTTTGGGCCAGGTTGACGCGTCATCCTCTGGTGAATTCCTGGGTGGCTCTGCTCATGGCGGCTTTCGGCCTGGTGCTGACGGTGATTCCGCTCTGCGCTGACCGGTCGGCGGCCGGGATCGAGCCGAAGCGCGCGGCGGAATCGTCATCGGCATGAACGCGCCTCCATTCCACGTCGCCGTTGCCGTCGTCGTGCTGATCGCCGTCACGTCGGCGTTGCCGGTGGCCGCACAGCAGGCGGTCGTGCGCAGTCCGGAAGCGGGGGACGCCGAGATCGGCCAGGCCTGGTTCCTGCGATCGGGCGATCGCTGCCTGGCCCTGTTGCCGCAGCATGTCGTTGCCGAGGCGGGGTTCCCGATGTTCCTGAGCGAGGGTGGCCACGCACGCAGCGAGGCCGTCACGACGGACGATCTCGGCGAGGACATCGCGGTGGCCAGCGTGCGCGGACACACGCCGGTGACCTGCGCCACGACCATGGGCAGCGTGTCGCGTGCCGTCGATCGCCTGCTGCGCGACGGCGGCATCGGTACGCTGCGCTCCCTCAATGGCGATGGCACGGTTGCGCGCCTGACCGTGGCCGTGGTCGACGACGACGGCGAAGGACTGCTGCGCGTCAAACCGACCCTCGAATCCGAGCGCATCCGCAAGGGACTCAGCGGCAGCCTGCTGCTGATCGACGGTACGCCTGCCGGCATGCTGCTGTCGGTGAATGCGCGCACGGGCGTCGGTACGGTGATGCGCGTGGATCGTCTGCTGCGTCAGGTCGAGTCGCATCTGCGCACGCCGCCCATGGCCGCATCGCCGGCTTCGGTGGAGTCGGCTGGCGGTTGGGAAGTGACGGGCTGGAATGCCGATCCGTCGGCGTCCACGAGTTCGGCGCGGTGGCTGTTGGAGGATGCGCCCGGGTACGCCTGGCAGGCGCGCGCGACCTCCTGGCCGGTCGTGCTGGAATTCACCCATCCAGCAGGCGTGCGCATGGTGCGTGGATTGCAGTTGGTCGAAGACGCGTCCGCGGGCGAGGCGCGGCGACCCGCCCGTATCCAGGTTTTCGTTTCGGTCGCCGCCGGGACACCGCAATGGCGATCGCTGAGCACGAACCTGCTTTCCTACGAGAACGGAATGGCAACGGTGCAATTCCCGTCCATGCGCGCCCGCCAGGTGCGCATCGAGATCTACCGGATCACCGACACCGATTCCTTGGCTCTGCGCAAGCTGCGAATCCTCGAGGGCACGTGACCGTCGGCAGCGAATGCGCCCTCAGAACGGATTGGCCTTGGCCTTGAACACGCCATTGTGGAAGCGCACGCGGCCGAGCAGGGAATTGTCATCCTGCAGGCGCAGTTCGCCCTCGATTTCTCCGTAGTCGAAGGTGACGACCAGCCCCTCGACCTTTCCTGTTTGGCTGCTGCCGGGTCTGAAGAAAATCGCCTTGGCAGGATCGGTCCGGCTGCGGTCGAACTGGATCGAGGCAATGCTTCCATTCTGGGCGAACACGGCCTGCGAATGCTCGACACGCTCCTTTGCTTCGCTTTCGTCGACGGCCAGGGTGAACACGAGGCGGTCGAGACCGAGCAGCACATGCTTGAACGCGAGTGCGCGCATGATCGAATCCGACGCCGCGAGGCCGGTCTGGATGGCAAGTTCCCGCATCAGCGGATCGCCGCTGCCGACCATGGCCTCGAACGCGGCGAGGCGCACGGTCTGGTCGGGGTCATTGAGGATGGCCTTGATCTCGTCGATCTTCTTTGCTTTTGCGCGGGCCGCCTCGATCAGCGTGGCCGTATCCACCTGCTGCGCGAATGCGTCGAACGAGGTGAACAGCAAGGCGGTCGCCAACACCGGCGCCGCCATGGCCCGCAAGCCTGGAATCGAATTCATGCGCATGTCCCCTGTCGGAATTCCCCGGGGAGCGACCATGCCATGGTCACGCGGGAAATTGAACACCTGCCGATACCGAGCGGCGCGGTCGCCGTGGTGACCGCGAATGTTGCGCCGGTGCGCTTCACCTCACCGGCGGCGGCATGACGTCCATCGCGTGATCCGCGGCGATGGCGGACGCAATCGCCGTGCATGGCAGATCGTGCTGTGCCGTCGAACGCTGGATCCCTGCCGGGCGTCGGCTTGCCGCAGCCGCTTCGCGGTGCACCATCGACCATCCCGCGCCGCTGCCGTTGGCGTGGCCGCGCCGCTTCTGGCACATTGACCGATGGCGGCCGGGGGCCGCGGGTCCGGGGGGCCAGGGAGATGCGAGGGATCCTGTTCCTGCTGTGGTTCGTGCTGGCACCGGCACAGGCAGGCGACGCCGGCGGCGCAGCCATCGCGGATGCAATGGATTCGCGGCTGGCGACCTGCGCGGAAATCGAGGATCGCGATGCGGCGGCGGCCGTCGCCCTCGCCGACGGCATCCTTGAATCTTCCGCACCGATCGACACCCGCCAGCGTGCCACCGCACTGGCCTGCCGCGGCTGGGCACGCGCCGGCCTCGGCCGGAACGAGGAGGCCCGAGGCGACGCCGTCGACTTGCGCGCGCTCGCCATCACCTTGCCGATGGAACCGGTACGCACGCAGCTGCTGCGCCGCGCCGGTTCGATCCTGCATCGCAGCGGCGACCGCATCGCTGCCGTCGAGGTCTATGCGCAGGCACTGGCCGAGGCGGAAACGCTCGGCCTCGAGGCCGAACGCATCCCGATCCTCGTCAACCTCGGCGTCATGCATTCGGAAATGGAGGAGAACGAGCGGGCGAAGGCGGACTACGAGCGGGCCCTGGCGCTGATGGAGCGCGTCGGCGATTTCCGCCATGAGGCGGCCGTGCGCTACAACCTCGCCCTCACCCTCAGCGGCCAGCAACGCCACGCCGAGGCGATCCCGCACCTGCGCCGGGTCCGCGAACTCGCCGGCAAGGGGGCAGGGGCTTCGCGCCCGGACATCCTCGCCCGCATCGCCCTGGCCACCGCCCTCGCCGAAACCGGAGCCGTCGCCGAATCCCGCCAGCTGCTCGACGAAGTCCTCGCCCTCGATGTGGCCGCGATCGACGACGACCTGCGCCGGCAAATCCGCCTCGTCGAGGCCCGCCGTCTTGCCGCCGACGGTGACCACGAGGGTGCCCTGGAGCGGCTCGATGGCATCGATGCCGCCGCCCTCGGCGAGATCGAGCGCTGGCGCCTGCTCGACTTGCGCGCACGCCTGCTCGAGAAACGGGAACGCTATCCGGAAGCGCTTGCCACCCTGCGTGAAGCCGCCACCCTGCGCGAGGCCTATCTGCGCAACCACAATCACGAACGCCTCGCCGCGCTCGAGGCCCACCTGCGCGACCGCGAGCAGCATCTCGAGCTCGAGCGCCTGCAGGCGCACAACTCGGAGCAATCGCGCAGCATGGCCGAGAGCGAACGTCTGCAGCAGGTGTCCGGCTACGGACTGGTCGCCCTGCTGGTCGCCGGTATCGCCGTGATGGGCTGGCAGCGGCGCATGAATCGCCGGCTCTGGCGCGCCAGCCGCAGCGATCCGCTGACCGGCCTGGCCAACCGCCGGGCGATGTCCGACCGCCTGCGCGATCTCTGCCGCGAGCCGACCTGGGCAGCCCTGCTGCTGATCGACATCGACCATTTCAAGCGCGTCAATGACGAATACGGCCACGATACCGGCGACGAGGTGCTGGTCGCATTCGCCGAGCGCCTGCGCCTGCGCAGCGGTGCCGGCACGCATGTCGCGCGCTGGGGAGGCGAGGAGTTCCTTGTCGTCCTGCCCGACGCGACGGCCGATTCAGCCTGCGCCACTGCCGACCGCCTGCGCGGGCTGCTGGCCACGCCGATCGACACCCAGCACGGATCGATCTGCGTGCGGGCCTCGGTCGGCATCGCCAATCTGCCACTGCCGGGCCTGTACGGACGCGACGATGCCTGGCACGCCTCGCTGCAGCTGGCCGACAACGCGCTCTACGTGGCCAAGCATTCCGGTCGCGACGCGCGCGTGTGCTACTGGATCGACCGCGAGATTCCCGATTGGCCGGCCGAGCGCCTCGCCGGCGAGCCGACACTTGCCCGCTCACTCGGCCTGATCGTGCCGCTCGCCTCGCGAACGCTGGGCGAACCGCTGGCTGCGGTCGGCGGGTAGCTGCACGCCATCCGGCAGGCGCGCAGCCCGTGCGTGATCGCGCTTTCGCCCCATCGAAGGATTCGCGGACCTGCGCGAACGTCGCCAACCTGTTCCCCGTGCGCCTCGAGTCGCGTCGTCACGAACTCGCCTTGCGTGGCGCGCGACCGGCTCCTGCGCTTCCAGCTCGCCGAAGCCGTGGTGATTGCCGTGCCCGCCGTCAATCCGGATCGAAATCCCCGGCGAACACGCCGTCGCCATCGCGGGTGATGAAGAGGTTGTCGAAACGCACGTCGAAAAGCTCGGTAAAGCCGAAATAGCCCGGTGGCAGGTTCGTGAACCCGATCTCGTCGTAGGACGCCATCACGTCGGCGAAGCTGACCCCCGCAGGGAGATCCTGGCCCGATCCTCCGTATGCTCCCCATCCGGCCGGCAAGGTTGCCGATTGCGGATCGAAGGTCACCGAATACTTCGACCAGGTGTCGCTCTGGTGCACGGTCCCGAGCTGGAAGTGGACCGACGTGTAGGGAAGCTCGCCCTGGGCCAGTGCGCGATTGATGAACACGACAAAGAGACCATTCGGGCTGTTTCCCAGCGACGGGGCAACGACGTCGACGCCGACGCGCACACGCACGTCCGCGGTCAGGTCGCGGACAAAGTGTTCATCGTCCTTGCCGGAGAAGAAGAACTGCTCCGCCCCGGCGGACACGGTGCGGAAATTGCCTCCAGGATTGCCGCCATCGGGCTGGAACAAGCCGACGGGCCGGAGAAACCAGGTCCCCTCCGGCCACTGGGCATCGAAATCGATGACCGAGGTGTGGGTCTGGGCCTGCAACGGAGCGGCGGCCAACAGGGCGAGCAGCGCGGGCATCGTCGATACGGGTCGCGTGGACATGATGCATTCCTCTCCGGAATCCCGGAGCAGGGATCGCTCCGGGGTTGGCAGCTTGTCAACGACAAAAATCGTACGTCCAAGCCGGTAGACGCGTCATCGATCCCCTTGCCGGTGGATCGCCGCCCGCCCGCATCGGCGCGTGGATGGCCGAGCGACCTGTGCGCGTGGATACTGCGCCGATGAAAACCCTCCTCGCCCTCGCCTTTCTCGCCCTCGGCAGCGCGACCGCGCCGGCTGCGGAAACCGGAACCACCGCCGCCGTGCGCACGATCGTGCTGGTGCGCCATGGCCACTACGCGGCCGATCCGTCGATCGACGAGAAGATCGGTCCGGGCCTGTCGCCGATCGGTGTGGCCCAGGCGCGCCTGACGGGTGCCCGTTTCGCCGGCTGGCCGAAAGCGTTCGACGCGCGCCATGTCAGCCCGATGCAGCGCGCGCGCGATACCGCGGCGAGCATCGGCGTGGCCGCGCCGGAACCGGCCTGGCAGGTGCTCGACGACCTCGCCGAATGCACGCCGGCGACGCGGCGGCAGGAAGTCATGGACAAGACCACGGCGGAGGAACGCGCCGCCTGCGAGGCCGCGCTCGAGCGCGTGTTCGCCAAATACTTCGTGCCTGCGCAAGGCGTCGAGCGCAACGACCTGTTCGTCTGCCACGGCAACGTGATCCGCTACCTCGTCACCCGCGCGCTCGGCGTCGACAGCAAGGCCTGGCTGGAAATGTCGGTCGGCCACGCCAGCATCACCCGCATCCGCGTCGAGCCCGACGGCCGCTTCAAGGTGCTGTCGATCGGCGACGTCGGCCACCTGCCGGTCAACCTCGCCAGCGGTGCCACCGGCGATGGCGACCGCAACCTCGCGGTACCGGCACTGCCGCTGCTCGGCGATTGAACCCTCGCGCCGCACGTCGGCGCCGCGCAACGGTCCCGCCACGCGTCGGCCAATGCACGCCACGACGCTCCCGTCACCCCGCGGCGTGACCGCATCGGCGACGACCGGGCGGTGTTCGCCGTCCGAATGGAATTGCGTCGAAGGCATCCGCCCGTGTCGTCGCGCCAATGACCTCTGGCCGTGTTGGCCGGCAATGGCGCGTCGGCATACTGGCTTGCGCGATGCGACCCCCGATATCGCTTTGCCGCTTGCGGCGGGCAAGCCGATCCGAATAATATTGTACCGCTCGGTACTATAAACAGCTGGACGCCCCTGCATGGAATCCGCCCGCACCGCCGGTCTGCGCCTCCCGGCGCCGCTTCCGGTTCCCCGTTTCCGCCGCTCCGCATCGCTCCCCCTCCTCCTCGCCCTCGCTGCAGGCGGTTGCGCGGTGGGTCCGGACTTCCGCGCCCCGGCAGCGCCGCCGGCGGACGCGCTGGTCGCCGTGCCGGCCGCGACCGTCTCGGCACCGGTGCCGACCGGCGACGCCCAGCGTTTCCTCAGCGACCAGCCGGTGCCGGCGCAGTGGTGGCGAAGCTTCGGCAATGCCGAACTCGACCGCCGCGTCGAACGCGCGCTGGCCAACAGTCCGAACGTGGACAGCGCCGAGGCCGCCTTGCGCCAGGCGGCGGAAGGCATCCGCGGCGCCCGCGGCGCGTGGTTGCCGGCCGTGGATGCCGGCCTCGGCGCCACCCGCCAGAACGGCCTCGCCGCCGGCCAGGCGGGCATCTCGCCGTTCACCGTCCACCATGCCACCGCCCGCATCGGCTACACGCTCGACCTGTTCGGCGGCGTGCGCCGCGGCATCGAGGCCCAGTCCGCGCGCGCAGACCTGGCCGCCGCGCGTCTCCTGGGCACCTATCTCAGCCTCGCCGTCAACGTCGTCACCACGAGTGTCCGCGAAGCCTCGCTGCGCGCGCAGATCGCCGCCACCGAGGAAATCGTCGAGGTCTACGGCGAACAGCTTGCGCTGGTCGACCGCCAGTACGAGATCGGCGCCAAGTCGCAGGCCGACGTGCTGCTCGCGCGCAGCGAGAGGGCAAGCGCGACCGCGCAGCTGCCGCCGTTGCGCAAGGCGCTTGCGCAGACCCGCACCCAGCTTGCCGTCTATCTCGGTGAACTGCCGGGCGAAGCCGGACCGGGCACGATCGAACTCGACGCGCTGCGTCTGCCGCAGGACCTCCCGGTTGCCCTGCCCTCGACCCTGGTGCGCGTGCGCCCCGACATCCGCATCGCCGAGGCCGAACTGCACCGCGCCAGCGCCGAGGTCGGCATCGCCACCGCCAACCTGTTCCCGAACCTCACCCTTACCGGCAGCTACGGTTCGCAGGCGGCCCGCAGCGGCGACCTGTTCGGCAGCGGCAGCGAAGCCTGGAGCCTCGGCCTCAACCTGTTGCAGCCGGTGTTCCGCGGCGGCAGCCTGCGGGCGCAGAAGCGCGCTGCCGAAGCCGGCCTCGACCAGGCCGCTGCCGACTACCGGCAAACCGTGTTGACCGCATTCCAGAATGTCGCCGACAGCCTGCAGGCGCTCGAACTCGACGCCGAAAGCCTGGCCGCGCAGGCGGCTGCCGTCGAGGCGGCCCGCGCCAGCCGTGGCCTCGTCGAGGTGCAGTTCCGCGAAGGCGCGACCAGCCAGCTGCAGGTGCTCGACGCGACGCGCCAGTTCCAGCAGGCGCGCATCGCCCTGATCCAGGCGCGTGCGGCGCGCCTGACCGATACCGCCGCGCTGTACGCCGCCCTCGGTGGCGGCTGGCGTGGCGACATGGACGTTGCCCGCGCCGCGTCCGCGCCCGAATCGAACTGAGGAGAACCGCGCATGCACACGCGCGCATACGAAAAGAAGCCGAGCAAGCTCAAGCGCATGCTGGTCATGCTCGCCCTGCTGGCGGTGCTGATCGCCGTCATCGTCGGCATCAAGGCGTGGACGATCAGCCGCATGATGTCGAACATGCCGCCGCCGCCGGCGCCGACCGTCACCACCACCGTCGCCGCCTACGACGCCTGGCAACCGGTGCAGGCCAGCGTCGGCAGCCTGCGCGCCGTGCGCGGTGCCGATCTCGCCTTCGACGTCGCCGGCGTGGTCAGCAAGGTCAGCCTCGCGTCCGGCGAGGACGTCCGCCAGGGCGACCTGCTCGTGCAGCTGCGCGACGATGACGATGTCGCCGCATTGCGCCAGGCCGAAGCCGCCGCCGCGCTGGCCAAGGTCACCTTCGACCGCGCGAAGCGCCAGCTCGAGGTCAAGGCGATCAGCCAGGCCGACTACGACAATGCCGCGGCCGACCTGCGCGCGCGCCAGGCCGCCGTGCAGCAGCATCAGGCGCTGGTGGCGAAGAAGCAGTTGCGGGCGCCGTTCGACGGCCGTGCCGGCATCGTCACCCTCAGCCCCGGCAGCTATGTCAACGCCGGCAGCGCCGTGGTCACCGTGCAGCAACTCGATCCGGTGTTCGTCGACTTCACCGTGCCGCAGCGCGACCTCGGCAAGCTGGCGATCGGCCAGCGCGTGACCCTGCGCGTCGATGCCTGGGGCGAGCGCGTGTTCGAAGGCGTGCTGAGCGCGATCGATCCGAAAGTCGACGGCGACACCCGCAACGCGCGCGTCGAGGCCTCGGTCGGCAACGCCGACGGCGCCCTCGTGCCGGGCATGTTCGCCAATGTCGGCATCGAGGTCGGCGAGCAGCATCGCCAGCTGACCCTGCCGCAGACCGCGATCACCTTCAATCCGTACGGCGAGACGGTGTTCGTGGTGAAGCCGCCGGCGCAAGCGAAGGACGACAACGGCGAGCCGGCCAAGCCGACCGCGCAGCAGGTGTTCGTCACCACCGGCGCGACCCGCGGCGACCAGATCGCCGTGCTGAGCGGCATCGAGGAAGGCACCGAGGTCGTCACCAGCGGCCAGCTCAAGCTGAAGAACGGCACCCTGCTGACGATCGACAACAGCAAGCCGCCGAAGAACGACCCGGCTCCCACGCTGCAGGAACAATGATCGCGCCGCCGCGGCCGACGCCGCGGCCGGCCCGTCGCGGACCGCCGCCGATGAGCGCGGGCAGTCTGCGACCCCGAAGGAATCCACGATGAAGTTCACCGACCTGTTCATCAACAAGCCCGTGCTGGCGATCGTCGTCGCCCTGCTGATCCTCGTGCTCGGGCTGCGCTCGGCGACCGACCTCACCGTGCGCCAGTATCCGAAGACCGAGAACGCCGTGGTCACGGTGACCACCACCTACTACGGCGCCGATGCGCAGACCGTGGCCGGATTCATCACCCAGCCGCTGGAAGCGGCGATCGCCCAGGCGCAGGGCATCGACTACCTGTCCTCCTCGAGCGTCACCGGCGCCTCGACGATCACCGCCACCCTGCAGCTCAACTACGACTCCAACCGCGCGCTGACCGAGATCCAGACCCAGATCAGCTCGGTCACCAACCAGTTGCCGCCACAGGCGCAGCAGCCGGTGATCAGCGTGCAGGTCGGCGAGTCGATCGCCTCGATGTACATGGGCTTCTACAGCGAGACCCTGCCGTCGAACAACATCACCGACTACGTCGTGCGCGTGGTCAAGCCGAAGCTCGACGCGATCGACGGCGTGCAGACCGCCGAACTGATCGGCGGCCGCCAGTTCGCCCTGCGCGCCTGGCTCGATCCGGTGCGCCTGGCCGCGCACGGCATCACCGCCGCCGACGTGTACGGCGCGCTGTCGGCGAACAACTACCTGGCCGCGGTCGGCGCGACCAAGGGCCAGACCGTCACCGTCGCCCTGACCGCGGCCACCGACCTGCATTCGGTCGGCGAGTTCCGCAAGCTGGTGGTCAAGCAGAAGGACGGCGCGCTGGTGCGCCTGGAGGATGTCGCCAACGTCGTCCTCGGCGCCGAGGAGTACGACTCCGCGGTCGCCCTCGACGGCAACCAGTCGGTGTTCCTCGGCATCAAGACCTCGCCGGACGCCAACGTGCTCGACGTCATCGCCCGCGTGCGCGATGCCTTCCCGGACATCCAGGCGCAGCTGCCGACCGGCATCACCGGCCAGATCGCCTACGACGCCACCGACTTCATCAATACCTCGATCGAGGAAGTGATCAAGACCCTCATCGAGGCGCTGGTCATCGTCACCCTGGTGATCTTCCTGTTCATGGGCAGTTTCCGCGCGGTCATCATCCCGGTGATCGCGATGCCGCTGTCGCTGATCGGCGCGTTCTTCGTCATGCTGCTGCTCGGCTACACCATCAACCTGATCACCCTGCTGGCCCTGGTGCTGGCGATCGGCCTGGTCGTCGACGACGCGATCATCGTCGTCGAGAACATCGACCGCCACATCAAGGAAGAGGGCAAGACACCGTTCCAGGCCGCGCTGGTGGCCGCGCGCGAGCTGACCGGGCCGATCATCGCGATGACCATCGTGCTGGTCGCCGTGTACGTGCCGATCGGTTTCCAGGGCGGCCTCACCGGCGCGCTGTTCACCGAGTTCGCCTTCACCCTCGCCGGCGCGGTGACGGTGTCGGCGATCATCGCGCTGACCCTGTCGCCGATGCTCGGATCGCGCTTCCTGAAGAGCGAGCACGGCGGCAACCGCTTCGTCGACTTCATCGACCGCCAGTTCGACCGCCTGCATTCGGCCTACGAGCGCCGCCTCGCCGACACCCTGCAGACCTGGGTGGTGCCGGTGGTGATGGGCTTCGTCCTGCTCGCGCTGACGCCGCTGCTGTTCATCACCTCCAATTCCGAGCTGGCGCCGGAGGAAGACCAGGGCATCGTCCTCGGCATGGGCACCGCCGCGCCGAATGCCTCGCCGGCGCAGGTGCGCGAATACCTCGACGAGATGCACGCGGTGACCAGGACCGTCGACGAGGTGCAACAGACCTTCCAGTTCACCGGCTTCGCCGGTCCGAACTCGGTGTTCACCGGTGCCAAGCTGGTGCCGTGGTCCGAGCGCTCGCGCAACGCCAACGCGATCCAGCAGGAGTTGCAGGCCAAGTGGTCCGGCATGGCCGGCGTCAATGCGGTCGCCTTCCAGTTCCCGCCGCTGCCGGGCGCGCAGGGCCTGCCGATCGAAGTCGTCATGTCGACCACCGAACCGTTCGAGAACCTCCACGAGGTCGCCCAGAACGTGCTCGACCATTTGCAGGCCAGCGGCAAGTTCTGGTTCGTCGACATGAACCTCAAGCTCGACAAGCCGCAGAGCACGGTCGAGGTCGATCGCGACATGGTTGCCGCCCTCGGCATGACCCAGCAGGACATCGGCTCGGCGCTCGGCGCCGCGCTCGGTGGCGGGTACGTCAACTACTTCTCGATTGCCGGGCGCTCGTACAAGGTCATCCCGCAGGTCCTGCAGCAGGACCGTCTCAACCCCGACCAGGTGCTCGACAACTACATCCGCACCCCCGCCGGCGCGGTGATCCCGGCCTCGACCGTCGCCACCATCCGCAACCAGGTCGTGCCGCAGGCGCTGACGCGCTTCCAGCAGCTCAACTCGGTGACCTTCCAGGGCGTGGCGATGTCGCAGGGCGAAGCGATCGATTTCGTGCGCGACACCATCCGCGAACTGGCGCCGGCCGGCTACAGCGTCGACTACTCGGGCCAGGCCCGTCAGTACGTCAACGAATCCGGCGGCTTCGTCATCACCCTGCTGTTCGCCGTCATCATCGTCTACCTCGCGCTTGCTGCCCAGTTCAACAGCCTGCGCGACCCGATCATCATCCTCGTCTCGGTGCCGATGGCGCTGTTCGGTGCGCTGGTCTTCATCAACCTGCTGCCGGGCTTCACCGGCACCGGCATGATCTCGACGCGCTGGTCGACCTCGCTCAACATCTACACCCAGGTCGGCCTGGTCACCCTGATGGGGCTGATCTCCAAGCACGGCATCCTCATCGTCGAGTTCGCCAACGAACTGCAGCGCGCCGGCAAGCCCCGGCTCGAAGCGATCGTGCAGGCCGCCGCCACGCGCCTGCGCCCGATCCTGATGACCACCGCGGCGATGGTGCTCGGCGTGCTGCCGCTGGTCATCGCCAGCGGCGCCGGTGCCGCCGGCCGTTTCAACATGGGCCTCGTCATCACCACCGGCCTCGCGATCGGCACGCTGTTCACCCTCTTCGTGGTGCCGGCGTTCTACATGCTGCTCGCCGAGGACCATCACGGCGAAGCCAGGAAGCGCATCGAGAACGACGCCACCCCCGCGCCCCTGCACTGACACCGCGACCCACGCCGGATCTCTGCCCGCCCTCCCATGCGCGCCAACGCCAGCGTTCCCTTCTCTCCGTTGCCACGGGGAGAAGGGAGGGCATGCGTTTGTCTCTGAAGTGCAGCTTGCAATCTTGCGACACCACCAGCCTTCCTTCGCCCCGCGCAGCGGGGAGAAGGGACAAGCATGCGTCTTCACCAAAGTGCAGCCGTGCATTCTTGCGACAGCGATTGCGGTCCCTTCGCCCCGCGTCAGCGGGGAGAAGGTGGTGCGGCAGCACCGGATGAGGGGCCGTGGGAGGTGGGGAGCGAGTGGCGTTGCAGCCGTGCGCACGCGCAACTTCGTCGGCGATTGCAGAAAAAGCCCGAAAGCGCCCCTCATCCGCCCTGCCGGGCACCTTCTCCCCGTCGCCACGGGGAGAAGGGATAGCTGGCGTTTTCTCTGAAACGCAACTTGCATTCTTGCGACAGCGATTGCCGTCCCTTCGCCCCGCGTCAGCGGGGAGAAGGTGGTGCGGCAGCACCGGATGAGGGGCCGTGGGAGGTGGGGAGCGAGTGGCGTTGCAGCCGTGCGCACGCGCAACTTCGTCGGCGATTGCAGAAAAAGCCCGAAAGCGCCCCTCATCCGCCCTGCCGGGCACCTTCTCCCCGTCGCCACGGGGAGAAGGGATAGCTGGCGTTTTCTCTGAAACGCAACTTGCATTCTTGCGACAG
>CAKSZY010000005.1 GCA_934526015.1 uncultured Dokdonella sp.
CCTGGGATGGCGATATCATCGCCTCAGTGAGCAGGTAATCCACCTATCGGGCTGTTCAGATTTCCGGGGCCACTTCTTCGTGCTTGTGGATGGTGCAACGCTCGCCAGCCTCATGATGGATCATGAGGTCGGTGTGTCGTCGCAGACCATTCGCCTTCCGAAGGTCGACAGTGACTACTTCGATGAGTAGTGCGGCCAGGCAGGAGCTAGCCGCGCTTGGTGGTAAACATGAGCGTGCCGTCGCCATCCTTCAGCAGGAGCGCAACGACGCCGTCTCGGGTCTCGCGGCGGCCAAGTCGAACGCAGCCGCGCAAAAGATCCGTGCCGACACGCTATAGCGTCAGCAAACGCAGCTATCGGAGCTTGCGGAGACCGTCCGGGGAGCCATCAAGGGAGCATTGCTGGTCGCATCGCCAGAGCAAGCGCCGGGCGGAGACCACTGAGTGCAGTTCGTCTGCCGCGGACCGAGGCCGGGAAACCGTGCGCCGATCGCTGGCGACGAACCTGACGCACACCATCACAACTCCCGATGCGACCGCCACACATGAAGCGGTGGCGATGGCGGTCAATGCGGCGACGTGACCTGGGTGGCCGAACTCCTGCACGGCCAGGAAGAGCACGTGTTCGGCGATGCAGGCTTCACGGGTGCCGAGAAGCATGCCTCCAAGCGCGGCCGAACGTTCTGGATCGCCGAGCGGCGCAGCGCGGCGCCACCCTGCAATCGCTGCGCCTCGATCCCTCTGCGCCCCTCCCCGAAACCCGCGAGGCCGACCCACCGGGCCGGCCTCTTGGGTTGCGGAGAGCGGGAAGCGCAGGGATCAGAAGTCGAAGCGCACCTGCAGCTGGGCGAGGTCGACGTCGACGTCGTCCATCTCGAAGCGGCTGTAGTCGCCGCGCAGGGCGACGCGGTCGCTGAAGCGGTATTGCAGGCCGAGTCCGTAGGTCGGGTCGGATCCGTCGTCGTCGACGCGGCCGATGCCGGCGCTGCGCGCTTCGGCGTCCCAGTTGTGGATGCCGGCCTTGGCGTAGCCGGAGAACCGTTCGGTGAACGGCAGCGTGCCGACGGCGACCAGCGACCAGCTGTCGGATTCGAGCTTGCCGACGTTGCCGGTCAGGTCGACTTCGCCGAAATCGGTGTAGGCGGCTTCGACGCCGAAGTAGGGGTTGAACTGGTAGCCGCCGAACACCTGGAAACCGACGTCTTCGTCATCGGCGAACGGTTCGTCGACCATCGACTGGCCGACGCCGGCACCGGCGTAGAAGCCGCTCGGCTCGGCGGCGTGCAGGCCGGGCGAGAGCGCGCCGAGGGCGAGGGCGAATGCCGGCGCGAGCAGCAGGGCAGGCTTGTTCATGGAGGAGCTCCTTCTTGGAATGGATGCGAGGGATATCGCTGCCAGGAAGGATGGGGGCCGGCATCCGCGGGACCAGACGCCGGCATGCGGATGGAGTGTTTCCTGCACGCCGACAATCGATGCGGACGGTGCGGCCGCAGCGTTTGGATCAGGACATGGGTTCGGCCAGCGTGCCGATTCTCGGCGGCAGCGGAATGAACTCCGCGTTGTCGAAGTCCGGCAGTTTCATGCGTCCCTCCGCCCAGTCGGCGCGCGCCTGCTCGATGCGTTCCTTCGACGAGGAGACGAAGTTCCAGTCGATGTAGCGCGGCCCGACCGGTTCGCCGCCGAGGGCCATGACGACGGCATCGCTCCTCGCGGTGATCGTCGCCGCCTTGCCCGCGGCGAGCACGGCCATGCTGCCGGTTTCGATGCGCTGGCCGGCCACCTCGACGTCGCCGCGCGCCACGTACACCGCGCGCTCGCCGTACTCGGGCGGCAGCGAGGTGCGCGCTCCGGCTTTCAGTTGCCAGTGCAGGTAGAACTGCGGGGAATCGACCGCGACCGGCGATTCCACGCCCGCCAGTCGCCCGGCGATCAGCCGTCCGGCAACGCCGTCGGCTTCGAACACCGGCAGCGCGGCGCTCGGGTAGTGCCAGAATCCCGGTTCGATTTCCTCGCGTTCGTCCGGCAGTGCCACCCAGGCCTGGATGCCGTCGAGCGGACCGCCGTGCCGGCGCAACTCCTCGAAGCGTTCGGAATGGGTGATGCCGCGACCGGCCGTCATCCAGTTGACCTCGCCGGGGCGGATCGGCTGCTCCGAGGCGACGCTGTCGCGATGCATGATCTCGCCGTCGAACAGGTAGGTGATCGTCGACAGGCCGATGTGCGGATGCGGGCGGACGTCGGCCTCGCGCGGCAGCTGGCCGGCCTCGATCTGCTTGGGTCCCATGCGGTCGAAGAAGATGTACGGCCCGACCATGCGCCGCCTGGCGAACGGCAGCACGCGACCGACTTCGAAGGCGCCGAGATCGCGGCAGCGTTGCGGGATGACGAGTTCGATCATGAGCGTTTCTCCGGATGATTCGATCCGACGGCGCTTGCCGGCAAGGCGGCCGCAGCCGTCGCAGGCAGCGCCACGCATCCGGCCCGCTGCCGAGGTTCTTCCTGCGCGGCGCGCGTTGCCGGCCCACAGTACATCAGCACGCCGCGGGAGGTGTGGCCGCCGACCCGGCGGACATGAACCGGCGATGTCGCCGCTTCGTCGGTGGCGTTCACGACGAGCGCACGACAATCGGCGCGAACGCGAGCGTCGTGACGAGGGCGACCGAAGCGTTCCGGCGTTGCCGCAACACCTGCCTGCGCGGCGCCGACGCGCGCATTGCAGCCAACGAGGAGACCGCCATGAACGATCGCAGCGGGTCAGCGAACGCCGCAGCCGGCACCGCGACGCACGCGGGAAAGCCGGACGATCCGCGCCGGGAGCCGCGCCCCGGCTACGCCGAGCCGGAACTGAAGCCGAAGCGCCATCCACCGAAGGCACCCGGCGAAGGCGGCCCGTTCGAGCCACAGAACAATCCGCGCCGCAAGCCCGGCCGGCAGAACGGCTGAGCCCGGTCTTGCCGTTGTCGTCGGGTCGAAGTCCGTGCCGCGTCGCACGCGTTGAGATCGCTGCCACCGAAGGTCGCGCACGTTTCCACAGGGGGAACGTGATGCGGAGCTGCACCGAACCATGGTCGACGCCGGTCGCGCGCGCAAGCGCGCTGCCGGCCAGCGTGCGCGCGCGGGTGTGGGTGGACGCAGCGCACTTCTTCTCGCGCAGCGATGCGCAGGCGCACGCCTGGTTGTGGCTGCATCGGCAGGATGGCCGCGTGCAGGCGATCCGCCTGCACCGCGATTGCGCCGGCCACGACGAACGGATTGCAGCCCTGGTCGACGCGCTGGACGCTGCCGGCGGGCGGCCCGGCCCGCTCGCGCTGGCGGGCGGCCTGCAGGCCTGGCTGCTGCCGGCTGCGCCGGTGGTGCCGGTGCCGCGCTGGCAGGTGTCGTGGGGCCATCCCTTGCAGCGCGCGATCCGCGCCTTCGCCGCCGGCCTCGATGAGGACGTGCTGCACGCGCTCGGCGATCTCGAAGTGCGCGGCGCGTACTTCGGCTCGGCGGCGAACTACAACCGCCTGGCGACGCTGGCGGAACCGGTGCGTTCGCATCGCCTGCAGGCATTGGCCCGCTTCGCACCGCTGGTGGCGCCGGCGCTGCTCGACGGGTTCGAGCGCGCCGACCTGTTTGCCGACGGCGATCGCGACGGCGGGGCGATGCCGCCGGATGCCGATGCCGAGCTGCTCGATGCGATCGACCGCGGCCGCGACCTGATCGGCGCGCTGGCACGCCACCATCGACTGGGCCGTTCGCTGGTGCGCGGTCCCTTGTGCAGCGAGCCCTGGAGCACCGGGGCCATTCCCGCGGATGCCCTCTACCTGCTCGATGCCCTGCCGGCCACGGCACGGCCGTCGCGCGTGCACGAGGTCGAATCGCGCCTGGAGCCGCTGCGCGCGTTGCCGGTGCCGTTGCGCAACCGCAGCGACCGGGAATGGCTTGCGCAGTGTTTCCGCCACGGTTGGGAACCGGCCTGGCAGCGCCTGGATGCGCTCGAAGCCAACCTGCCGGCGGCCATGCGCGACACCCGCGACTTCCTCAATGCCGCGCTCGACCAGACCCCGTTGCCGGAGCTGCTGGAGGGGCTCGGTCGCGAAGACCTCGCCTGCGCCTGGCTGGAGCGGCGCGGGCTGGAGTCGCTGCTGCGGGCTTCCGCGCGCTGGCACCGGCAGCCGCTCGAGGAGTTGCCGCTGCCACCCGCGCCGGGACCGGTGGAGACCCTCGAGCGTGCCTTCGACGAACTCGAACTCGTGGGCGGCCGCATCGAGGAACTGCTGACCCGGGCAGCCCTCGTCGAGGAGGGCGAACGCATGCATCACTGCGTGGCCGACTACTGGGACGATTGCATCACCGAAGGCCAGCGCATCGTCCGCCTGGAAGCTCCATGGGGCGAACGCGCCACGGCCACCTTCGAACTGCAGACCGTCGCCGGCGGCGAACTGCGCTACCGGCTGGCGCAACTGGGCGGCGTCGGCAACGCGAGGGCTTCGGCCAGCATGGATCATCTCGCCCACCAGCTCACCGACCTGTTCAACGCCCCGGAACTCCGCCAGCGTCACCGGCGCATCGCCGACGCCGCGGAAGCGGCCCGCCACCATGCCGGCCATTCGCCGCGCCCGCGACGCAGCGTGCGCCGGCTCGACCGGCGTTCGCGCGACGAACTGGCGCGGGTGCTGGCGTGGTGCGCACGCGAGGGCGCCGCCGCGCACGGCGGTGAGCCGCTGTTCGCCGGCGCGATCGCCGGTTTCCGCCACGGCGAAGGCGGACGCCTGCTCGGTCGCTTGCGGGTCGGCGATCCGCTCGGCCTCGTGCGCGAAGCGGACAATCCGCACGACCGGCTCGCCGTGCGCGTCGACTGGCGTGGCCGCAAGCTCGGTTATGTGCCGCGCGCCGACAATGCCGCCATCGCGCGCCTGCTCGACGCCGGCGAAGCCCTCACGGCGCGGGTCAGCGACCTGCAACCGGCACACACTTGGGATCCGGTGGAGATGGAGATCGACCGCGCCTAGGGATGCTCTGAACCAGTCTGCGCATGCGGCATGATGTCCACGAGGCTCGCCCGGTGGTGTGCGTGGCGCCGCCCAGGCGGGTTGCCTGGGCAAGCCGCGCGCGCCGGCGGGAGGGCCTCGTGGACATCACCCCGTCATTGGATTCAAGCAGTTGGGGCCGCACTGCCTGCGCGCAGCTCCGCGGCGGGTCGACTCGACAGACGGCCAGTCTGCCTTCGTCGCCCCACCTCGATCTGCGCGCAGGCAGTGCGGTGACGCATGTGCAGACTTGTTCAGAACATCCCTAGAATCCGTTGCCCGCGCCGGCATTCTCCGGCGCTCCTCCCTGGCGTACGGGGCCTGCCGCGTGACGACACCGTTCCTCGACCGCTACGCCGACGACTTCGAGCGCCTGCGCCTGCTGCCTGCGGCGCAGCGCGAGGCGGCGCTCGCCGCGCTCGACATGAGCGACGACGAGCGCACGCTGTTGCGCCGCCTGCTCGATGCCGATGCCGACACCCGCGACCCGCTGGCGCAGTCGCTGGCCGACGGCGCGATGCGCCTCGCCGATGCGCGGGTGGAACGGCTCGGCCCGTACCGCCTGCTGCGCGAGCTCGGCGCCGGCGGCATGGGCACGGTGTTCCTCGCCGAACGCGTCGACGGCGGCTTCACCCAGCAGGTGGCGATCAAGCTGCTGCGCGGCTTTCCGACCCGCGAAGGCCTGCGCCGCCTGCGCCAGGAGCGGCAGATCCTCGCCGGCCTCGATCATCCGAACATCGCCCGCCTGCTCGATGGCGGCGAGACCGGCGAGCAGCAGCCGTGGCTGGCGCTGGAATACGTCGACGGCCTCGACCTGCTCGATTACGCCGCCCGCCATGCGCCGCGCCTCGCCGCGCGCCTCGCCCTGTTCGATGCGGTGCTCGATGCGGTCGGCCACGCCCATCGTCACCTGATCGTGCACCGCGACCTCAAGCCGGCCAACGTGCTGGTCAATCGCGCCGGCGAGGTCAAGCTGCTCGACTTCGGCATTGCCCGCCTGGTCGATCTCGACGGCGATTCGCAACGCCAGACCTCGACGCGCATCTTCAGCGCCGGCTATGCCAGCCCGGAACAGCGCGACGGTCGCGCGGTGACCACGGCCAGCGACCTCTACGGCCTCGGCGTGCTGTTGCGCGAACTGGTCGGCGGACGTGATGGCGGCGCGCGCACGCCACCGCCGTTGCCGATCGACGCCGAACTCGGCGGCATCATCGCCAAGGCGACCGACGAGGAGCCGGCGCGCCGCTACGCGAGCGCCGGCGAGATGCGCGACGACATCGCCGCCTACCTTGCCGGCCGGCCGGTGCGCGCGGCGCGGATGACGCGCGCCTACCGACTGCGCAAGTTCCTCGGGCGTCACCGCGGCTGGGTGGCGGCCGGCATCGTCGCACTGCTCGCACTCGGCCTGTTCGTCTGGCAGCTCGAGCACGAGCGCACGCGCGCGGTCCTCGCCGAAGAGGTGGCGCAGCAGGCGCGAGAGGCCTCCGAGCGCGACGCGCAACGCGCGCAGGCCGCGCTCGGTTTCCTCACCGAGGCGTTCGCCGCCGCCGCGCCCGACCAGGCCCTGAGTGCCACCGTCAGCGTGCGCGACCTGCTCGACCAGGCGCGCGCGAAGCTCGACGCGCAGGGGCTCGATGCATCCGTCGCCCGCTCGATGCAGCGCCTGCTCGGCGGACTCTACGAGGCCCTCGGCGATACCCGCGAGGCGATCGAGGCGATGACGCGCGGGCTGGCCGGAGTCGAACCGGCGGATCGCGTCGAGGCGCTGGCGCTGGCCGAGGACCTCGACCGCTACGCCAACCTGCTCGGCAGCGCCGATCGCCACGAGGAGGCGCGTGCCGCCGTGCAGCGCTCGGCCGGCCTGCGCGCGCGTTTCGCCGCGGGCGACGTCGACGAGCACGCGCGCAACCTCGTGGCGCAGGCGTTCCTGCTGCACAACGCCGGCGAGGACGCGAAAGCGATCCCGCTGCTGAAGGAAGCGATCCTGCGCCCGCAGGCGGCAGCGCCGTTGCCGCACGCGCTGGCCATGAAGATCCTGCCGATGCTGGCCTCGCTGCTGGTCGCCAATGGCGACTGCGAGGAAGCGCTGGCGGTTGCCGCGGACGGGCTCGAGCGGATCGCCATGCTGCCGGCGAACGCGCCGCTGCGGCTGCAGTTGATGCGCGAGCAGGCTTCCGCGCAGCGCGCCTGCGGACGCGCTGCCGAGGCGGAAGCGATCCTGCGCGATCTCATCGAGCGCCAGCGCACGCTGACCGGCGCCGGCGGCCTGTCGATGATGCAGCTCAGCAACGAACTCGCCCTCGCGCTGAAGGACAACGGCCGTTTCCGCGAGGCGGCAGCGATCCTGCTGCAAATGCCGGCGCCGGAGAACGAGGGGCCATTCAACCAGGCGGTCATCCTCGGCAACCTCGCCAGTTCGCTGGAGGATGCCGGCGACTACGTGCAGGCCATGCGTTTCCATGCGCAGGCCCGCGCCGCGGTCGAACGCGGCGGCTTCGACGCCGACAGCGACATCCGCCGCCGCGTCGAGCGCAACGAGGCGCGCACCCTGGCGATGGTCGGCCAGGCCGGGCGCGCAGTGGCGATGCTCGAGGATCTGCGCGGGCGCGCGCGCCGCGTCGACGGCGAAGGCTCGTTCGAGTACGCGATGGTGACCTGGCAGCTCGCCCTCGCCGAGCGACGCGCCGGTCATCCCGAAGGTGCGCTCGGACTTGCCGAAGAAGCCGAACGGGCCTGGTCGGCGATCGTGCCGCCGGGTCACCGCATCTTCGCCCATGCGCATCGCCTGCGCGGCGCGCTGGCCATGGACCAGGGCAGGGTGGACGACGCCGAACGCGAGTTCGCTGCGGCCGGCCGCGTGTTCGAGGCCGGCGAGGCGCTGGCCGTCGAACTCGCCACCGTGCGCAGCGAGCAGGCCGAGGTCCTGCGTCGCCAGGGCCGGCCCGGCGAGGCACGCGAGCGGATTGCCGCGGCGATGCCGGTGCTGCGCGAGGCGTACCTGCCGACCCAGCTCTGGCGCGCCGATGCCGAACGCACGGCCGCCGCGCTCGGTATGGCGCCGGCCGCCGCCGGCGAGTGAGCGCGCCGCGACAGCCCCGCAACCGGAGTCGCGTGCTCAGCGCTTGAGGTGGCGCTCGAACAGCACGTGGATGCGGCGGTACTCGTCGTACCAGGCGTCCGGATGGACGAAGCCGTGGCGTTCGAGCGGATAGCCGGCCAGTTCGAAATCGTCCTTGCGCAGTTCGACGAGGCGCTGGTAGAGGCGCACCGAATCCTGGAACAGCACGTTGTCGTCGATCATGCCGTGGGCGATCAGCAGGCCGCCCTGCAGGCCTTCGGCGAACTCGATCGGCGACGAGCGGCGATAGGCGAGCGGATCGACCTGCGGGGTGTTGAGGATGTTCGAGGTGTAGCCGTGGTTGTACGAGGTCCAGTCGGTGACCGGACGCAGCGCCGCGCCGGCGCGGAACACGTCGGGGCGCTTGAACATCGCCATCAGGGTCATGAAGCCGCCGTAGGAGCCGCCGTAGAGGCCGACGCGCTGCGCATCGACCGCATGGTTTTTCACCAGCCAGTCGACGCCGTCGACGAGGTCCTCGAGTTCGGGAGTGCCCATCTGCCGGTAGATCGCCGTGCGCCAGTCGCGGCCGTAGCCTTCGGAGGCGCGGAAATCCATGTCGAGGACGACGTAGCCCTGCGCGGTCAGCAGGTTGTGGAACATCTGTTCGCGGAAGTAGTTCGGCCAGCCGAGCTTGGTGTTCTGCAGGTAGCCGGCGCCGTGCACGAACAGCACCGCCGGATACTTCCGCGCGGGATCGAAGCCGGCCGGCTTGTAGAGTTTCGACCAGATCGTGCGGCCACCCTCGCCCGAGGGCACGCCGACGATTTCCAGTTCCGGCCACTGCAGCGCCTTGTAGGCCGGCTTGCGGGTGTCGGTCAGCACGCGCGCCTCGCGCGCATCGACCGCCTGCACGGCGAGCTGGGCCGGCACGTACGAGGACGACTGCAGCAGGGCGAGGCGGCGGCCGTCCGGGGCGAGGGCGAAGGCGTCGATGCCGCGCGCATGGGTGATGCGCTCGAGCTCGCCACCGTCCAACGGCACGCGGTAGACGTCGTAGGCATACGGCGCTTCGGCATTGGCGCGCACGTAGAACTGCCCGTCGGCCGCGAGCTGCGGATCGGACACCTCGAAGCGGCCGCGGGTCAGCGCGCGTGCCTTGCCGCGCGGCGCCTTGGCGTAGAGGTGCGAGTAGCCGCTCTCCTCCGACAGGTACCACAGCGTCGAGCCGTCGTCGCTCCAGCCGAACTCGTTGAAGTTCCAGTTGATCCAGGCCGGATCGCTCAGGCGATGCTCGCTGAAGAGCTTCTTCGCGGTGAAATCGACGCCGGCGATCCAGCGGTCCTTGTTGTCGATCGCGCGCAGCTGCACGGCGACGTGGCGGCCGTCACGGCTCCAGGCGATGCGCATGACTTCCAGCGCGCGTTCGCCGGCGGCCTTGGCGGCCTTTTCGTCCTTGTCCGCGCGCGCCTTGCGCTTGCCGCCGGCGGATTTCGCCGGCTCGCCGTCCGCGGTCCGCGCGGCTTCGTTCTCGGCGCGGATCTTCGCCAGCGGATCGTCGCCGATGCCGGGCAGGCCGGCCCAGGCGAGCTTGTCGTGCGTGCCGGCGTCGAGGTCGAGCAGCCACAGGGTCTGCGCAGCCGGCGGGTTGCGGCCGACCCGCACGCGTTCGTCCTCCTGCTCCTCGTAGCCGGATTCGGTGACGTAGCGCTGCAGCCGGGCGACCTTGCCGGCGTCGTGGCCCTTCGGCGTCGTCACCACCAGCAGATGGCGGCCATCCGGCGACAGCGAGGTTTCCTCGATCTTCACCTCGTCGCCGAGATGGATCGGCGCCGGCGCGCGGGTCGGGTCGCCCTTGCGGAACGCTTCGGCATCGGCCTTCCTCGCCTCGCGGTCGGCCTTGATCGTGCGCAGGGTGGAAAACAGGCGCAACTGCATCTCGGCCAGATCGTCGGGCCGGACCTCGTCGGAGTCGCGGGTCGCCTCGAGCACGAAGGCCGGTCCGCCGACGCCGCGGGCGAGGTCGTGGCTGTTCCAGCCGTTGCCGCTGCGGAACTGCACGGCACGGCCATCGGCCGAGAACTGCGGCTGCATCTCCGCCGCCGGCGTGCGCGTGAGCTGCACGAGGCGGCCGCTGGCGAGGTCGCGCAGGAAGATGTCGCCGTTGCGCGAGAACACCGCGCGGCGGCGCTCGCGGTCCCAGGCGATGTCGGGGCCGTCGACGTCCGCCATCGCGGCCGGGTCGATGATCGTGTCGCTGCCGTCGGCGGGATCGATGCGGTGCAGGTCGCGCACGCCGGAGCCGTCCTGCTTGAGCCGGTAGTGGATGGCCTTGCCGTCGGCGCTCCAGTACGGCGTCTCCACCGGCGGGCCGATCCAGTCCGGATGCGCCATCGCCTGGTCGAGGGTGATCGCCGACGCGGGTGCCGCGGCGAAGGCGAGCAGGAAGGACAGGCGGGCAGGAAGGAAGCGTTGCATCGACAGGATCCCGAACGGAAAAAACGGCCGCCAGCATAGCCGCTCGACGGTGCCGGGCCATGCGTCGGAAGTCAGCACGGCGGCCCGCGCTGGCAAACCGCCGCGCGCTGGTGCAGCCTCGCGTCCTTCCTTCCGCGGAATGGCCGTCGATGACCTTGCCCTGTGTCGAAATCGAAACCGGCGCGAACCCGCGCCATGTCGTCCTCTGGCTGCACGGCCTCGGTGCCGATGGCCACGACTTCGAGCCGATCGTGCCGGAACTGGTCGCGCCCGGCATGCCGCCGATCCGCTTCGTGTTCCCGCATGCGCCGGTGCGCCCGATCACCGTCAACGGCGGCATGCCGATGCGGGCCTGGTACGACATTGCCGGTTTCGAGATCGCCCAGCGCCAGGACGAACCCGGCATGCGCGCCTCGCTGCGCGAACTCGAGGCGCTGATCGCGCGCGAGGTCGCGCGCGGCATCGATCCGGCGCGCATCGTGCTGGCCGGGTTCTCGCAGGGCGCGGCGATGGTCCTCGCCGGCGGCCTGCGCCACGCCGCACGCCTCGCCGGCATCGTCGCCCTGTCGGGTTATCTGCCGCTGCACGAGCAACTCGCCGCCGAGCGCGCCGCGGCCAATGCCGACGTGCCGATCTTCATGGCCCACGGCAGCGCCGACCCGGTGGTGCCGCAACCGCTCGGCCTGCTCGCCCGCGATTTCCTGCGCAGCCTCGGTTACGCGATCGAGTGGAAGAGCTACCCGATGGCCCACCAGGTCTGCGCCGCGGAGATCGCCGATTTGCGCGCGTGGCTGGTGGCCAGGTTGGGGGCTGGGGGCTAGGGGCTAGGGGCTAGGGAGGCGAGGGCGAGGGGCGGGGGCGAGGGCGCGACAATCGGGCGTCATCGCACCCGGCTGCGTGGCAAAGCCAACGCATCTTGCACCATCGCATGCTTGAGCCGGTATTCGCGCGTCGAGCCCTCGCCCCTCGCCCTCGCCCCTCGCCCTCGCCCCTAGCCCCTAGCCCCTAGCCCCTAGCCCTCGCCCCGTGCCTTACCATGGCCCGGGGCATGGCACGGGGAACACGGTGACGACACAGGCGGGCAATGAAGCCGGGCATCGCTGGCTGCCGCAGTTCTGCAGCCTGCCGACGCTGTTCGCGGTCATGGTCGTGGCCGAACTCGTCGTCATCGTGCTGGCGCTGGCGCCGGCGCGTCCGCTGCGCGAGGCGATCGCCGGACTCGGCCTCGCCACCGTTTTCGTGCAATGGCTGGCCCTGCTCAACGTCGTCGTGCTGTGCTCGATGCGCGACACCTTCGCGCGCTGGCCGGCGCGCACCGGTTTCGTCGTCGCCTGGCTGCTCGCGGTCGTCACCACCGGACTCGGCAGCGCCGTCGTGCATGCGATGGACGCCGCGCTTGGCCTGCGTCTCCTCGACGACCGCGGCGGCGCCTGGCGCTTCGCCATCGGCAATGCCGCGATCTGCGCCCTGATCGCGGCGGCCCTGCTGCGCTACCTGTACGTGCGCGAGCTGTGGCAGGAGCGCGTGCGCGCGGCGGCCAAGGCCCAGGTCGATGCCTTGCAGGCGCGCATCCGCCCGCATTTCCTCTTCAACAGCATGAACACGATCGCCAGCCTCATCCGCACGCGACCGGCCGAGGCCGAGCGCACCGTGGAGGACCTGTCCGACCTGTTCCGCGCGGCGCTCGGCGCACGCGAAGGCAGCTCGACGCTCGGCGAGGAGCTCGACCTGGTCGGCCATTACCTGCGCATCGAGGGACTGCGGCTCGGCCAACGGCTCAAGGTCGACAGCCGCATCGAGGCCCTGCCGCGTGCGCTCGTGTTGCCGCCGCTGCTGCTGCAGCCGCTGGTCGAGAACGCGGTGTACCACGGCGTCCAGCGCCTGCCGGACGGCGGCACGGTCGTCATCGAGGGCATCCATCACGGCGACGCGGTCGAGATCATCGTGCGCAATCCCTGTCCGGTCGACGACGCGAAGCCCGGCAACACCCATGCCCTCGCCAACGTGCGTGCGCGCATCGGCTACCATTTCGGCACGCGCGGCGCGCTGCATGTGGAGCCGGCGCGCGGCGAGTTCGTGGTGCGCGTGCGCCTGCCTGTGGAAGGAAACGATGAAAGTCCTCCTCGTCGATGACGAACCGCTGGCGCGCGAGCGCCTCGCCGCCCTGCTCGCCGACGCCGGCGGCATCGAGGTGGTCGGCGAAGCCGGCGACGGTTTCGAGGCGGTGGCCGCCGTGGAGCGACTGAAGCCCGACGTGGTCCTGCTCGACATCCGCATGCCGCGCATGGACGGACTCGAGGCCGCGCGCCACCTCGCCACCCTCGATCCTGCACCGGCGGTGGTGTTCTGCACCGCCTACGACGATCACGCCCTGGCCGCGTTCGAGGCCAACGCGGTCGACTACCTGCTGAAGCCGATCCGCAGCGAACGTCTCAACGCCGCGCTCGAACGCGCGCGCCGCTTCAGCGCCGCCACCCTGGACTCGGTGAGCCGGGCCGAGCCGGGCCGGCGCGCGCGCACGCATCTCTGCGCGCGCGTGCGCGGCAGCCTCGTGCTGGTGCCGGTCGCCGACATCGATTACCTGCTCGCCGAAGACAAGTACGTGGTGGTCCACCATGGCGGCGGCGAGGTGTTGATCGAGGAGCCGCTGAAGGCGCTGGAAAGCGAGTTCGCCGACCGTTTCGTGCGCATCCACCGCAACTGCCTGGTCGCCCTCGACAAGCTCGGCGGCCTCGTCCGCCAGGCCGATGGCCGCGTGTTCGCCAGGCTCGATCGCGTCGACACGCCGCTCGAGGTGAGCCGGCGCAACCTGCCGGCGCTGCGCAAGACGGTGCGTTCGCTGTGAACCTGCTGCGCATTGCCACCCGCGAGAGTGCACTGGCCCTGTGGCAGGCCGAACACGTTGCCGCGCGCCTGCGTGCCGCCCATCCCGGTCTCGCCGTGGAACTGGTGCCGATGACCACGCGCGGCGACCAGGTGCTCGACCGTCCGCTCGCCGCGATCGGCGGCAAGGGCCTGTTCCTCAAGGAACTCGAGGTGGCCATGCTCGAGGGCCGCGCCGACATCGCCGTGCATTCGCTGAAGGACGTGCCGATGGACCTCGAACCGGGGTTCGCGATCGCCGCGATCCTCGAGCGCGCCGACGCCGCCGATGCCTTCGTCAGCAACGACTTCCCGCGTCTCGACGCATTGCCGCCCGGGGCGCGCGTCGGCACCTCGTCGCTGCGCCGCCAGGCCCTGCTGCGCGCGCTGCGGCCCGACCTCGAGATCGGCGACCTGCGCGGCAACGTCAACACGCGTCTGGCCAAACTCGACGCCGGTCATTACGCGGCGATCATCCTTGCCTGCGCCGGCCTCGAACGGCTCGGCCTCGGTGCGCGCGTGCGCGCACGCCTGCAGGCCCCGGCGTGGGTTCCGGCCGTCGCCCAGGGAGCGATCGCCATCGAGCAGCGCCAGGGCGATGCCCGCGTCGCCGCCCTGACCGGCGTGCTCGACGACGCCGACACCCGCCGCTGCGTGGAAGCCGAGCGCGCGATGAACCTCGCCCTGCACGGCAGCTGCCATGTGCCGGTGGCGGGCTACTGCACGGAAACCGAGCAGGGCCTCGAACTGCTCGGTCTGGTCGGCGATCCGCAGACGGGACGGCTGGTGCGTGCCGAGGCAGTGTCGATGGCGGACGAGACTTCGGCCGAGCTGGGCCGGCGCGTGGCGGCGATGTTGTTCGAGCGCGGGGCGGGGGAGTTGCTGGCGGCGCATGGGGGGTAGGTCGCGCGCGCGGCTTTGATCCTTTGCTCTCTCTGGGTGACGTTGCCCCCAGGTTCCACTTGCCTCGGCGCCGCTGCAGGAGAGGGAAGATCCGGAGCCTGCGTTTTGATTGTGCGTGCGGAGCCTGCCGGACTCGATCCGGTGAACGCGTTCGAGCGCCTCGGCAAACGCATTGCCCTGCACCCGCAAACGAAAACGGGCCCTCGAGAGGCCCGTCGTCGTGACGCCGTGGAGCGGTTCGATCAGAAGTTGTAGACGAGGTTCGTGGTGATCAGCTGGTCGGTCTTGTCGGTGCCGGGGCTGACGTCGCTGTTGTGGCGCACCTGGTAGCCGAGCTTGAGGGCGAGCTTGCTGTTCATGCTGACGGCGAGGCCGGCATCGTTCTGGAGGAAGGTGTTGTCCGAGCCGGCTTCCACCAGCAGGGCGTTCTCGAACGCGGTGTTGTCGGTGATCTTGTGCTTGAAGGAGACCAGTCCGCGGCCGACCACCTGGCCCTCGGCCGAGGGATCGATGATCGTGGCCACCGGCGGCTCGCCGGCCAGGGTGGTGAACGGGCGCTTGTCGAGGCGGCGGTAGCCGGGGCCGACTTCGAAGGCGAGTTCGGTGCGCTCGTTCTTGATCGCGGTGTAGCCGTAGCCGAGCGAGAAGATGCCCTGGTACTCGTACGGCGAGAAGTCGTCGTTCTCGTAGCGGATCGCGCCGACGACGTAGCTGCGCTCGTCGAGCTTGTAGCCCGAGGAGGCGCCGAACTCGTAGCGGTTGGCGGTCAGCTGGTAGCTGTCGACGGTGGCGCCGGCGGCATCGGTCACCTTCACCTCACCCTTGTTGCGCAGGGCGTTGAGGAAGATGTTGTGCTTCCACACCTCGTCTTCCTTCTTGAACGCGAGCTTGGCGTTGAGGTTCTCGGATTTCGCGTTGCCGCGGCTCATGGCGAAGCCGAGCTCGCCGCTGCCGGACCAGGTGCCGTCTTCGGCCTGCACGACCAGCGGGAGGGAAAGCAGCAGCGCGCTCGCGATCAGCGTCTTCTTCATGGCAAGGTTCCTTGTGGGGCGCCCGCGGCGGATGCGCGCGGGAAAACGAGGGGATGTTGCAGCGCCGCAGGATGCTAGCCGGGCGGATTGAACGCCGGGTGAATGCGATGTCAACCAATTTGCCGCGTGCCGTAGTAACGCATCACCACATGACGCGCCTCGGCGAAGAACAGCCAGCGTTCGACGAACACGGCGACGGCGGCGGCGATGGTGGCGATGGCGGCGAAGGCGACTCCGGCCGCCGGCAGGACGAGGGCGGCCAGCGCCGCCAGCGGCACGACGGCGCCGAGCAGCACGAGGGCGATGCGGCGCAGTCGCGCGGCATGCCGCCGGGCCAGCACGAAACCCATCTCGTGGGTGAGGTAGTTCGCTTCGCTGTGCGGCGCCTCGACGCTGCGCACGTGGCCGTAGCGGTCGAGGCCGGTGGCGGCGCCGGTCCCTGCGGCCGCGCCGGCATCGGCCGGGCGACGCCAGTAGGCGAGCTTGCAGGCTGCGGCGACGACTGCGCCGGCGGCGGCGATCAGTGGCCAGGCCGCCAGGGCCAGTCCGCTGGCGGCCGCCAGCAGCCACCACCAGGTCGCGCCGGTGGCGAAGGCGAGGGCGAGGAAGGCCGGCAGCACGCGCGCATTGCACCAGGCGGCAATGGTCGGCAGCGAGGTGTAGATGCGCGCCGTGCAGAACACGACGACGACGGCGTTCGCGACGAGCACGATGCCGGCAAGGCGTTGGCTTGCCGCGCTGCCGTCGAACACGAGCACGGCGGTGACGATGGCGACGAGCGCGCAGACGATCGCCGCAATGCCTTCACGCGACAGCCAGGAACTGCGCCACTGGCTCAGCGCGCGCCAGGCGCGCAACGGTTTGCCGAGATGGCCGACCGAACACAGCAGGCCGGTCGTGGTCAGCACGAAGCCGGTCGCCAGGGCGACGAACATGGGAGCGCGCACGGCGGGATGGCCCGCATGCACGGCGAGCACGAGGCCGCACAGGAACCACAGGCCGTAGCCGGCGCCCGACAGGGTGGTGAAGAAGAGGATGGAGAGGGCGGGGCGCATCGGCGAATTCAGCGCGACAGCACGCGGTCGAGCCAGCGCAGCATCGGCGGCAGCTGCTCGCGGTCGAGGGTTTCGGGTGCGGGCGTCGCCGGGCTCGCGCTCCCGTCGCGGCGCGGGCGCGGCGGCAGGTAGCGGTTGACCGGCCGATAGCCGAGTTCCGGCATCAGCGCGTAGCCGTCGCGCTCGGCGACCAGACGCGACACCGCCGAGGTTTCGTCACCGAGGTCGCCGAAGTGTCGCGCATGGGTCGGGCAGGCCAGCACGCAGGCCGGCTGGCGGTCGGCCTCGTCGAGCGTCTTGTTGTAGATGCGGTCGACGCACAGCGTGCATTTCTGCATGGTGCCGTGGCGTGCGCTGAACTCGCGCGCGCCGTACGGACACGCCCAGGCGCAGAGCTGGCAACCGATGCACTTGTCCTCGTCGACGAGGACGATGCCGTCCTCGGCCCGCTTGTAGCTCGCTCCGGTCGGACACACCGTCACGCAGGCCGGGGTCTCGCAGTGCAGGCACGAGCGCGGGAAGTGCACGCTCATCGTCGTCGCGCCGGCCCTCGCCGGCGCCTCGCCGCCGCACTCCGTTGCCGGGCGCGTGACCTCGTAGCTGTGCACGCGGTTGAACCAGACGCCGAACGGCTCCGCCCCGCGGGTGTTTTCGTCGACGAGCGGACCGAAGTCGCCGCCATCGTTCCATTCCTTGCACGCCACCGCGCAGGCATGGCAACCGACGCAGGTGTCGAGATCGATCACCAGGCCGAGCTTCCTCTTCGCGGGGGCGGGCAGGCAGGTCATGCCGCGTCGCGCTTCCTCAGCAGGAACGTGTTCGACATCTCGCCGGGACGCATGCCGGTGTAGGTGTCCTCGATCACTTCGACCAGTTCGCAGTCGTGGGCCGAGGCCAGGCGCATCACCTCGCGCTGCGGCAGCACGTGCATCTCCATGTCGTGGCCGCCGAGGTTTTCCGCGAGGTAGGCCTCGAGCCCGAAACGGTAGCCGGCGCGATAGGTCGGCACCTGGAAATAGGCGAGGCCACCCGGGCGCAAGCGGGCGAATGCACGTCCGAGAATGGCGGCGATCACCGGCGGCGGATTGTGCTGCAGGACGATGACCGAGAAGAACAGGTCGCAGGCCGGCAGCTTGTCGATGTCCTCGACGCGCTCGAGGCGGACGAGCTCGACGTTGTCCACGCCGCCTGCCTGCAGGTGATGCCTGGCCAGTTCGAGGTGGTGGGCGGAAACATCGACGGCGAGCACGCGAGCGGCTTCGGCGGCGAGCCAGTGGGTGATCCGGCCGACCCCGCAGCCGAGTTCGAACACCACCGCATCCTTCGCCGGCGCGAGGCCGTTGCGGGCGAGCGCCGAATGCATGCGCGCCAGGCTCTGCCGGCCGCTGGCGTGGAACTCCTCGAGGTAGGCGCCGATCCGGTCCGGCTTGAAGCGCGGGTCGGTGATCACCGAGTAGTGCGGCTCGACCTTGCCCATGTGCGTCCAGGCACCGGCAACGTGGTCGAGCAGGCGAGCGACCGTGGCCTCGTCCTCGACCCGCTCGATCGCCATCGGCGGCTCGTGTCCGCCGAGCGACGGGCGCGACATGCCGGCGACCGCCTGCAGGTACTCGGCCGAACCGCCGAAATGCGTGCGCAGTTCCTTCCAGCTGCGCAGGCGGCTGGCGACCTGCTCGACTATGCCCGGGTTTTCCGGTTCGCGATTGAGGAACAGGCGGTAGCCCCAGACCACCGCCTCCTCCTCGACGGAAAGCTTGCGGTCGCCCTTGCGCGATGCGGGCCAACGGATCATGGGCAGGTTTCCTTCTTCGGTTCGATGGAGGTTCCGGGGCGTTGCGGCTCGGCATCGGTTTCGATGCGCACGCGCAGGTCGAACCAGGCCGCCTGGCCGGTGACCGGATCGGCGTTGGCGTAGCGGCCGCCGTCGAGCTGCTCGTCGATGAGGTGATTGAGCAGGAAGCCGTCGCGGCTTTCCGGCGCGTCGGCGGCGAGCTTCCACGCGCCCTTCGCCTTGCCGATCGCGTTCCACGTCCACAGCGTGCCGGGTGCGGTGGCCGCGTGGAAGCGCGCCTGCACGCGGATGCGCGCAAGCGGCGAGGCCAGCCGGATCCAGTCGCCGTCGGCGACGCCGTGCGCGCGCGCCGTGTCGGGGTGGAGATAGAGCACGTTGCGGGCGGCGATCTGGCGCAGCCAGGCGTTCTGCGAACCCCAGGCGTGATACATGAACATCGGCCGCTGGGTGATCGCGGCGAGCGGGTAGGCGCCGTCATCGCCATGGCCGTCGTCGCCGAGGCGGGCGTACCACTGCGGCAGCGGATCGAAATGACGCGCCACGCGGGCACGCTCGCGCTCCGGCGGCTGCACCGGACCATGGCCGAGCGCGGCGAGGCGGAAGCGCTGCAGCGTCTCGCAGTAGAGCTGCAGCACGACCGGCTCGGCGCTGCCGATGAAGCCGAGCCGCTGCGCCCATTCGAGATAGTCGCGATTGGCCATCTTGTAGTAGCGCGCCGACGCCGGCACGGCGGCATGCCAGTGGCAGCCGTGCTCGACGTAGCGCTCGAGCTGGTGCGGATTGACCGCGCCGCGCCCCTCGCTGCTGCCGTCGCTGCCGCGCCAGCCGGCGAGCAGGCCGACACCCGGCGTGCGTTCGTGCTCGACCATGTACTGGGCGAATCCGCGCGGGTATTTCGGCCGGCCGGCGTCGTCGACCATGCCGGGCAGGCCGAGGCGTGCGCCGAGGTCGAGCAGCACGTCCTGGAACGGGCGCACGTCGCGGTCGGGCGCCAGCACCGGCTGGCGGATCGCGTCGGCCGCCGCATCGGCGTCGGAGATCGGCCGGTCGAGCATGCTGATGCAGTCGTGACGCTCGAGATAGGTCGTGTCGGGCAGCACGAGGTCGGCGAAGGCGACCGTTTCCGAGGCGTAGGCATCCGCATAGATGATGTGCGGAATGCGGTACTCGCCGCTGGCCGGATCGCGGTCGCACAGCATGCGGCGCGTGCCGGTGGTGTTCATCGCCGAGTTCCAGCCCATGTTGGCCATGAACATCAGCAGCGTGTCGATGCGGTACGGATCGCCGGCCCAGGCATTGCGGATCACCGAATGCATGAGGCCGTGCGCGGCCAGCGGATGTTCCCAGGAATAGGCCTTGTCGATGCGCCGCGGACGGCCTTCGGCATCGACGAGAAGATCGGCGGGCGCGTGCACGAAGCCGAGCGGGCCGCCATCGAGCGTGCCGTTGTCGCGGCGCGTGCGGCCGGGCCGGTTCGGCGGCGGAATCGGTTTCGGGTACGGCGGCTGGTAGCGGAAGCTGCCGGGCGTGTCGATCGCGCCGAGCAGCATCTGCAGCACGTGCAGCGCGCGACAGGTGTGGAAGCCGTTGACGTGGGCGGAGATGCCGCGCATCGCGTGCATGGCCACCGGCCGCCCGGTCATCGTCGCGTGTTCGCGTCCGCCGGCATCGGTCCAGGGCTGTTCGAGCGTGATGGCCTGGGCGAACGCCGTATCGGCCAGTTCGGCGGCCAGCCGGCGGATCGTCGCCGCCGGCACGCCGCAGCGTTCCGCCACCGCTTCCGGCGCGAACGACGCGTCGAGATAGCGTTCGGCCAGCAACTGGAAGGCCGGTACCGCGGTGCGACCGTCGTCGAGCCGGTATTCGCCGACCACCTGTGCGGCAATGCCGGTGGCGCCGGCGTCGACGATCCGCGTGCCGTCCTCGCCGCGTGCCGCGCACAGCGCGCGGCCGTCGGCATCGCGCGCGATCAGGCCGTCGCCGGCGCCGCCGGGATCGCGGATGACGAGGTGGTGGGCGTTGGTGTAGCGCACGAGGAACTCGAAATCGACCCGGTCGGCATGCAGCAGTTCGTGGATGAAGGCACCGGCAAGCAGGCCGTCGGTGCCGGGCCGGATCGGCACCCATTCATCGGCGATCGCGCCGTAGCCGCTGCGCACCGGATTGATCGCGACGATCTTCGCCCCGCGCGCCTTCAGCTTGCCGAGGCCGGTCTTGATCGGGTTCGAGTCGTGGTCCTCGGCGACGCCCCAGAGCATGAGGTACTTCGTCAGCTCCCAGTCCGGCTCGCCGAATTCCCAGAAGCTGCCGCCGAGCGTGTAGAGGCCGGCGGCGGCCATGTTGACCGAGCAGAAGCCGCCGTGGGCGGCGTAGTTGATCGTGCCGAACTGCTGCGCCCACCAGCCGGTCAGCGCCTGCGACTGGTCGCGGCCGGTGAAGAAGGCGAGTTCGTCGGGATTGCGCGCGCGGATGTCGCCGAGCCATTGCGCGGCGAGCGCCAGCGCCTCGTCCCATTCGATCTCGCGGAACTCGCCGGCGCCGCGCTCGCCGACCCGCAGCAGCGGCTTCGACAGGCGCGCCGGCGAGTAGTGCTGCTTGATCCCGGCCGAACCCTTCGCACAGATCACCCCGCGGTTGACCGGATGCTGCGGGTTGCCGTCGATGTAGCGGACGCGGCCGTCCTTGAGGTGCACCCTGATTCCGCACCTGCACGCGCACATGTAGCACGTCGTGGTTTTCACCACGTCGCCGGTCGGCGTGTCGAGTTTCAGTTCGGCGTGCGGCATGGGCGCGTGCCTGGAGGGCGATGCTTCCGCCACTGCGAACCGTCCCTGGTGCGTGGCTCCGGCCCGGCCATCCCTGGCCGGTCGCTCGCCGGCGCTGGCGATGCCCGACGGCATCGCCAGGGCGCGCCGGCTCGCCCGCACCTGCACGCGCACATGTAGCACGTCGTGGTTTTCACCACGTCGCCGGTCGGCGTGTCGAGTTTCAGGTGGGCATGCGGCATGCGACGGGCGGGAAATGCATCGGCGAAGCCCGCGATGGTAGTGGAATCGCCGCTTGCGTGGTCCGCGATCGCGCACGTACGGGCACACGGAACGGCAGGCAGGGGGCGCTGCACCTGCTTTGTCCGGGGGACACAGGCCCGCATCGTTCGCCATCGGCGACTTCAGCCGCGACGAACATGCCGAGCTCATGATCGGCATTCCCTGCAGCGATTCCGGCGCCGCCGCGGATGCGGGTTCGATCCAGGCCCCCTACCCGAGCGGGTTCCCCTTCGAGAACGGCTTCGCCCGGGCCGAAGTGCCCGGCGCCGACAGCAGGGTCGGCGCCGGCTTGTGCATGGTCAGTCGCGCATTCTGCCTGTCGCGCTTGAATCGGGAGTCATGCGCCTTTCCCGAGAAGGTGAAGAAAGGATTGTGCACGTACTGCGGCCCGCGAGCGGGACTACTGGCCAACCATATCGCAATCTGCCGAAGTGACCGGATCCTGACCCTGCGGCACGCCTCCATGGATGTCCCGGATGATCGGCCCCTGCCATTCGCCATGCTGCCAAACCCCGTTCGCGTCCTGCGTCACGGTCCTCGTCCACGTGAGCCGGCGCAACCAGTTCGGCGCGCCATTCTCGGGAGCGAGGTACATGTCGAACTGCGAAACGTAGGCAGGCACGACGAATGAAGCAGGAGGCGGCGGAGTCGGTGGGAAGACCGGAACAGTCGGAAGTTCCACGGGAGGATCGCAGATGTTCTGGTCGGGCGCGTACTGCTCGGTGATGTCGCCACCACCGCTTGCGACATAATTCTGCAGATCGACGTATTTTCTGACCGTCGTCGTGGAGCGGAATTCATTCGTCAGGGTGAATTCGATGACCATCAAGCCACTGCGCATGCGATGAATGAAGTCGGCGTACTTCGATGGTTCTCCGAGATCAAGCTTGTCGGTCGACCAGTCATTTGCATGGAGCGGCATGCACAAGGTGGAGAGTGCCAATGCCGAGGCGAGTGTCGAGCGCAATTTCATTCCAGCAGGTCCTTTTGCTTTCCTTGGAATGGATGAGGGTAGGTGCGCGCGGGGGGGCAGTCAAGCGCACGGCAGAAGTCCCGCAAATGGCCGGTCAGGCTGCACCCCTTTTCCCCGCTGCTGCGGGGTTGTCGCATTCCCGCACGGCAGCGCGGACGGATTTCCCGCCAGCATGCAGCACCCGGCGAAAGCGGGGCACGGATGACGGTGCGCCTGGCGACTCCCCGGCACCCGGCAGGCAGGCGATATGCCAAACTCGCCGCATCGCCTTCAACGCAGCGGCGCCATGGACCGTTACGAGCGCATCCTGACCCTGCATCGCATCCTCAAGGCTTCGCGCTATCCGGTGCCGCTGACGCGCCTGCGCGAAGAACTGGCCTGCTCGCGGGCGACGATCTACCGCGACATCGCCTTCCTGCGCGACGCGCTCGGCGCGCCGATCGAGAGCGACACCGAACAGGCGGCGGTGCGCTACGACGCCCGCGAGGCGGACCGCTTCGAGTTGCCGGGGCTGTGGCTGACCAGCGAGGAACTGGCCTCGCTGCTGGCCCTCAACGAACTGCTCGGCCGTGCCGATCCCGGCGTGCTGGCCGGCGCGCTGGCGCCGTTCCGCGCGCGCATCGAGGGCCTGCTGTCGGATCAGGCCAGCGGTCGCAAGCTGCCGATCGAGCGCATCCGCGTCATCACCAGCGGCGCGCGCAAGCTCGACCAGGCGACCTTCCGCGCGGCGGCCGGCGCGCTGCTTTCGCGCAAGCGCCTGCGCTTCGAGTACCGCGCGCGCACCACCAACGCGCTGACCACGCGCGAGGTCTCGCCGCAACGCCTGACCCATTACCGCGACAACTGGTATCTGGATGCCTGGGACCACGGTCGCGACGCGCTGCGCAGTTTCGCCCTCGACCGCATGCGCGAGGCGCACGCGATCGAGGGTGCTGCGCTCGACCGCGAGGTGGCCGAGCTCGACAACCATCTGGCGGCCAGCTACGGCATCTTCTCGGGACCGCCGAAGGCCTGGGCGACGCTCCGCTTCTCCGCGCACGCCGCGCGCTGGGTGGCCGACGAGCACTGGCATTCGCAGCAGCAGGGCCAGTGGCTGCCGGACGGGCGCTACGAGCTGAAGCTGCCGTACAGCAATTCGCGCGAGCTGCTGATGGACGTGCTGAAGTACGGTCCCGAGGCCGAGGTCGTCTCGCCGGTGTCGCTGCGCGAGGAGATGCGCATCATGCTGCAGCTGGCGATCGGCGCCTACAACGCCGGCGGCGAATCGTGAACGCAACCGGCCCGACCGGTGCACCGCCGCCCGGCGCCTGCCGGCGCACGGTCTCGCTGGTGCTCGGTTCCGGTGGCGCGCGCGGCTACGCGCACATCGGCGTGATCGAGGAACTCGAACGCCAGGGCTTCGAGATCCGCTCGATCGCCGGCAGTTCGATGGGCGCGCTCGTCGGCGGCGTCTACGCCGCCGGCCAGCTCGAGGCCTGGCGCGACTGGGTGCTGCCGCTGCACCGCCTCGACGTGCTGCGCATGATCGACTGGACCCTGACCGGCGGCGGCTTCATCAAGGGCGACCGCATCATCAACGTGCTGCGCGACCACATCGGCGAGATCGACATCGAGGACCTGCCGATCCGCTACACCGCCGTCGCCGTCGACCTCGACGCCCAGCGCGAGGTGTGGTTCACGCAAGGCTCGTTGTTCGACGCGATCCGTGCCTCGATCGCCATCCCGACGATCTTCCGCCCGCACCACGTGCAGGGCCGCCTGCTCGTCGATGGCGGCCTGCTCAATCCGTTGCCGGTGTCGCCGACCCTGAGCGACCGCACCGACATCACCATCGCGGTCGACGTCAATGCGATCGCCGAGCCCCTGCCGGGGGCGGAACCGATGCCGGGAGACGACCCCTCGCTGCGCGTGCGCACCGATGCCGACAGCGACCTGCCGTTGCGAAGGCAGCGCGCGCGGCGCCTGTTCGGCGCCCTGCTCGGACGTCGCGAGTCGGCCAGCGTGCGCGAACCGGGCCTGCTCGAACTGTTCTCGCGCACGCTCGATGTCGTGCAGGAAACCGTCACCCGCCTCAAGCTGGCCGCGCAGCCGCCCGACCTGTTGATCACCATTCCGCGCAATGTCTGCACGTTCTACGACTTCCATCGCGCCGAGGAAGTCATCGAACTCGGCCGTCTGCGCACGCGCGAGTCCCTCGCCCACTGGTTGCCGCTGCAGCAGCGTCCGCGACGCCCGCAGGGCTGAGTGCGCACCGCTGCCGCTGTCCGTGTTGGCGCGCCGCAACAACCAGGCGCCGTCGGGCCGACCATACTGGGCGTCCGCCGGTCTCGAGCGGACCCGCATCCGCCGGAAACCCGATGATCCCAGCCGCCGCCAGGACCGCATCGCCCACCACCGACACGCTCGCCGAACCCGAGCGCGCGACTGTCGCCGCGGTGCTGGCCGAACTCGCCGACCTGCCGGGCGCGTTGCTGCCGGTGCTGCACGGCATCCAGGACCGCCTCGGTTTCGTGCCGCCGGCGAGCGTGCCGCTGATCGCGCAGGCGCTGAACATCAGCCGCGCCGACGTCCACGGCGTGGTCAGCTTCTACCAGCATTTCCGCGGCGCGAAACCGGGACGCCACGTGCTGCGCCTGTGCCGCGCCGAGGCCTGCCAGGCGATGGGAGCGCGCGCGCTCGAGGCGCGCCTGCGCGAGACGCTCGGCATCGATTTCCATGAAACCAGCGCCGACGGTGCGATCACCCTCGAGCCGGTGTACTGCCTCGGCAACTGTGCCTGCGCACCGTCGTTGATGATCGACGAGGAGGTCCACGCGCGCGTCGACGCGGATCGGCTCGACGCGCTGGTCGCGCGCTGCCGGGAGGCCTGATGGCGATCCGCGTGTACGTCCCCTGCGACACCACGGCGCTCGCCTGCGGGGCCGAAGCGGTCGCCCGGGCGATCACTGCCGAGGCGGCGCGGCGCGGCCTCGACATCCACCTCGTGCGCAACGGCTCGCGCGGCCTGTACTGGCTGGAGCCGCTGGTCGAAGTCGCCACCCCGCGCGGCCGCGTCGGCTATGGCCCGATTCGCGCGACCGACGTGCCGGGACTGTTCGACGCCGGCTTCCTCGACGGCGGCGCGCATGCGCTCGGCCACGGCCTCGTCGAGGCGATTCCGTATCTCGCCAGCCAGCAACGCCTGTGCTTCGCCCGCAACGGCGTGATCGATCCGCTCGATCTCGACGACTACGCCGCGAATGGCGGCTGGAAGGGCCTCGAGGTCGCGCTCGCGCTTTCCCCGGCGGCGATCGTCCAGTGCGTGGCCGACTCCGGCCTGCGCGGTCGCGGCGGCGCCGCGTTCCCGGCCGGGATCAAGTGGAAGACCGTGCTCGATGCCGCATCCGCGCGGAAATGCGTCGTCTGCAATGCCGACGAAGGCGATTCCGGCACATTCTCCGACCGCATGCTGATCGAGGGCGATCCGTATCGCCTGATCGAAGGCATGACGATCGCCGGCCTCGGCACCGGCGCGGACATGGGCTACGTCTACCTGCGCAGCGAGTACCCGCTCGCCTTCCGCCTGTTCGGCGAGGCGATCCGGCGCGCACGCGCGGCCGGCTGGCTCGGTGCCGATGTCGGCGGCAGCGGCCGTGCCTTCGACATCGACCTGCGCCTCGGCGCCGGTGCCTACATCTGCGGCGAGGAAACCGCCCTGCTGGAGAGCCTCGAGGGCAAGCGCGGCCAGGTGCGTTTCCGGCCGCCGTTGCCGGCGCTGAAGGGTCTGTTCGGCCAGCCGACCCTGGTCAACAACGTCATCACCTTGGCCTCGGTGCCGGACATCCTCGCCCACGGCGCCGGCGGGTACCGCGACTACGGCGTCGGCCGTTCGCGTGGCACCCTGCCGATCCAGCTCGGCGGCAACGTGAAGCGCGGCGGCCTGGTCGAGCGCGCCTTCGGCCTGAGCCTGCGCGAACTGCTCTACGACTACGGCGGCGGCAGTGCCAGCGGCCGGCCGATCCGCGCCGTGCAGGTCGGCGGACCGCTCGGCGCCTACCTGCCCGAGTCGAAGTTCGACACGCCGCTCGACTACGAAGCCTTCGCCGCGGTCGGCGCGATGCTCGGCCACGGCGGCATCGTCGCCTTCGACGACAGCGTCGACATGCTCGAGCAGGCCCGCTTCGCGATGGAGTTCTGCGCGCTCGAATCCTGCGGCAAGTGCACGCCATGCCGGATCGGCTCGACCCGCGGCGTCGAGGTCATCGAGCGCATCCGATCCGGTCCGGACCGCGACGGCAGCATCGCCCTGCTGCGCAGCCTGGCCGACACCATGCAGCACGGCTCGCTGTGCGCGCTCGGCGGCCTCACTCCGTTTCCGGTGCTGAGCGCGCTCGAGCATTTCGCCGAAGACTTCGCGCCGCGCACCTGACTGGCGGAGCCACGGGTGCAGGAAGGACGAGAAGAACTCGAAGAAGGAGCGGGAGATTGAAACACGGAGCACACGGAGCACACGGAGGAAAGCACGGGATGCCGTTCGGGTTGCCCTTCGCACTCCTCGTATCCAACGTGATTCAATCTCCCGCCTTCGATGGGAAATGAAGCAACAGGCTGAAACACCCGGGACACGAAGGGAGCGAAGAAGATCGTCCGGATGACCCGCTCTTTCTCCGTGTGCTCCGTGTTTCCGGCTTCTGCATTGTCACGTTCCAGAGCGGTTTGAAGCGGGATCGAGGGGGAATCGCATGCGCTCCATCGCCGAACCCGATTACGGCACGCCGGCCATCCAGCCGATCGCGACGCTGAAACCGGTGCGCGCCGAAATCGACGGCATCGCGGTGAGCGTGCCGCCGGGCACCTCGGTGCTGCGCGCCGCGTCGCTCCACGGCATCGCCATTCCGAAGCTGTGCGCGACCGATGCGCTCGACGCCTTCGGTTCGTGCCGGCTGTGCCTGGTCGAGATCGAGGGCATGAAGGGCTATCCGGCTTCGTGCACGACGCCGGTCGCCGAGGGCATGAAGGTGACGACGCAGACCGCGAAGCTCGCCGAGCTGCGCCGCGGCGTCATGGAGCTCTACATTTCCGACCATCCGCTCGACTGCCTGACCTGTCCGGCCAACGGCCATTGCGAACTGCAGGACATGGCCGGCGCGGTCGGCCTGCGCGAGGTGCGCTACGGCCACGACGGTGCCAACCACGTGTCCGCGCAGCTCGCGGACGGCAGCGCCAACCCGCACTTCGCGGCGAAGGACGGCTCCAATCCGTATTTCAGCTTCGATCCGTCGAAATGCATCGTCTGCTCGCGTTGCGTGCGCGCCTGCGCCGAGGTGCAGGGCACCTTCGCCCTGACCATCGCCGGTCGCGGTTTCGAGTCGAAGGTCGCCGCCGGTCAGGACGAGCCCTTCCTCGATTCCGAGTGCGTCTCCTGCGGCGCCTGCGTGCAGGCCTGCCCGACGGCGACGCTGAGCGAGAACGCGCTGATCGCGATGGGCCAGCCGCAGCGCAGCGTGGTCACCACCTGCGCCTACTGCGGGGTTGGCTGCTCGTTCCGCGCCGAGATGCAGGGTGAGGACATCGTGCGCATGGTGCCCGACGCCAACGGCGGGGCGAACCACGGCCATTCCTGCGTCAAGGGCCGCTTCGCGATCGGCTACGCCACCCATCCCGAGCGCATCCTCAAGCCGATGATCCGCGCGCGCATCACCGATGCCTGGCGCGAGGTGTCGTGGGATGAGGCGATCGCTCATGCCGCCGGCGAGTTCCGTCGCATCCAGGCGCAGTACGGACGCGACTCGATCGGCGGCATCACCTCGTCGCGCTGCACGAACGAGGAGACCTGGCTCGTGCAGAAGCTCGTGCGCGCCGCGTTCGGCAACAACAACGTCGATACCTGCGCGCGCGTGTGCCATTCACCGACCGGCTACGGACTCAAGCAGACCCTCGGCGAGTCGGCCGGAACCCAGGATTTCGATTCGGTGATGGATGCCGACGTCATCTTCGTCATCGGCGCGAACCCGACCGATGCCCACCCGGTGTTCGCCTCGCAGATGAAGCGTCGCCTGCGCGAGGGCGCGCAGCTGATCGTCGCCGATCCGCGCCGCATCGACCTCGTGCGCACGCCGCATGTCGAGGCGGCCCACCACCTCGCCCTGCGTCCCGGCACCAATGTCGCCGTGCTGACCGCGATGGCGCATGTCGTCGTCACCGAGGGACTGGTCGACGAGGCTTTCGTCGCCTTGCGTTGCGAGGCGGAGTCGTTTGCCCGCTGGCGCGACTTCGTCGCCGACCCGGCGCGTTCGCCGGAGGCGGTCGAGGCCGCGACCGGCGTGCCGGCCGCCGCACTGCGCGCCGCCGCACGCCTCTATGCAACGGCCGGCAATGCGGCGATCTACTACGGCCTCGGCGTCACCGAGCACGCGCAGGGATCGACCGCGGTGATGGCGATCGCCAACCTGGCGATGGCGACCGGCAACATCGGTCGCCGCGGCGTCGGCGTGAATCCGCTGCGCGGGCAGAACAACGTGCAGGGTTCCTGCGACATGGGCTCGTTCCCGCACGAGTTCCCCGGCTATCGCCATGTCGCCGACGACGCCGTGCGCGCCAGTTTCGAGCAGGCTTGGGACGCGCCGCTGCGCGGCGATCCCGGCCTGCGCATCCCGAACATGTTCGATGCCGCGCTCGACGGCGGTTTCAAGGGCCTCTACATCCAGGGCGAGGACATCGCCCAGTCCGACCCGAACCTCCAGCACGTCACCGCGGCACTGTCGGCGATGGAGTGCGTGGTCGTGCAGGACCTGTTCCTCAACGAGACGGCGAAGTACGCCCACGTGTTCCTGCCGGGGTCGACCTTCCTCGAAAAGGACGGCACGTTCACCAATGCCGAGCGGCGCGTCTCGCGCGTGCGCCGGGTGATGCAGCCGAAAAGCGGACTGGCCGACTGGGAGATCACCCAGCGGCTGGCCAACGCGTTGGGTTATCCGATGGCCTATGCGCATCCGGCCGAAATCATGGACGAGATCGCCCGCCTGACGCCGACCTTCGCCGGCATCGACTACGCGCGTCTCGACGCGCGCGGCAGCATCCAGTGGCCGTGCAACGACGCGGCCCCGGACGGCACGCCGACCATGCACGTCGATGCCTTCGTGCGCGGCAAGGGCCGCTTCATGCTGACCGCCTACGTGCCGACCCGCGAGAAGGTCAACGCGCGCTTCCCGTTGATCCTCACCACCGGGCGCATCCTCAGCCAGTACAACGTCGGTGCGCAGACGCGGCGCACGGCGAACGTCGTCTGGCATGGCGAGGATGTGCTCGACATCCACCCGCACGATGCCGAGGCGCGCGGCATCGCCGACGGCGACCGGGTCGGCATCGCCAGCCGCGCCGGCGAGACCGTGCTGCGCGCGCGCATCAGCGAGCGCTTGCAGCCGGGCGTGGTCTACACCACCTTCCACTTCCCGTCCTCCGGGGCCAACGTCATCACCACCGAAAACTCCGACTGGGCCACCAACTGCCCCGAATACAAGGTCACCGCCGTCGAAGTGGCGAAGGTCGGCCATCCGTCGGCCTGGCAGCAGCGCCATCGCGCCTTCAGCGCGGCACAGCAGGCCTTGCTCGATGCCGGTCGACAGGAGTCCGGGTCGGCATGACCGGCGCAGCGACGAAAGGGGCGGTCCGCCGCTGCGTCGAGCGCCGGCGCCCGCGCGACGCCGGCCCCGGCGAGGACTGGATCGCCGCGGAAGTGCCGGTGGCGATCCGCTGCAACGACCAGCCGCACGTGGTGATGATGGCGACGCCGTGCGACCTCGGCGATTTCGCCCTCGGCTTCGCCCTCAGCGAGGGCATCATCGCCACCGCGGATGAACTCGGCGAGGTGGTCGAGACGACCCTGCTCGAGGGCGTGCAACTGTCGCTGCACATTCCGCCCGCGCGTGCCGAGGCGGTGGCGCGGCGCCAGCGCAACCTGACCGGCCGCAGCGGCTGCGGCCTGTGCGGCACGCAGGAACTCGAGGATGTCGTCCGTCATCCGCCGCGGGTCGCTGCGCCGCCGGCGGTCGCCGATGCGGTCCTGCATCGCGCCCTGGATGCGCTGGCCGGTGCGCAGCCGCTCAACGCCCTGACCGGTGCCGTGCACGCGGCCGCCTGGTCCGATCGCGAAGGTCGGCTGCTGCTCGTGCGCGAGGATGTCGGCCGCCACAATGCGCTGGACAAGCTGATCGGCGCGCTGGCGAAGGCCGGACTCGATCCGCAGGCAGGATTTCTGGTCGTCACCAGCCGGGCGAGTTACGAGATGGTGCAGAAGGCCGCCACGGTCGGGATCGGATTCATCGCCGCGGTGTCGGCGCCGACCGCGCTGGCCATCCATCTCGCCGAATCGACCGGCGTCACCCTGATCGGCTTCGCCCGCGCCGAAGGCCATGTCGTCTACGCGCGCCGGGCCGCGGAGGACTGAGCATGGACATCGGGCGCCTCGTGCAGATGGCCAACGACATCGGCGACTACTTCGCCAGCGAACCCGATCGCGCCGCCGCCGTGGCCGGCATCGCCAGCCACCTCGAGCGCTTCTGGGAAGCGCGCATGCGCCGGCAGATCCTCGCCCACCTCGCCGCCGGCGGCGACGGCCTCGACGACCTGCCGCGCGCGGCGATTGCCGAACTTGCGATGAGGGGGCTAGGGGCTGGGGGCTAGGGGCGAGGGGCGAGGGGCGAGGGGAGAGGGCTCGAAACTCGAAGACCGGATCAAGCTTGCGATGGTGCTACAGGGGCTGGCCGTACGAGGGTAACGCGCGTGACGACACCTGGTTGTCGAGCCCTCGCCCCTCGCCCCTCGCCCTTCCTCTAGCCCCTCGCCCCTCGCCCCTCGCCCTTCCTCTAGCCCCTCGCCCTTCCTCCAGCCCCTAGCCCCTAGCCCCTAGAAAGGTTTGACCACCACCAGCACGACGATGCCGATCAGCAGCAGCGCCGGCACTTCGTTGTAGATGCGCCACCAGCGGCTCGAGCGCGTGTTGGCGTCGCGGGCGAATACGCGCACGAAGCGGGCGAGGCTGACGTGGTAGGCGGCCAGCAGCGCGACCAGCAGCAGCTTGAGGTGGAACCAGCCGCCCTGGCGCAAGGTTTCCGGTGCGTGGGTCAGCCACCACAGGGTCAGGGCGAGGCCGGAGACGAGCGCCAGCGCGCCGCCGATGTGGGTGATGCCGAGCAGGCGCCGCTGCATCGTCTTGAAGCGCTCGCGCACGAGGGCTTCGGGGGCTTCGCAGTGGTAGACGAACAGGCGCGGCAGGTAGAACAGGCCGGCGAACCAGGTCACGACGAAGATGATGTGGAACGCCTTGAGCCAGAGCATGCGCGGCATCCGGTGAGCGGGCCGCGAGTATAACCGCGGCACGCACGCGCGCCGGTCGTTGCGGTGTCCTGCGCATGCGCAGGCCGCGCAGCCTCCCTTGACGCGACCGGTTCCTGGTGGCAATAAACGGATTCGCTCCGGCCGGCCCTTGCCCGTGAATCCTCCGCAGTTCGTCGTTCGCCAGCTCGATCCCGAGCGCGCGCGCCGCACCCGATTGTTCCTCGCCCTCGCCTGGATCGGCTCGATCGCGATCGCGGTCGTGCTCGCCGCGCTGTTCGTCTCCCGCCACGAGCGCGACCCGAAGGTCGATGTCGCGGCCAACACCGAGGTCGAGGCGCTGAAGTCGCGCATCGCCGTGCTCGAGCGCTCCGAGCAGGTCGCCAAGGCCGCCCTCGTCGAGTTGCAGTCGACCTTGCGCGACCGCGAGGAGGAGATTGCCGGCGTGCGTGCCGATCTCGCCTTCTACGGGCGCCTCGTCGGCGGCGCCCGACGCGAGGGCATCGCCGTGCATGCCCTGACCCTCGAGCCGGTCAGCGGTTCGCGCGCGTGGAACTTCAGCGCCACCCTCACCCAGAACTTCCGTCGCGGCAGCGAAACGCGCGGGCGGCTTTCGCTGGCGGTGTCCGGCATCCGTGACGGCCGTCTCGTCACCCTCGGCTGGGCGGAGCTCGTGCAGCAGCCGCAAGGTTCCGGAATCGAGTATGCGTTCAAGTATTTCCAGCAGATCAACGGCACCATCATGCTGCCCGAGGGTTTCGAGCCGAATCGCGTGCGCGCGATGGCCGAAGGCGACGGCGGACGGGCCGACCAGGAATTTTCGTGGAACGAAGCGGCCAAGGCCGGGGAGACAGATGATGTTCGGAAGTGACAAGCGCAACGGGCGGACGGGTGCCACGATCACCACGCTGATCGCGCAGGGCACGGTCATCCGTGGCGACGTCGAGTTCGCCGGCGGCCTGCATCTCGACGGCACCGTCGAGGGTTCGCTGGCCGCGCAGGGCGAGCAGGCGATGTTGACGGTCAGCGACAAGGGGCGCGTCACCGGCGAGATCCGCGCCGCCAATGCCTGCATCAACGGCGAGGTGGTCGGCGACATCTTCGTCAGCGGCCGGCTCGAACTGGCCGTGCAGGCACGCGTCGAGGGCAACGTCCACTACAAGGTGCTGGAGATGGCCGCCGGTGCACAGGTCAACGGCAAGATGGTCCACCAGACCGAACTGCCGCGGCAGATCAGCGGCCCGGTCGCCGCCGGTGAAGCGGCCGGTGCTTGAATCTGCCGCTTCCGCTACGATCTTGGCCAGGAGCCGGCCTGCCCGCGCCCGCTGGAACGATGCCATGGACACCGCCTTCACCCCGACCTATCTCGATGCCGCCGAGGCGCCGCTGGTGTTCACCGCGGCGGCTGCCGGCAAGGTCGGCGAACTGATCGCCGAGGAAGGCAATCCGGCCCTGAAGCTGCGCGTCTACATCACCGGCGGCGGCTGTTCCGGCTTCCAGTACGGTTTCACCTTCGACGAGGAACGCGCCGAGGACGACCTCGCGGTCGAGCGGGATGGCGTCGTCCTGCTGGTCGATCCGCTCAGCCTGCAGTACCTCGACGGCGCCGAGATCGATTACGCCGAATCGCTGAGCGGCGCCCAGTTCGTCATCCGCAACCCGAACGCGAAGACGACCTGCGGCTGCGGTTCGTCGTTCGCGGTCTGATCCGCGCCGGCGTGAGTGCCGACCTGCGCAGCCGCAACAACGTCTTTTCCGGCCTCGCCCTCGACCGCTGCGCCGATCGCCGCGGCGATGCGGACTTCGTCGCCGGGCTGCATTCCAGCGATGCGGCGCGGTTCCTCCTGCTGCGTGCCGATGGCAAGGCCGTGGTCGGTTCCGGCCACGACCGCCTGCACCTGTTCGGGCGGCACGAACTCGATGCCGGCGTGGCGGCGTGCTTCCTCGGCCGCGACGGCGACGGACGCCCGTATTTCGCCGTGTCGCCGCCGGCCGCAGAGGCCGACCGCGCCGCGGCCGCAGCCGGCGCGGACTTCCTCGACCTGCGTCGTGCCGGCCTTGCCCTGCCGGCCTTCGAGGCCGGCCTGTTCGCCTATGCCCGCGCCCTGAGCCACTGGCAGTCGCGCACGCGCTGGTGCGGTGCCTGCGGCAGCGCGCTCGTGCTCGAGTGGGCCGGCCATCGTGCCCGCTGCAGCGATCCCGCCTGCGGCCTCGAACACTATCCGCGCACCGATCCGGCGATCATCGTCATCGTCACCTGGCGCGATGCCTGCCTGCTCGGCCGCCAGCCGAACTGGCCGAGCGGACGCTGGTCGACCCTGGCCGGCTTCGTCGAACCCGGCGAAACGCTCGAAGACGCGGTGCGCCGTGAAGTCGCCGAGGAAGCCGGCGTGCGCGTGGTCGACTGCGATTACCACTCCTCGCAGCCGTGGCCGTTCCCGGCCTCGCTGATGCTCGGTTTCACCGCGCGCGCGGACGATCCGTCGATCGCGGTCGGCGACGAACTGGCCGAGGCGCGCTGGTTCGAGGTCGACGAGTTCATCGCCGGCCTGCGTGCGCGCACGCTTGCGCTGCCGCCGCCGCTGTCGGTTTCGTACCGGCTGATCGAGCACTGGCTGCGCAACGCCGGCGGTCTCGAGCTCGCCGACCACGCCGATCCCGACGCCTGGCGCTGAGCCTCGGGCACGTTCGCCGCGGCGCGGCTACAATCGCCCGGCAGTCCGCCGCGCGGAGCCACGATGGCCAAGACCTTCATCGCGATCCTGCTGGTCATCGCCAGCGTGCAGGCATTGCCCGATCTCGCCCGCGTGCGCGGTTTCCCGTGGCTGCGCGACCTGCTCGAGGAGGCGCATGCGCGGCGCAGCGGCCTCGCCGGCGTGTTTGCCGTGCCGGTCCTGCTGGTGGCCCTGACCGCGCTGATCCAGCACCTGCTGCACGGGGTCTGGTTCGGTTTGCCCGAATTCGCCTTCATGGCGCTGGTCCTGTTCGCCTGCTGGGGCCCGCGCGACCTCGATGCCGACATCGAGAGCGTGCTGAAGGCGCCCGACAGCGAGCGCCGCCGCGTCGCCGCGCAGGCGCTGAATGCCGACAGCGGCCTCGGCGAACTCGAGTATTCCGCGCCGGCGCTCGTCGAGGCCGGCTTCCGCGCCGCCCTGTCGCGGCACTTCGGCGTGCTGTTCTGGTTCGTCGTGCTCGGCCCGGTCGGCGCGATCGGTTACCGCCTCGTGCAGTTGCTGGCGCGTTCGCCGGGCTTTCGCGAAACCACCGGCAGCGCCGCCGAAACCCTCGAGCGCACGGCGCGCGTGCTCGACTGGGCTCCGGCCCACCTGATGGCCTGGTCGGTCGCGGTGGTCTCCGATTTCGACGCCGTCGCGCGCAGCTGGCGCGACTACCACGCCGCCCACGGCCGCGGCTGGTTCACCCTCGATCTCGGCTTCCTCGCCGTGATCGCCCGCGCCGGCGTCGATGCCGACGTGGTCGCCGAAGACGGCAGCACCGCCGACGCCACCGTCGAACTCGCCGACGCCCGCGTCATCCTGCGCCGGGTCATGCTCGCCTGGCTCGCGGTGATCGCGATCGTGGTGATCGGCGGCTGGGCTGGTTGAGGGCAGGGGCTAGCAGCCAGGGGCTAGGGGCTAGCGGCTAGGGCTCGAAACCCGGGCACTGGGACTAGCTTGCGATGATGCTGCAGGAGCTGGCTGCACGCCGTTTCCGCATGCGATGAAGCCGGCTGTCGCGCCCTGGCCCCTGGTCCCTGGCCCCTGGTCCCTAGTCCCTAGCCCCTAGCTCCACGCTCCCCGCAACTCGCGCACGCGCTGTTCGAGTTCGGCGGCGCTGGCCTGTTCGGGCGGCAGTGGCGGGCCGGCGATGAAGACGAGGCGCGAGCGGAAGCGTCGTGGCAGGCGCATGCGCCCGAGGCGGGTGTCCTTGCGGCTGAAGATGCTGCCCCACAGGCCGCGGATCGCGGTCGGCACGACCGGCACCGGGCGGCGCGCGAGGATGCGTTCGACGCCCGCGCGGAACGGCGCGATGGCGCCGTCGGCGGTGAGTGCGCCTTCGGGGAAGATGCAGACGACGTCGCCGTCGGCGAGCGCGGCATCGATTTCCTCGAAGGCGCGTTCGAGCAGGGCGGGGTCTTCCTTCGCGCCGGCGATCGGGATGGCGCGCGCGGTGCGGAAGATGAAGCTCATCACCGGGATGTTGAAGATCTTGTAGTACATGACGAAGCGCGCCGGCCGGCGCACGCTGCCGGCGACGATCAGCGCGTCCATGTAGCTGACGTGGTTGCAGACGAGCAGGGCGGGACCTTCCTCGGGGATGTGGTCGAGGCCTTCGGTGCGGATGCGGTAGAGGGTGTTGACGAGGATCCAGCTGAGGAACCGCATCAGGAACTCGGGCACCAGCGTGTAGATGTAGATCGCCACCAGCGCATTGAGCACGGCGACGACGAGGAAGATCTGCGGGATGGTCAGGCCGAGCGCGGTCAGGCCGAGGCCGAGGCCGGCGGCGACGACCATGAACAGCGCGTTGAGGATGTTGTTGCCGGCGATCACCCGCGACAGTTCGCTGCGCTCGGTGCGGCTCTGCACGAGGGCGAACAGCGGCACGATGAAGAGGCCGGCGAACAGGCCGATCATCACGAGATCGAAGATCACCCGCCCGCTGCCGGCGGCCTGCACGAACTCCCACGCGCCGAGCCCGCTCACCCCCGCCGCCAGCGGACGCGCGAACCAGAGGTCGACGGCGAACACGGTCATGCCGATCGAGCCGAACGGCACCAGGCCGATCTCGACCTTGCGCCCGGACAGGCGCTCGCACAGAAGCGAACCGATGCCGACGCCGATCGAGAACAGGGCGAGGGCGAAGTTCAGCACCTGCGGCCCGCCGCCGAGATAGTCGCGCACGTAGGCCGGCAGCTGCGAGGTGAACATCGTGCCGAAAAACCAGAACCACGAGATGCCGAGGATCGCGTTGAAGATCGTGCGGTTCTTCGTCACGTAGCGGGTCACCCGCAACGTCTCGCTGAACGGGTTCCAGTTGAAGCGCAGGTGCGGCGCGGTGGCCGGGGCCGGCGGGATCGCGCGCGCGGCGAGATAGCCGGCGACGGCGACGCCGACCACCAGCAGCGAGGCGGCGGTCGCGCCCCATTCGCCGAGCGCCATCAGCGAGCCTCCGGCCATCATGCCGGCGAGCACGGCCAGCGACGTGCCCATCTCGACGAGACCGTTGCCGCCGACCAGTTCCTCGTTCTTCAGCGCCTGCGGCAGGATCGCGTACTTGATCGGCCCGAACATCGTCGAATGCAGGCCCATCAGGAACAGCACGACGAACAGCAGCCACACCTGGTGGGCATGGAAGGCGTACACGGCGAGCAGCATCGCGCCGATCTCGAACAGCTTCACGTAGCGGATCAGGCGCGTCTTCTCGAACATCTCGGCGAGCTGGCCGGCGCTGGCCGAGAACAGGAAGAACGGCAGGATGAAGATCGCCGGCGCGATCATTTCGTGGAAGGCGGCCTGCTGCGAGCTGAAGCCGAGGTAGGCGCCGATCAGCACGATCATGCTCTGGCGGAAGGCGTTGTCGTTGAACGCGCCGAGCGCCTGGGTGGTGAAGAACGGCGCGAAGCGGCGCGTGCGCAGCAGCTGGAACTGGCTTTGTCCTGACATCGGTTCCGATCCGCGGGAGGCGCCTGCAATCTACTCGATTCCGCCGCGGATGCCGCAGGCGAACGCGATCTGAACGCGCCCGCCGTCCCCAGCCGGTACACTGCGCCCCCCGAACGATCCGCCACGGTATTGCGCATGAAGCTGAAACTGCTTTCCGGCCTCGCCCTCCTTGCCTTGTCGGCCGGAGTCGCTTCGGCACAGAACCTGCGGCCGTTGCCGAATCCCGACCTGTCGCGGCTGTCGGCGGCCGAGAGCGCCGAGCTGCGCGAGGCACGGGCGAACTTCGACAAGGCCGTGGTCGGCAAGTCGGGCGTCACCCTCGCCGAGCTGTACGGCAACCTCGCGGCCGTCTACGCGCGCGCGCGCCTGCTCGACGTGACTCGGGTGGCGATCGACAACGCTGCCCTGGCGGCGCCGCTCGACGATCGCTGGCCGTACCTGCAGGGAACCCTGGCGCGCATGGACGGCCAGCACGCCCAGGCACGGGCCGCGTTCGAGAAGTCGCTGCGACTCAACGGCATGTACCTGCCGACCCGCATCGCCCTCGCCGGCGAACTGCTGCGCGCCGACGATGTCGCCGGCGCCGATCGCCTGCTCGCGGCGGCCCTGGCCGACCACGAACGCCAGCCGGCCCTGCGCGCCATGCTCGCCGATGTCGCCTACCGCCAGCAGCGCTACAAGGACGCGATCGCCTATCTGCAGGAAGCCTTGCGCCTCGATCCGCGCGCGACGGCGCTGTACGGCGCGCTGGCCCGCGCACACGAAGCGGCCGGCCAGCCGAAGGAGGCCGCCGAGGCGCGCGCCAGGACCGGGGACGTGCCGCCGTACCTCGAAGATCCGCTGTCGGCGCGCCTGCTGCCGGCGCCGGTGATGAGCAATCTGGCCGCCGCGGCCCGTCAGGCCGGCGCCGCGCGCGCCGCGCAGCCGGCCGCTCCGGCGGGCGCGCAGCAGGCACCCGATCCGCGTGCCGTGGCGATCGGCGAAGCCAACCAGTTCGCCGCCGCCGGCCGCTACGCCGACGCGCGGGCCGCGCTCGACAAGGCGCTGGCAAGCTCGCCGCGCGACGTCAGCGTGCTGTCGACCTATGCCCGCGTCGAGGCGGCGGATCGCCGCTTCGATGCCGCCAGGGCGCGTGCCACCGAGGCGACCCGAGCCGAGCCGACCTCGGTGCTGGCGTGGATGACCTTCGGTTTCGTCGCTGAAGTCAGTGGCGACGACGTCGGCGCCGGCAACGCCTACCAGCGGGCGGTGAGTGCCGATCCGAAGGCGACCGCCGGACAGATCGCGCTCGGCAATCTCGCCTTGCGCAGCGGCCGTGCTGCCGACGCCGTCAGTGCCTACCGCGCCACCACCCTCGCCGAACCCGAAAATGCCGAGAACTGGGCGCGCCTGCTCGCCGCGCAGTTCTCCGCCGGCCAGTGCGCGGCCGGCCTGCGCGAAGCCGCCGAAAACGCGCGCCAGCATCCGCGCGACCCGTTGTTTGCCGATCTCTACATCCGCGCCGCGAGCACCTGTCCGGCGGCGACGCCGGCGCAGAAGAAGGCCGTGCTCGGCAACGCCGAGGCCCTGTACCGGCAGGCGCCGGCGACAAGCCTCGCGCAGATCGCCGAAACCTACGCGCTCGCACTGGCCGCGAACGGCCGTTGGGACGAGGCCATCCAGACCCAGGGCAGCGCGATCTACGAAACGGCGACGCTCGGCGACCAGGGCGCCGCGGCGCAGTACCGCGAGGTGTTCCAGCAACTGCAGGCCAAGCGGATGCCGAACCTGCCGTGGGCCGGCTCGCATCCGCTGCTCAAGCCGCAGCGGCCGGCACCACCGCCGAAGGCCGCGACGGGAGCTCCCGCCGGCAAAAAGTGAACCCGCTCGTTGCCTCGACGCCGCGCCTGTTCCACGATGCGCGGGGGGAGGGCACGAGATGGGGAAGCGCCACGGATCCGGACAAGCGCGCCAGTCGCGGCGGTGGCGCTACCGTGTCGCGCGTTCGCGCGCCGCGGTCGGCCGCTTTGCCGACCGCCTCGATGCCGACCTCGCCGCCGCCGGCATCGAGGCTGCCGCGCGCCATGGCCTCGCCACCGTGCTCGACGAGCTGCTGGCCAACGTCATCATGCATGCCGAATCGGCACGCGGCTGCGTCCACGTCACCGTGCGTCGCCAGGCCGGCGACCTGGCCGCGCGCCTGCGCTACCGTGCGCGCGCCTTCGATCCCACCGCGCAGGCCGCGCCGGAACAGCCCGCCTCGCTGGCCGAGGCCACCGTGGGCGGCGTCGGCATCGCCATGGTGCGTGCGCTGACGCGCCGTTTCGAATGGCGCCATGCGCGCAGCGAGAACCGCGTCTGCGTGAGTCTCCCCCTGCTGCCCGCGGAGGACGCCGCCGCTTCGTGAGCGGCGTGATGCCCGTGCTGCGCCGGACTTCGCTTCAGGACTTCCGCGCGAGCGCGCGGTGGCCGATGTCGCGGCGGAAGAAGCAGCCCTCGAAGCGGACGCTGCGGGCGAGCGCATAGGCGCGCTCGCGCGCCTGGCCGATGTCGTCGCCGAGTGCGCAGGCGGTCAGCACGCGGCCGCCGGCGCTGAGCACGCGGCCGTCGGCGGCGCGCGTGCCGGCATGGAACAGGCGGGTGTCGGCGGGTGGTTCCGCCTCGAGGCCGTCGATGGCGTCGCCGCTGCGCACCCGGCCCGGATAGCCTTGGGCGGCGATGACGATGCCGATCGCCGGACGCGGATCCCAATCGGCGTGGATGCGGTCGAGGCGGCCCTGCAGCGCGGCTTCGACGAGTTCGACGAGATCGGACTTCAGGCGCAGCAGGATCGGCTGCGTTTCCGGATCGCCGAAGCGCACGTTGAACTCGATCACCTTCGGGGTTCCGTCCGCCGCGATCATCAGCCCGGCATAGAGGAAACCGATGAATGGCGCGCCCTCGGCGGCCATGCCGGCGAGGGTCGGCCGGATCACCTCCTCGAGGATGCGCCGCTCGACCTCGGGGGTGACCACCGGTGCCGGTGAATAGGCGCCCATGCCGCCGGTGTTCGGTCCGGTGTCGGCTTCGCCGACGCGCTTGTGGTCCTGGCTGGTCGCCATCGGCAGGGCATTCTTGCCGTCGGCGATGACGATGTAGCTCGCTTCCTCGCCCTCGAGGTATTCCTCGATGACCACGCGCGCCGAAGCTTCGCCGAGCGAATGCGCGCCGAGCATGTCGCGCACGGCCTGTTCGGCATCGCCGAGGGTGAGGGCGACGACCACGCCCTTGCCGGCAGCGAGCCCGTCCGCCTTGATGACGATCGGCGCGCCGTGCCTGCGCACCCAGGCGAGCGCCGGCTCGACTTCGCTGAACACGGCATGGCGTGCGGTCGGGATGTTGTGGCGGGCGAGGAAGGCCTTGGCGAAGGCCTTCGAGCCTTCCAGCTGGGCGGCGATGCGGCGCGGGCCGAAGCAGGCCATTCCGGCGCTGCGGAAGCGGTCGACGATGCCGGCCACCAGCGGCCCTTCCGGACCGACCACGGTCAGCGCGACATCCTCTTCCAGCGCCAGCGTCAGCAGGCCTTCGAGATCGGTCACCGCGACCGCGGCATTGCGCACGCGCGGCTCGCGCGCGGTACCCGCATTGCCCGGCGCGACGATCACCTCGCCGACATGCGGCGACTGCGCGAGCTTCCAGGCCAGGGCGTGTTCACGGCCGCCGGAACCGATGACGAGGAGTTTCATGGCTAGGGGCTAGGGATTAGGGGCTAGGGATTAGGGGCTAGGGATTAGGGGCTAGGGATTAGCGGCTAGGGCACGAAAATCGCGGGGTTGGACATACGGGTTGCTCTACAACGTTGCTCGGATGGAACCAAGTGCGGTTTTCGCGCCCTGGCCCCTAGTCCCTAGTCCCTAGTCCCTAGCCCCTCAATGCCACTCAATGGCGGAAATGCCGCACGCCGGTGAACACCATGGCGATATCGTGTTCGTCGGCGGCGGCGATGACTTCGCTGTCGCGCATCGAGCCGCCGGGCTGGATCACCGCGCGGATGCCGGCGGCGGCGGCGGTGTCGATGCCGTCGCGGAACGGGAAGAAGGCATCCGAGGCCATCACGCTGCCGGCCACGTCGAGGTCGGCTTCGGCGGCTTTCAGCGCGGCGATCCGCGCGCTGATGACGCGGCTCATCTGGCCGGCGCCGACGCCGATCGTGCGACCGCCGCGGGCATAGACGATGGCATTCGACTTGACGAACATCGCCACGTGCCAGGCGAACAGCAGGTCGCGCAATTCGCCGGCTTCGGGCACGCGGCGGGTGACCACCTTGAGGTCGCCGAGCAGCAGGGTGTCGCGGTCGGTGTCCTGCACGAGCAGGCCGCCGGCGATGCGCTTGAAATCGGCATAGGCCGGCATGTGCTCGGGCCAGGCGCCGGCGGCCAGCAGGCGCACGTTCGGTTTGCGCGCGAACACCTCGACCGCGTCGGCATCGACTTCCGGCGCGATCACCACCTCGACGAACTGGCGGTCGAGGATGCGTGCCGCGGTGGCCGCATCGAGGCGGTGGTTGAAGGCGATGATGCCGCCGAACGCCGACACCGGGTCGCAGGCGTAGGCGAGGTCGTAGGCGTCGCCGATGCTTTCGCCGAGGGCGACGCCGCAGGGATTGGCGTGCTTGACGATGACGCAGGCCGGCGTGCGCTGGAACGCCTTGACGCATTCGAGCGCGGCATCGGCATCGGCGAGGTTGTTGAACGAGAGTTCCTTGCCGGCGAGCACCTGCGCGCCGGCGACGGTGCCGGGCGGCAGTTCGCGCTGCACGTACAAGGCGGCACCCTGGTGCGGGTTCTCGCCGTAGCGCAACACCTGCTTGCGCTCGAAGCTGAGGTGCAGGGTCGGTGCGAAGGCCTCGCTGGTGTCGCCGCCGATGCGGGCGCCGAGCCAGTTGGCGATGCGGCCGTCGTAGGCGGCGGTGTGCGCGAAGGCCTTGGCGGCGAGGCGCCGGCGCAGTTCGATCGAGGTGCCGCCGTGGGCCAGCGACTCGAGCACTTCGGCGTAGTCGGCCGGATCGACGATGACGACGACGTGCTCGTGGTTCTTCGCCGCCGCACGCAGCATCGCCGGGCCGCCGACGTCGATGTTCTCGATCGCCTCGGCCAGTCCGCAGTCGGGCTGCGCGGTGACCTGCTCGAACGGATAGAGGTTGACCACCAGCAGGTCGATCGGGCGGATGCCGTGTTCGGCCATCACCGCTTCGTCGATGCCGCGCCGGCCGAGCAGGCCGCCGTGGACGAGCGGATGCAGGGTCTTGACGCGGCCGTCCATGATTTCCGGGAAACCGGTCAGCGCGCTGACCTCGGTGATCTGCAGGCGCGCGTCGCGCAACACGCCGGCGGTGCCGCCGGTGGAAACGAGGCGGATGCCGAGCGCGTCGAGGCCACGGGCGAAATCGGCCAGGCCGGTCTTGTCGGAGACGCTCAGCAGGGCACGGCGCGGGTGGACGAGCGAGGCGTCGAACATCGAGCACTCCGGAATCGCAGGCGGGCAGTGGGCACGGGTTGCCGGACACGATCCGCCGCATGCCGCCGGCCGTGTCGGCGGATCTTCAGTTCAGGCCGTAATGCTGCAGCTTCTTGCGCAGGGTCGCGCGATTGATGCCGAGCGCGGCCGCCGCCTTGCTCTGGTTGCCGCCGTACCAGGCCATCACCTCGCGCAGCAGCGGCTGCTCCACTTCGGCGATCACCAGTGCATGCAGGCCTTCGCCGGGCTGCGAGTCGACATCGGCGAGATAGCGCCGGACCGCGCGCGCGACGCATTCGCGCAGCGCCGGTTGCAGCGACGGATCCTGCGCGGCATCGGCACGCAGATGGGCAACGGCATTCACGGCGGACACGATCCCCGATGGCTGATGGCGGATGGCTTGGAACAGGACCGTGGCGCAGGCTGGGGTCGCGCACGGGGGGGAACGAGTCTACTCCGCACGGGCCGGCGAGTTAAGTGCCGTGCCGGGTGGGTGGACCGTGTCAGTCGAAGCTGAACTCGAAAGCCACCGCATTGCGGCCGGGGTCGACCACCTCGAACACGATCGCCGCATTGGCGCCGGGCGCCAGGCCCTTGCGCAGGCCGGCCTCGTCGGCCACGTATTCCTGCGGCAGGAAGCGGCGCATGGCGATGCGCTGCTCGTCGAAATCCGACAGCGTCACCTGCACGGCCGGAAACGGCTGGGCGAAGTCGGCGGCGTTGTGCAGGGTGGCCGAAACGATCAGTGCGCCGGCCACCGACGGATGCGGGCGGATGTCGCGCGAGGCCAGTTCGAGCAGGCCGTCGTCGCGGCGCAGCGGCAGCGCGCAACCGAGCCGGTCGCAGGCGGCATCGAGCCACGGCCGGATGCGCGCATCATCGATCCAGTGCGCGCGTTCGGCCCAGGCGACCTGTCCGCCGAGGACCAGGGCGAGCAGCAGGCTGCCGGCGATCCAGCGACCGTTGCGGCGCGCCGCACGCGGGCGTGACGCACGCCGGGCGAACGCCGGCGCACTGCTGCCGTGGCCGCGGCGCGGGCGGTCCGCGGCGTCGACGAACAGCGAGCCCTGTCCGGGCGGCGTCGGCCGGAACACCGAATGGGTCAACTGCGGCGGCGCTTCCTGCTCGCTGTTGCGCTCGAGCGTGCCGATCGGCTCCGGCGGCAACTGCTCGCAGAGCGTGGTGAGCGCATCGAACAGCGCGCTGCAATGCCCGCACCGCATCCCGCCGCGCGCCGCGGCGAGGTCGCTGGCGCCGACCCGGTAGATGGTCAGGCATTCGGGGCATTGCGTGTACATGCGCGCATTGTAGCGAGGAGCTGGGGACCAGGGGCTAGGGACTAGGGGCTAGGGGCTAGGGAGGGATTAGGGGCTAGGGACTAGGGATTAGGGGCTAGGGGCTAGGGGCTAGGGTTCGACAACCGGGTGCCATCGCGCTCGACAACGTGGTACAGCCTGCCTCTGTAGCACCATCGCAAACTTGTTCCGGTTCTCGAGTTTCGAGCCCTAGCCTCTAGTCCCTAGTCCCTAGTCCCTAGTCCCTAGTCCCTAGTCCCTAGCCCCTGATCCCTGCGATACGCACCCAATCCTCGCGCTGCACGACCACGAGGTCGTCGAACCATTCCGCGTAGCGCGCGCACAGTTCCGCGGCCTGGCCGGCGAGGATGCCGGACAGCACCAGCGCGCCGCCGGGTTTGACGCGGGTGGCGAACAGCGGTGCGAGTTCGTGCAGCGGTCCGGCGAGGATGTTGGCGAGCAGCACGTCGACCGGCGCGCCGTCGCCGTTGCCGGGTGCAGCCACGGTGATTTCCGCAGCGACGCCGTTGCGTGCGGCATTGTCGAGCGTGGCGAGCAGGGCCTGCGGATCGTTGTCGATGGCGAGCACGTGGCGCGCGCCGAGGCGCGCGGCGGCGATCGCCAGCACGCCGGAACCGCAGCCGTAGTCGATCACTTCGCGGTCTTCGAGCACGGCGCCGTCGAGCCATTCCAGGCACAGCGCCGTGGTCGGGTGGGTGCCGGTGCCGAAGGCGAGGCCGGGATCGAGGCGCACGACCACGCGGCTGTCGTCGTCGGGCGGCTCGATGTTCCACGGATGGATCCACAGGCGCTCGCCGAAACGCATCGGCTGGAAGCGGTCCATCCACACGCGCGTCCAGTCCTGTTCCTCGACCTCGCGGAAGCCGATCTGTTCCGGGGCGAGCTCGGGCAGGAACTCGCCGAGCACATGCACGAGTCCGTTGCGGTCGACGCCGTCCTCGAACAGCGCAGCCAGGGCGATGGTCGGCCACAACGGCGTCTCGCCGACCGCGGGTTCGAGGATCGCCTGTTCGTTGCCGGTGTCGGCATCGGCGTCGAGCAGGGTGATCGAGAGCGCGCCGACGTCCTCGAGCGCGGCCTCGACGGCGGCCTGCTGGTCGGGACGCAGGGTCAGCGTGAGTTCGAACATGGAATCGGGCCGGATCAGCCGAGGCCGATGGCCTTCTCGCGCGCCTCGGCCATGCGCTTCTCGAGATAGTGGATGTTCATGCCGCCGGTCTGGAAGCCGGCGTCGGCCATGATGCGCTGCTGCAGCGACAGGTTGGTCTTCACTCCCTCGATGACGACCTCGGCGAGCGCATTGCGCATGCGCGCAACCGCGGTCGCGCGGTCGCGGCCGTGCACGATCAGCTTGCCGATCATCGAATCGTAGTTCGGCGGAATGCGGTAGCCGTCGTAGATGTGCGTGTCCATGCGCACGCCGGGACCGCCGGCGGCGAGGAAGCGCTTCACCGTGCCGGGGCTCGGCATGAAGCTGTCCGGGTCCTCGGCATTGATGCGGCATTCGATCGCGTGCCCGGTCAGGCGCACGTCCTGCTGGCGGATCGACAGCTTTTCGCCGGCGGCGATCAGCAACTGTTCGCGCACGAGGTCGATGCCGGTGATCATCTCGGTGACCGGATGCTCGACCTGGATGCGCGTGTTCATCTCGATGAAGTAGAAGCGGCCGTCCTCGAACAGGAACTCGAAGGTGCCGGCGCCGCGATAGCCGATGCGCAGGCAGGCATCGACGCAGACGCGGCCGATCTCGGCGCGCAGTTCCTCGGTGATGCCGGGTGCGGGCGCTTCCTCGACGACCTTCTGGTGGCGCCGCTGCATCGAACAGTCGCGCTCGCCGAGGTGGACGGCATTGCCCTGGCCGTCGGCGAGCACCTGGATCTCGACGTGGCGCGGATTCTCGAGGAATTTCTCCATGTAGACCTGGTCGTTGCCGAACGCGGCCTTGGCCTCGCTCTTGGTCATCGCCACCGCATTGGCCAGGTGCGCCTCGGTGTGCACGACGCGCATGCCGCGGCCACCGCCGCCGCCGGCCGCCTTGACGATGACCGGGTAACCGATGTCGCGGGCGATGCGCGTGTTCTCGGCGACGTCGTCGCCGAGCGGTCCGCCCGAGCCCGGCACGCACGGCACGCCGGCCGCCTTCATCGCGCGGATCGCCTCGACCTTGTCGCCCATCATGCGGATCGTGTCCGCGCGCGGGCCGATGAAGATGAAGCCCGACTGCTCGACGCGCTCGGCGAAATCGGCGTTTTCGGCGAGGAAGCCGTAGCCCGGATGGATGGCCTGCGCGTCGGTCACCTCGGCGGCGGCGATGATCGCCGGCACGTTGAGGTAGCTCTCGGCGGCCGGCCCCGGGCCGATGCACACCGACTCGTCGGCCATGCCGACGTGCTTGAGGTTGCGATCGACCGTCGAGTGCACGGCCACCGTCTTGATGCCGAGCACATGGCAGGCGCGCAGGATGCGCAGCGCAATCTCGCCGCGGTTGGCGATGACGACTTTATCGAGCATGGGAAGGCGCCTGGTGCATGGGGGCTGGGGATCAGGGGCTAGGGGCTAGGGACTAGGGGCTAGTGGCCAGGGCACATGGATGGAGGCTTTCGCCAGACTCGGAACTTCTTTGTGAACCAACGTCGCGATTTTCGCGCCCTGACCACTAGTCCCTGGCCCCTATCCCCCAGCCCCTCGCTCTCAAGCATCAGCCGATGACGAACAGGGGTTCATCGAACTCGACCGGATTGCCGGTTTGCACGAGCACGGCGAGGACGGTGCCGGAGACGTCGGCTTCGATCTGGTTGAACATCTTCATCGCCTCGATGATGCCGAGGGTGTCGCCCGCCTTGACGGCCTGGCCGACCTTGACGAATGGCGGCGCCTCGGGATTCGGCGAGGCGTAGAAGGTGCCGACCATCGGCGAGCGCACGGTGTGGCCCTCGGGAGTGCCGGGTTGCGCCGCGCTGGCCGGGGCCTGCGCTTCGACGCTGCGCTCGACCGCGCGCGGGGCCTCCACCTGCACGTGTGCGGCGGGCGCCGACGGCGCATAGCTCGGCGCCATGCCTTTCGGGAAGCGCGACAGGCGCACGATCTCCTCGCCTTCCTTGATCTCGAGTTCGGCGAGGTTCGACTCTTCGAGCAGATCGATCAGCTTCTTGATCTTGCGCAGGTCCATGGAGGGTCTCTTTGCAGGTTGGTTGCCCCGCGGACGGGGCAGGATTCGGTCAGCCGCCGCGCTCGAGGCGCTGGATCGCCGCGGTCAGCGCCAGCCCGTAGCCGATCGGCCCGAGCCCGCAGATCACGCCGACGGCGAGGTCGCTGAGATAACTGTGGTGGCGGAACGCTTCGCGCGCGTGGATGTTGGAGAGATGCACTTCGATGAACGGCACCGCCACCGCGGCGAAGGCGTCGCGCAGGGCGATGCTGGTGTGGGTGAACGCGCCGGGGTTGATCAGGATGAAGTCGACACCGTCCGCCGGCGCACGCTGCACGCGCCCGACCAGGTCGTGTTCGGCGTTCGACTGGAAGCTCTCGAGCCGGTGCCCGGCCGCACTGGCCCGCGCGGCGAGGTCGCTGTCGATGTCGGCGAGGGTGGCGCGGCCGTAGATCTCCGGCTCGCGCGCGCCGAGCAGGTTGAGGTTCGGTCCGTGGAGGACGAGGATCGAGGCCAAGACGACTCCGCTGCAGCGGCCGGAACGGCGGGTTCAAACGGCGGCGTAGTGTCAGTCAACGCGCCGACCGTGTCCAGTTCGGCGACGTTCGGCGAAATTGCGGCCCCGGCACCTTCCGGTACGACAGCCGGCGGGCGGGAATCCGCACACGCCGGGGCGCGCATCGAGGGCGCGCACGGTCGCTCAGCCGGCCAGGCTCGCGCAGTCGATCACGAAGCGGTAGCGCACGTCGCCCCGGATGACGCGTTCCCAGGCCTCGTTGATCTGCGTGATCGGGATCCGTTCGATGTCGGAGGCGACGCCGTGTTCGGCGCAGAAGTCGAGCATTTCCTGGGTCTCGCGGATGCCGCCGATCAGCGAGCCGACCAGACGGCGGCGACCCATGATGAGCGGGGCGGCGGCCAGCGGCACCGGCTGGTCCGGCATGCCGACGAGGATCATCGTGCCGTCGTGGCGCAGCAGGTTGAGGCAGGCGTTGTAGTCGTGCGGCGCCGAGACGGTGTCGAGGATGAAGTCGAACTGGCCGGCCAGGCGCTTGAAGGTGTCCTTGTCGGAGGTCGCCGCGAAGTCGTCGGCGCCGAGGCGCCGGGCATCGTCGCGCTTCGACGGCGAGGTACTCAGCACGGTCACCTTCGCGCCCATCGCCTTGGCAATCTTGACGCCCATGTGGCCGAGGCCGCCGAGGCCGACCACGGCGACGCGGTCGCCGGCCTCGACGCCGAAGTGGCGCAGCGGCGAGTAGGTGGTGATGCCGGCGCACAGCAGGGGTGCGGCACGATCGAGCGGAATCGCGTCCGGCACGCGCAGCACGTAGGCCTGGTCGACGACGATGCGCGTCGAGTAGCCGCCCCAGGTCGGCGTGCGGCCGTCGCGCTCGTGGCTGTTGTAGGTCGCCACCATGCCCTGCGTGCAGTACTGCTCCTCGCCCTCGCGGCAGGCTGCGCATTCGCGGCAGGAATCGACGAAGCAGCCGACGCCGACCGCATCGCCGGCCCGGAAACGGGTGACCGCGCTGCCGGTGGCGGCGACATGACCGACGATCTCGTGGCCCGGCACCATCGGGAAGATGCCGCCGCCCCATTCGCCGCGCGCCTGGTGGATGTCCGAATGGCAGACCCCGCAATAGCGGATGTCGATGACGACATCGGCCGGCCCGGGTTCGCGCCGGTGGATCCGGAAAGGGGCCAGCGCGGCGCGGGCTTCGCTCGCGGCATAGGCGGGGACGGTCTGGGACATGGGCAGGCTCCGGGCGGTGGCGGTCGCCGGATGATCGGCGCGGCCGGTGGGTACAGCAGAACCCATGCGCGTGCGTTCGGCAAGGTGGCACGCGCCATGCGCGCCCGGCGCCGGATCGGCGCCGGCACAAACGTCAAACATCCTGAATCCGGGGATTTTCCGCGGCCGCAGGCCGGATGTGGCAGGCCGCTTGCATCGCTGTGCGGGTCGCGTCTTCCTGTCCCTCCGGCCGGAGCGGCGGCGCGTCGAGGACCCCCGAGCCCGTGATGGCCGATTCACCGAAGTTCCCTGCCGCCCCGGGCGCCGCCGATCCGCCGGGCCGGAACCGCCCGGATGTCGGCATCCAGCTCGCGATCGGCAGCCTGGCGATGGCCGAGCGGAAGCTCGTGCGCGCCATGCTCGGCCTCCTGGCGACCCGCCTCGGCGCGTATTTCCGCACCTGCGATGCGCGCGAAGCCGAGGTCATCCTGGAGCCCGATCCCGAAGGCGACGCCGGATTCCTCCTGCGCGCGCAAGGCGCCGCTGCCGGGACATGCGTGCGGTTGGCGCAGCCGCTGCGGCTGGGTGCGCTGGCCGCCGGCCTCAATGCGATGGCCGATGCGCTGCGCCCGCCGCAAGCGGTTGCTGCCGCCGCGGCGCCGGGCCCCGGTCTCGCCGGCGAACTCGCCTGCGCGCCGACACGGCCGCGGCGCCTGCAGGGCGCATGGGGCGAATGTGTGCAGTCGCCGGATTGCGAAGTGATCGCCTTCGACCGGCCGCTGGACGCGATCGCCCGCGCCCTGGCCGAGGATGCCCGCGTGCAGCATGCCGCGACGATCAGCGCGGAGATCGCCGAGACCCTGCGCGCCGCTGCCGCGGTCCGCCTGCGTGCCGACGAGGTCGACTGGCTGTGTGGACCGGATGCCGGATTCGAACGCGAGGTCGCGGTCAAGCTCGCCCATCCGGATGCGTTCCTGCGCCTCGCGAGCTGGCCGAACCTGGCGCGCCTGCCCGATCATCGGCGCTGGATCGGCCTGTTCGCGCGCCTGCAGCGCGGCGCGCCGATGGCGGCGGCGCTCGACACCGCGGCGGTCGAAGGGCTCGCCGAGTCCGCCGTGCGCCGCGCCATGTACCGGATGCTGCAACGCGGCCACCTGCAACTCGAGTTGCGTCCGCGGGTGCCGCCGGCGCGTCGGGAGCCGGCGGAAATTCCGTCGCCGTCGTTCATGCAGCATCTTCGCCAGCGCCTCCACCAGCTCGGGGAGTCGCCGTGAACGAACACGCCCTGCTGTTCGTCGACACCGGGTCCGACGGCACGGCGGCGCCGCTGCGTGCGGTCGGCGGATCCGCGCCGGACACCCTGTGCGTGCGCACCGCCGTCGTCGCCGGCGCGGCGCCGGCATTCGTCGAATGCACGCAATTGATCCTCGCCGACGACGACGTGCTGCACCTGTACGGCGTGTCCGCGCAGGAATGCTTCGAACGCGTGCGGCCGCTCGTCGGCGATGCGGTGATGGGCGTGGTGATCGTCGTCGACGACACCCGCCCGGATGCGCTGGCCGCGCTGGACGACGGCCTGGTCCGTTTCGCCGCGCTGGTCGCCGAGGTTCCGCTCATCGTCGGCATCTGCCGCTTGCGTGCCGCGGGCGCAAGCGGCCTCGACGAATACGCACGCCATCTCGCCGGCCGCGGTCTCGATGCGGCCGTGGTCGCGATCGATCCCTGCGCGCGCGAGGATGTGCTCTACCTGGTCAACATGATGGTCGCCCTGGTCGACAGCGCCCAGGCCGACGGAGCGCGACCCGGCGCGGCCTGAGCCGCCGGCGCGTTACAGGTGCGGTGCCAGCCAGCGCTCCAGCCCGGCCTCGTCGAAGTTGCCGACGCGGCTGGCGAGGATGCGGCCGTCGCGGCCGATCAGCACGTTGAACGGCAGCACGCTGCGGGTGTTGCCGAAACGCAGCGAGACATCGGGCGATGCGCCCGGCGCATCGATGAGGATCGCGTAGTCGACCGGATGCCGGTCGAGGAAGGCGAGCGCGGGTTCGGCATCCTCGGCGGCGACGCCGATCACCGCCAGACCCTTGTCGGCGTGTCGCGTCTGGGCGCGGTCGAGCAGCGGCATCTCTTCGCGGCAGGGTCCGCACCAGCTGGCCCAGAAGTTGAGCAGCACCAGCCGGCCGTCCCATTCCGACAGGCGGCGCTGCCGGCCTTCGCGGTCGGGCAGGACGACATCCTCGCGCAGGTCGCCGATGGCGAGCGTGGCCGCGGGTGCGGTGACCGTCACTCCCGGTGCCGGCGCGGCCGGGCGCAACCACAGGCTCAAGCCGAGGCCGCCCAGCGCACCGGCCATGGCGAGGACGACGATCAGCAGGGTGCCGCGATCCGGCAGGGCCATCGGTCAGCGCGCGCCGGCAGTGGCCAGCGCCTCCTCGACGATGCCGCGGGTCAGCAGGGTCGGCAGGACCTGGCCGGGACCGTCGCGATCGCCGAAGACGACATACAGCGGCACGCCGACCGCCTTGTGCTGCTGCAGGAAGGCGGTGATCGCCGGATCGACATTGGTCCAGTCGCCTTTCATGTAGACCGCGCCGGCGCGCCCGAGCGCGTCGCGGAAGGCGTCGGTATCGAGCACGTTCTTCTCGTTCGCCTTGCAGGTCACGCACCAGTCGGCGGTCATGTTGACGAACACGATGCGCCCGTCCGCGCGCAGGCGGGCGAGCGCATCCGCGGAGTAGGCGACCGAACCATCGCTGCTTTCGGCGGCGATCCGCGCCGGTGCTTCCAGCTGGCTGACCTTCCACAGCGGCCACAGCGCGGCGAGGAAGACGAGGCCGGCGAGCACGCGACCGAGCGTGCGGCCGTTCCAGCGGCTGCGTTCGTGCCACCACAGGGCGAGCGCGAGCACCACCGCGCCGGCCAGCACCCAGCCGATCGCATCGACGCCGCGCTGCTTGCCGAGCACCCAGGCCAGCCACACCGCGGTCGCGTACATCGGGAACGCCAGCACCTGCTTGAAGGTTTCCATCCAGGCACCCGGCTTCGGCAGCCGCGTGGCCAGCGCCGGCACGAAACCGACGACTAGGAACGGCAGGGCAAGACCGAAGCCGAGGGCGAGGAAGATGAGCAGGGCGACGATCGGCGACGAAGCGAATGCAAAGGCGAGGGCCGGACCCATGAACGGTGCCGTGCACGGACTGGCGACGACGCAGGCGAGCAGGCCGGTGAAGAAATCGCCGGCGGGGCCCGACTTGCCGGCCAGCGACTGGCCGGCACCGGCGAGTCCTGCGCCGATGGTGAACACGCCGGAGAGGCTCAGGCCGACCGCGAACAGCACGTAGACGAGCACGGCGACGAAACCGGGTTGCTGCAGCTGGAATCCCCAGCCGAGCGCCTGGCCGACGCTGCGCAGGGCAATCACCGCGAGGCCGACCACGGCGAAGCCGGACAACACGCCGGCGGTGTACCAGAGTGCGTGGCGGCGCGCCTTGGCCAGGCTCTCGCCGCTGGCGGCGAGGCCGAGCACCTTCAGCGAAAGCACCGGCAGCACGCACGGCATCAGGTTGAGGATCAGGCCGCCGAGCACGGCGAACAGCAGTGCGGCGAGGACGCTGATGTCGGCCGCCTGCGGCGGCGTCGAGCGCAGCGCATTGTCGGCCGAGGCATCGGCGACGGACGCGGTCGCGGCGGGCGCCGCGACGAATCCGGCGGCGGCGACGGCGAGTTGTTCGGCCGTCGCCGCCGGCAGGTCGACCAGCACGTCGCGTTGCATGACCGGATAGCAGATGCCGTTTTCCTTGCAGCCCTGGAACTCGCCGCGCACGGTGATCGGGCCGGCCGCGCCGTCGGCGCGGCGCAGCGCCAGCGGCAGCTCGACCTGGCCGTAGTAGACGACCACCGAACCGAAGTGCTCGTCCTCGTGGTCGACGCCGGTGGGCCAGCGCGGCGCGCCGATCTCGACCCCGGCGCCTTCGACGAGGTCGACGCGGCTGCGGTCGCGATAGAGGTAATAGCCCTTCGGCATGGTCCAGCGCGCCAGCACTTCGCTCGGACCGGTCGCGATCGCCTCGAACACGAAGGCCTGTTCGGCCGGCAACGCTTCGTCATCGGTCAGCGACGGCGCGCCGAGGCCGAGCAGGCCGCCGGCGGGTGCGCTTCCCTGCAGCGGCGCGTCGATGGCGGCCGCGGCGGTCGCCGGCAGGGCGAGCGCCAACCGGGTCGGATGCGGCGGGTAGCAGATCTTCGGGTCGACCTCGTGGCAACCCTGCACGGTGACGGTCAGCTCGAGGGTCGTCGTCGCCGGGTCGGCTTCGTAGGCGAGGCGGCCGTCGACGGCGTCGTGGTAGATCTCGACGTCGCCGAAGAACTCGTCATGGCGTTCGATGCCGGGCGGCAGTTCGAGCGTGCCGAGGCGGGTTCCCGGCTGGGTCGATTTCGCGCTGATGCGCGACTTGTAGAGGTAATAGTTGCGGGCGATGTCCCAGTGCAGGTCGATGCGCCCGGGTTCGCGCACTTCGGCACGCAGCACGAAGGCCTGCTCGACCGGCAGCAGACCGTCCTGTTCCTGTGCACCGGCGGCCGGCGGAAGGGCGCATGCGGCCAGCAGGCCGGCCAGAAGGATTCGCAACACGGGCAGCTCCGCTTCGGACGTTTCAGGGCGACCGGTCGGCGCGCGTGGAACCCGCGATCCACTCCAGGTACGCGGCGTGGCCGGCGTCGGCTTCGACCGCGATTATCTCCGGCAGTTCATATGGATGCACGGCCAGCAGGCGTTCGCGCAGCGCCGCGAAGCGCTCGCGGGTGGTCTTGGCGAGCAGCAGGACCTCGGTTTCCTCCTGCACGGCCTCGTCCCAGTGGTAGGTGGAGACGAGGCCGCCGAGGCGGCTGACGCAGGCGGCGAGGCGCTCCTCGACGAGCAGGCGCGCCGCCGCGGCCGCGCTCGCTTCGTCGGGAAAGGTGCTGAAGACGAGCAGTGCGCTCATGCCGGCCGCCGCCCGTGCGCAAGCCGTCGCGCACGTGCGGAGCCCGGCCGGTTGCCGGTTGCACCGCGCGTGCGCGTCTTCGTCACGGCGTGGCCGACTCGAAACCGTCGGCGAAGATGAGATCGACCGACAGCGGTTCGCAGACCGCCGGATTGACCGACTCGAACAGCGCGCGGGTGGCCCAGTCCGGATGATCGACGAACGGATTGCGGTTGCCCTGGAAGGCCTGGATGGTGTCGTTGCGCGCGCGCTCCTCGGCGTCCGGCGGATCGCCGACGTGCCAGGCGAGCAGGTCGGTCAGCAGGCCCATGTACGAGGTGCTGCCGCTGCCGATCTGGCCGCGGATGTCGGTCAGTTCGAGCTGCGGCTCGCTCTGTCCGCTGAGCGGGTCGGTGCCGCCTTCGTAGCGGATCGCCATGTAGAAGATCGCGCGCGCCATCTCGCCCTTGCGGTGGTTCCACACCTCGAACGAACCCTGGTTGCCGTCCGGCGTGCGCACCCAGTTGGAGTTGCCGGGATAGGTGCCGCTGCCGCCGCCGACGCCGCCATTGGATTCGGTGACGCGCTCGCCGCAGCCGCTCGAGCAGAACGCGAACGGCTTGTTGCCGCGGTCCGAGTTCCACTGCGTGTCGGACAGCCACAGCATGTGGGTGTCGGTGTAGGGCGCGTTCGGGAAACCGAGGTTGCCGGTCTGGCTGGGGAAGCCGAGCGAGTTCGGCCAGGTGTGCTCGCGGTTGTAGGTCAGTCCCGAACCGGTGCCGGCGCGGTCGCTGATCGTGTTGTAGGCGCGGTTGCGGTAGACGTCGATGACCTTGGACGGATTGCCCGGCATCGCCTGGGCGGTTTCGAGGATCGTCCAGGTGTTGGTGGTGGCGCCGCTGTACGGGTACATGACGTGGCCACGCAGCAGCTGGTGCAGGGTGCAGCGCAGCTGGTCCGGGCTGGAGGTGTTGACCGTTGCGTAGTGGACCGCCGCGTCGTACGCCGGGGCGACGCTGAAGGCGAGGACGATGTCGTCGTTCATCGGCACGCCGTTGCTGTTGGTGACCGCGGCGGCGGTGATGCTGAAGCTGCAGGCCGCGCCGACCGGCATCAGGCTGGCCGGCGTCAGCGTGCGGTTGTTGCCGGCACCGGCCGTGGCCAGCGCGATCGGGGTGCCGTTGCAGCTCAGCGCGAATGCGTTCGCTGCGGTGGTCACCGCGGTGTCGAATACGGCACGCAGGTCGCTCGCCCGCGGCATCGCCGTGGCGCCCTGGCTCGGCAGCGACCAGATCAGGTTCGGGCCCGGGCCGCCGGTCGAATTCGACAGGGTGAAGCCGATCGTGTGGTCGGCGGCCATCGGGTCGGGGCTGCCGTCGAGGTCGGTGACCGCACTGGCAAGGATCGTCAGCGTGCAGGATTCACCGGTGACGAACGCCGGCGTGTGGCTCAGCGCCCAGCTGGTCGCGCCGCCGGAAATGCCGACCGTGTGCGTGCCCGAACCGGTGCACTGCAGGGTGGCGCCGCCGGCGGTGAACTTGACCGGCTCGCTGAAGCTGACCGCCAGCGGCGTCGCAAGCGGCACGTTGCTCGCGCCGTTGGCCGGCGTGGTCCCTGCCACCGTCGGCGGCAGGTCCTGCGGCGGGTCGCCGGAAATGCCGAAGCTGGCATCGTCGATGGCGAGGCCGTCGTCGGCGCCGGTGACATCGACGTCGAGCCAGCGCACGAACAGGGTGGCGTCGGCGGCGAGGCTGAAGCCGGTGATCGTCGCACTGAGGGTGGTGCGGTTGGCGGCGGCATTGCCGTCGAGCGCGCCGGTGGCGCCGGCGGAAACCGGGCCGGTGAAATCGAGTGCGTCGACATCGATCCAGGTCGCGGCGGCATCGCTGACCGAGGTCGCGTCGAGGCTGTACTGGAAGTCGAGGCGGTCGCTGCGCCCGGCGGTGCCGAGGCGCCACTGCTCGCCGGTGTAGGTGACGGTGAGGTCGCCGATGGTGGCGCCGCTGTCGTTGCGCAGGCGCGCACCGACCGTCGGCACCAGCGAATTCGAACGCAGCAGGCCGAGCGCGCGCTCGCTGGAAGCGTCGCTGCCGTAGCTGTAGGTGTTGCCGCTGTTGAGGCCGCCGGTGTCCGCCGCATAGGTCGCATTGGCGTTCGATCCGCTTTCCGAGAACACCCAGCCGGTCGGCATCGCCGAGCCGGTGCCGGCAGCGGCCAGGGTGTCGAAGGTCTGCACGGCTGCCGGGCCGCCGACCAGCGGCACGCTGCCGTCCTGGGCCAGCGCGGGAGTGGTCGCCGCGGCGGCGAGGAGAATGATGGCGCCGGAGAGGACGCGACGGGCGGGCAGGAATGTCTTCACGGGGGCCTCTGGACTGTGCTGCGCAGGTGACGGTCGAAGGAAGCCGGCAACTATAGCCGACCCGGATGACGTTTCCGATGCGGTCGCCGCGCCGTCAGCAGCGGTCGTGGCGGCCGTGGACGGCGTTGGCAGGCAGGTTCCGGCAGCGCCCGGTGGGGTCTTCGGCATGGTGCCAGGGACCGGTGCGCGCATGCACGGCGTGCTCGAGGGCGGCCCGCGAGGGCGCATTGAACAGCGGTGCGTTCTCGCGCATGGTCGATTCGAAGCTCGGCCGGTAGGCGCCGCCGGGATGGTAGTCGGCGCCGGCAAACACGCCGAGGCCGCCGTCCATGCCGAAATCCGGTGCCGTCGCGCCGGATGCCAGCCAGCCGGCCCAGGGCACGCGCAGCGGATCGGCGACGAAGGCCACGTTCGGACAATGGAACGTGTCGACGCCATGCCGGGGGTGCACCCCCGTGTACTCGTCGTATTCGTCACAGAGGATGCCGATGGAGTGCCCCATTTCGTGCGAAGGCGCGGACTCCAGGTGCCGGCGCCGACCCGCGCCGGACGGCCAGGTCAACGTCCCGGTCGGGCCGATGAACACATTGCCGCGCGCGCCGCTTTCGACCGGCTGGTTGACGAGAATGATGACGTGGTCGACTTCCGGCAGGAGCGCAAGCGCGCGCTGGATGGCGGCGGGGCGGTCGACCAGCATCAAGGCGCGCGGCAGCACGAAGTTCGCTCCATAGCGCGTGTCGCGCTGGAGCGTGCGCGTGCCGTCGGCCTGGGTGATGTCGAAACCGGCCTGTGCGGACGGCTCGAACAACAGCCAGGCATTGAAGGCATGCTGGTGCTCGTTCCAGAAATCGGCGCCGAGCATCGCGCGCATGAAATCGCGCGCGTTCAGTTCGAACTCGGCGGCCTCGCCGCGGTTGAGGATGCCGTCGCCGTTGCTGTCGACGAACGGCTCGTTGCCCGACGCCGGATCGGGCGTGTCGAGCAATGCCAGGTCGGGCGAGCCGAAGATGCGGTAGCGGTCGCCGAGGACTCCGTCGCCGTCGACATCGAAGACCCCGTTGCCATTCACGTCGAGCCAGAAGATGCCGTCCCAGCTGCCGTTGCCGTTGCTGTCGGTCCAGCTTTCATCGCCCGCGACATAGCCTTCGGCGAGGAACAGGAAGTTGAAGCGGCTCCCCCGTTCGCCGTCGCCATGGATGCGGATCAGCCCGGAATCGAGGATGCTCTCGTGCGCCACTTCGTCGAAGCGGACCGTGGTCGGCAGCGGGCGGCCGTCGAGGATGAAGCTCTTGCGCGCTTCGCTGGCCTCGACATGGGTGGGGTCGAAATTGACGACCCATCCCGGCGTGTACGGAATCTCGAAGTCCGCATCGCCCTCGAATCCGGAGAACCGCCACCACCACAACCCGTTGAGGCGGTCGGCCACGGTCACCAGGAACTGGTCCGCCGGCTCGCCGTCGGCACCGAGCACGCGGCCGCGCCAGACGAGGGTGCGCGCGGCCAGGGTGAAGCGGTGGCTGCGCGAGGTCGTCGCCCCGCTGCGGACGTTGACCGTGTCGATGTCCACCGGCATCCAGCCCGGCAGGGAGAACTGGAAGGAGTAGTCGCCCGGCGTCAGCTGCAGGCGGTAGCGCGCCGAACAGTACTGCGCGGTCGATGCGGGATCGGGCGGGGTGACCTGCATGCGTGCGCTGGCCTGGAAGTGGCGGCGGAAGAAGCGCTCGCCGCGCGCGGTGCCGACCTCGATCGCCGGGGTGTAGGCCAGCGGCGTGTGGTACGGGTGCGGCTGCAGCGCCAGCGCGCACGGCAGGTCGGCGACGAACTCGAACCAGCCGGCGTCCTCGACCGCGGCGATGGCCGGCACTTCCATGTCGCCCTGCACGACCACCGGCCCGCTGCGTGCCGGGGACCGGTAGAAGTACGGCGTGACCACGTCCAGGCGGTTGTCGTCGATCTCGAACTCGTAGCGGCCGGACGGCAGCGGCACCTCGAAGCGGCCGTTCGCCGGATCGGCCTCGGTCGACACCACGAAGCGGCCCGTGTCCGCCTCGAACACGCGGACCTCGTAGCGGTCGGTCGATGCCTGGCCGGTCACGCGATGCATCGGGGCATTGCCGCCTTTTGCCGGAGCGGCCTTGTGCGGCGCGGCGCGGCGCGTGTCGGGCGCGCGCATGTCCGGCATCGGCGATGGCCATGCCGGTTCCCGCGCGGCGGCGCCGGCCGGCGCGTTGGCGGCGCGCTTGCGGCGGTCCTCGTGCAGCTGCCGGGTCGACTCGAGGGCCTTGCGCACATCCCTGGCCAGCAGCGCGCCGGCCTCGCGCGCCGCTGCCAGCAGGGCTTCGTCGACGACGCGGGTCCAGCGCACGGCGTCGGTGTCGTCGTGGATCGTCAGGCGCACACCGGCGGCGATGGCCGGAACCGCCACGGTGAAACCGGGCGTATCGTTTTCCCCGCCGTGGAAGCGCTTCGGCGCAGCAAACGCGCGTGTCCACAAGGCGCGCCCGTCACTGCCGGCGGCCTCGATGCGCCACTGCACGCCGGCACCCGGGCGCGCCGCGGACACGCGGTCGATCGTGGCGATCGACTGCAGCTGCAACTCGCGCCCGCTGGATGCCGCCAGTTCCAGCACGAGGCCGTCGGGCGCCGCCGCGGCGGGGCGGGTGCCGCAAAGGCATGCGATCAGCGCGATCCACGGGATGAAGTTCCGCATCGGGCAGCTCCTGAAGGACGAACCCCGACCCTAGCTTTCCCGGCGCCGCCAGTTCAACCGACCCGCCTGCAAAGCCCTTGAAACGTCGCCCCGAGGCGCCACCTGTCGGGACAGCCGGCGACGCGGGCTTCCCTGCGGGAAACTGCGCCGCTAGAATTGGCACTCATCTGCGCCGAGTGCTAGCAGCCCGGCATGAATTCCAATCCCGTCAACCTGTTGAAGGAAGAACCCATGGCACTCCGCCCCCTGCATGACCGCGTCATCATCAAGCGCCTCGACGCCGAGACCACCTCCGCCGGAGGCATCGTCATCCCCGACGCCGCCGCCGAAAAGCCGATCAAGGGCGAAGTCCTCGCCGTCGGCAGCGGCAAGATCCTCGACGACGGCAAGGTCCGCGCGGTCGGGGTGAAGGTCGGCGAGATCGTCCTGTTCGGCAAGTACAGCGGCACCGAGGTCAAAGTCGACGGCCAGGAGCTGCTGGTCATGCGCGAAGAAGACCTGATCGCCGTCGTCGAGAAGTAAGCAGGCGTCGCGCGCCGCCCTTCCGACTCCACCACCCCCATCCAATCCAAGGACATCGCCCCATGGCAGCCAAAGAAATCCGTTTCTCCGAAGACGCCCGTTCGCGCATCCTGCGCGGCGTCAACACCCTCGCCAACGCCGTCAAGGCCACGCTCGGCCCGAAGGGTCGCAATGTCGTGCTCGAGAAGAGCTTCGGCGCGCCGACGATCACCAAGGACGGCGTGTCCGTCGCCAAGGAGATCGAGCTGGCCGACAAGTTCGAGAACATGGGCGCGCAGATGGTCAAGGAAGTCGCTTCCAAGACCTCCGACGTCGCCGGTGACGGCACCACCACCGCGACCGTGCTCGCCCAGGCGCTGATCCGCGAAGGCCTCAAGGCCGTTGCCGCCGGCATGAACCCGATGGACCTCAAGCGCGGCATCGACAAGGCCGTCATCGCCGCCGTCGAGGAGCTGAAGAAGCTGTCGAAGCCGTCGGCCGATTCCAAGTCGATTGCCCAGGTCGGCACGATCTCGGCCAATGGCGACGAACTGATCGGCAAGCTCATCGCCGAGGCGATGGACAAGGTCGGCAAGGAAGGCGTCATCACCGTCGAGGAAGGCTCGGGCCTGGACAATGAACTCGACGTCGTCGAGGGCATGCAGTTCGACCGCGGCTACCTGTCGCCGTACTTCATCAACAACCAGCAGAGCCAGCAGGTCGAGCTGGAAGACCCGTACATCCTCCTGCACGACAAGAAGATCTCCAACGTGCGCGAACTGCTGCCGGTGCTGGAAGGCGTGGCCAAGGCCGGCAAGCCGCTCTTGATCGTCGCCGAGGAAGTCGAGGGCGAGGCGCTCGCCACCCTCGTCGTCAACACCATCCGCGGCATCGTCAAGGTTGCCGCCGTGAAGGCGCCGGGCTTCGGTGACCGCCGCAAGGCGATGCTGGAAGACATGGCGATCCTCACCGGTGGCCAGGTCATCTCCGAGGAAGTCGGCCTGCAGCTCGAGAAGGCCACGCTGAAGGATCTCGGCCGCGCGAAGAAGATCGTCATCTCCAAGGAGAACACCACGATCATCGACGGCGCCGGCGAAGCGGCGAACATCCAGTCGCGCATCAAGCAGATCAAGGCGCAGATCGAGGAGACCTCCTCGGACTACGACCGCGAGAAGCTGCAGGAGCGCGTGGCCAAGCTGGCCGGCGGCGTGGCCGTGATCAAGGTCGGCGCGGCAACGGAAGTCGAGATGAAGGAAAAGAAGGCGCGCGTCGAGGACGCCCTGCACGCCACGCGTGCGGCGGTCGAGGAAGGCGTGGTTCCGGGCGGCGGCGTCGCGCTGATCCGCGCGCTGGCCGGTCTCGCCAAGCTCAAGGGCGACAACGAGGACCAGAACCACGGCATCGTGATCGCCAAGCGCTCGATGGAAGCGCCGCTGCGCGAGATCGTGACCAACGCCGGCGAGGAAGCCTCGGTCATCCTCAACAAGGTTGCCGACGGCAAGGGCAACTTCGGCTACAACGCCGCCACCGGCGACTACGGCGACATGGTCGAGCTCGGCATCCTCGACCCGACCAAGGTCACCCGCACCGCGCTGCAGAACGCCGCGTCGATCGCCGGCCTCGTCATCACCACGGAAGCCATGGTCGCCGAGGCGCCGAAGAAGGAAGAAGCCCACAGCCACGGCCCGGCCGGCGGCGGCATGGGCGGCATGGGCGGGATGGATTTCTGATCCCCGCAGTCCATCGAGCGTGACCACAACGCCCGGCCCCGCGCCGGGCGTTGTGCATTCCGGGATCGGCTGCGGGAAGAGCGCAACGACATCGGAGAGCGCCGAAGCAAACCGGCAACCGTGCAGATGGGCGCCTATACTCGCCCCTCAAGTTGCGCAAGGCGCCGTCCCGAGTCGAGGTGATGGATCCGTCCATGTCCAGGAACGTCGCACGCCGCCGCTGGCTCACCGGGCTGGCGGCCCTGCTGCTGCCGATGCTGTTGGCGGCTCCGGTGGTGTGGATATTGAATCGGCAAGCGGCGGACCTGCGCGGCGAAGAACGGCAACTGCGAAACGAGATCCTGCGCCTGGATCGCGCCCTCGTCGAGATCGAGGCGCTCGACCGGGTGAGGGCAACGATTCTTGCGCGCAAGTCGATCGTCGAGACGCTGGATGAACGGCGGTCGCGCGCGGTGCGCCTGCTCAACGCGCTCGGCGCGCTGCCCGGCGGAGTGCAACTGGGCACGGTGACGGCCCGAGGTGACAGCGTGACCTTGACCGGTGTCGCCGTGGTACCGATCGAGGGAGCGATGATGGCGCTTGCGACCGCCGGACTGGACGACGTCAGGGTGGAGCCCGCCGCCGCCGTGCCGCCGGGCGTGCCCGTACCCTTCGAGATCCGCGCAAGCGTCCCGGGCACGCTGCGCGCGGACGCCGGCCCGCCCTCGCCATGAACGCGATCGACGCGCCGGCTTCCATGCGCAGCGGCGGAGTGCCCTGGGCCGGCGCCGTGGTCGGCGTGCTGCTGGCCGCGGTGTGGATCGGCGCAGCCATCGAAGCCCGCGGCGTGGTGCAGAAGGATCTGCTTGCGGCGCGCCACGAGTTCGAGGAGAAGCAGGCGAGGGCAACGAATCTCGAGAGCTTGAAGCTGCAGCTCCGGGAACTCGAATTCCTGTCCGAATCGCTGGTGCATCGACTGCCGTCGCGTTTCGACGCGGCGCTCGTTGATGACGGGCTGCGCGGGCTGGCGAACGAGGCGGGTGTCGAGATCCTGCAGGCAACCGACGGCGATGAGCGCAGGAAGGAGTTCTACGCCGAGCGCGACGTCGAGGTGCAGCTGCGCGGTCCTTCCCGGTCGATCTACCGCTATCTGGACGGCCTCGTCCGGTGGACGCTGACGAAGAACCTGCGCTCGCTGGAGCTGAGCGCCGAGAGTCCAACCGGCACGACCTTGCAGGCCCGCTTGCGCGTGACGTTCTACCGGTTCCTCGACGACGACGAAGTGACGCAAGGTGCCGCACATGCCGCGCGCTGATCGACTGTGGAAGATTCTCGCCGCGATCGCGTTCGTGATGGGTTACGGCGCGTTGCTCGGCTGGTTGACTCTCGGCTCACCCGCGCACGACGAAGCCCGCGTGCAGCAGTACATGGACCATGTCCGAGCGCGCATGGCGCCGCCGCTTGAACCGCTGCCGATGGTGCGCGTGCCGGAAACCACGGAACTGGCGATGCAGCGGGATCCGTTCGAGCCGCTTCGGGCGAGAACGCCCGACGAAGCGCTTCGCCACGATCGCCATTGACGGGGTGCGGCCGGCAGCAGCGCCGCCGTCATCCAGCATGACCCCGTCCGGATCAAGTTCGTCTCCTGCAAGCCTTGCAGAAGCCCACGTCGAAGCGGGGCACCGGATCCGCTTCGAGTACATCTCCGCGGGTGGCCACCATGGCAGCATGCTGGTCGAGTGCGTTTCGATCCGCACGCACGGTGACGCCGGGGACGTGCACCAGGCGGCGCGGCCGGTCGGCGTAGCGGCGGCAGACCTGTCGGCGCGCACGGAGCGGAGTTCTGCCCCGTGCGCGCCGGCACATCGTGCTCAGTCGAAGCCGTCATCGAGCAGGCCGTCGGCGCGCAGGCGCACGGCGACGAACTCGTCCTGGTTGTAGCCGCTGCGTGCGCTGCCGGCGGCGTGGAGGTGATCGTCGTGCCATGCCAGGGCGTCGAGGCGGTCCATGTTGCCGGACACTCCACCGAGGTCGACGGCGCCGATGTAGCGGCCATTGCCGCGGTTGCCGAAGCCGCGGTCGATGCGGCCGTCCGGCCACAGGCGCACGGCGGCGAGATCGTTGCCCGCTTCCGGAACGTCGTGATTGCGCGAGACGCCGGCGGCGACGAGGCGACCGTCGGGCTGCGCGGCGAGGGCCGTGCAGTGCGCGTCGCTGGCGGCGCCGGTCTCGAAGGCGATGCGCAGGATGCCGCCATCGCCGTAGCCCGCATCGACGTCGCCTTGGGCATCGAGCCGTGCGAGTGCGCATTCGAAGTGCGAAGCGGGAGCCGTTCCGACGAGCGCGTGGCCGCCGAGGTAGGAACTTCCGTCCGCAGCCACGGCGAGCGCCCGCGCCTCGACCGGCAACGAGACGGGCAGGCGGCGTGCACCGCCTTCGCCGAACGCGGTGTCGATCTGCCCGCTGGCGAGCAGGCGGGCGGCGGCAAACACCGGCGTGCCGTCGCCGTCGACGGCACGCGGCAGCGAAGTCGCCGCAATGACGATGCGTCCTCCGGCATCGACGGCGATGCCGGCTGCGGTCTCGCGCGTGACCTGCCCGGCCAGTTCGTCGAAACGCGTGAGGAGGACCGCGCCGTCGTCGCCGAAATCCGCATCGGGGCTGCCGTCGGCATGCCAGCGCGCGACCGCCAGGTCGGTGTTGAGGGAGAACGCCGGCGGCCCGACCGAAGCGAGGCTGAGGATCCGTCCCTGCCCGTCGGACGCGGCGGCCATCGGGCCGAAGCGGAAGATCAGGCCGGGCGGGGCCGGCAGGCGCATGCAGGCACCTTCCGGCGTGCCGGTCGCGGCGACCCGGCACAGCAGCAGGGCGCCGGCATCGTCGAATGACGCCGACGCGAGCAGCAGCCAGCCGCCGTCGTCGCGGGCCAGCAAGGCCACCGGGCGCGGGCTGCGAACACCGGTTCCGGGATCGATCAAGGCGGCGCCGTTGCTGCCGAAACCGGCGTCGCGCTGACCGCCCGCGTCGAGCCGCACGAGCGAAAGCACCGGCGGCCGGGCGTGCGCAAACTGGGTGTGGCCGCCGACCAGCAGGCCACCATCCGGCAACAGCAGCAGCACATCGGCCTCGTCGATCGAGATCTCCGCATTGACGACGACATCGACGAGGCTGATCCCCGGCGCATGGTTGCCGAAATCCGGATCCGGAAGTCCGTCACCGGCATGGGCGAGCGCGGCCACGCACGCCGGCATCGACAACAGGGCAAGGGTGATGATTCGATGCATGATCCGTTTTCCACCGGGGGGCACGCCCCGAGGCCGCGCCACCGGCACGTGCCGGTGGTCTCACCGGTTACGCGAACCTGCGGGCGATCCCGCAAGGGCTGCCGCGGCGCTTTCGGTGACGCGATCGCTTCCGCCGGCAACGGAACGCGGCCGTTGCGGTATCGACGATGCCCGCCGTCGCTCAATCGAAGCCGTCGGTGAGCAAGCCGTCTTCGTTGTGGAACTGGCGAAGGCTTTCGATGCGACCCTCGGAATGGCCGCTGCCCGAAACGATGCCTTGCACGCGCAGGAAATAGGTCTGGCGCATGGGGGCCGGCATGCCGCTGCGTTGCCAGCTGCCGGCGACGCGCGTCATCGGACCGAGCGTGGTGAACACGTTGCCGTCGACGGAGTAGGCGACCACCGGAGGCGCGATCACCTCGGGCGCCGGCCCCGAGCGGTGCCAGGTCAGCGTGCTGCCGTGATCGGTCAGTTCGAGCGACTGCACGGCCGCTTGCGCGGTGGAAAGACGTGCCAGCCGGGTGCGCGACTGCCCGAGGATCGTGGTGAACTCGCCACCGACGAGGAGGCGGCCGTCGACCTGCAATTGCACGGCATCGACTTCATCGTTGGCCGGCGCATTGAAGCTGCCGTCGACGCTGCCGTCGGCGTGCAGGCGGGCGAGTCGGCTGCGCGACGCCCCGGCGATCTGGAAGAACTGGCCACCGACGACGATGCGCCCATCGGCCTGCACGGCCAGCGCGCGCACGTTGCCGTTCGGCGCCGGCGTGAATGTGGTGTCCAGGCTGCCATCGGCATTCAGCCGCACGAGATGGCGTCGCTCCGGCTGGGCCGCGTTGCCGAAGGTGCCGCCGACGAGGATCCTTCCATCGGCCTGCAGCGCCAGCGATTCCACCCAGCCGGCGCTGCCGCAATCGCCCATCTCCGGAACGAACGACGGATCGGCGCTGCCGTCGGCCTGCAATCGGGCCACACACCGGCGTGCCTGTCCGCCGACCGCGATGAAATCGCCGGCGACCACCCGCTTGCCGTCGGCTTGCATGGCCATGGCACGGATGCGGCCGATCGAGTGCGGGTTGTAGGTGCTGTCGAGGCTGCCGTCGTTGCCGAGCCGGGCGATGTAGAAGCGGGTTACCCCGCTCAGGATGGTGAACTCGCCGGCGGCCACGATCCGGCCGTCCGCCTGCATGCCGAGGCTATAGACCAGGTTGCTGGCATCCGGATTGAAGCCGGCGTCGAGCGTCCCTGCAGAGCCCAGTCGCGCGAGTCGCGAGCGGCCCTGATTGCCGATCATGAGGAATCCTCCACCGATCAGGATCCGGCCGTCCGCCTGCACGGCCAGCGTCTCGATCGCTCCGTTCGGACCGGGAGCGAAGGTTGGTTCGCGGCCGCCGTTCGCACTCAGGCGGGCGATGTTGCGCTGGGTCAGGCCCGCCATCGTGCTGAACCAACCGCCGACCACGATCCTGCGATCCGGCTGCAGGGCAAAGGCGCGGACCCGGCCATCCACGTTGATGGCGAGGTGACGGTCGAGCGTGCCATCGGCATGCAGGCGCGCGAGGCCGCTGCGTGCCTGCCCGCCGAGGGTGGTGAACCAGCCGCCGGCGAGCACGCCACCATCGGTTTGCTCGGCCAGGGCGATGACGATGCTGTCGGGATCCGCATCGAAGCCGGCATCGAGCTGGCCACCGGCATGCAGTCGTGCCAGGTAGCTGCGCGCCAGGCCGTTGATGGTGGTGAAGGTGCCGCCGACGAGAATCCTGCCGTCGGCCTGCACGGCCACCGCATTGACCGAACTGCTGAACACCGGATTGAAGCTGCCGTCCAGGCTGCCGTTGCGGTTCAGTCGCGCCAGCCGGCTGCGCGACTGGCCGCCGATGGTGGTGAAGGCGCCGCCGACGAGGATGCGGCCATCGACCTGTGCAGCCAGGGCAAACACGCCACCGCCGCCGGCATTTGCCGCGAAGGCCGTGTCGAGACGGCCACTGCCGTTCAATCGGGCCAGCCGTTCGCGGGGTTGCCCGGCGATCCGGGTGAAACCGCCACCGACGAGGATCCCGCCATCGCGCTGCACGAACAGCGTCTGCACGGTTCCGTTGGCATCCGGGTCGAAGCCGTGGTCGAGACTGCCATCGCCATGCAGCCGGGCGATATGGTTGCGCGCCTGTCCGCGCACCTGGTTGAACGAGCCGCCGACGACGATGCGGTCCTGGCGGTCCACCACCACCGACAGCACGTTGCCGTCGACATCGGCGTCGAACCCGCCGTCAAGATTGCCGTCGGCATCCAGGCGGGCGAGTCGCTGGCGGAACTGGCCGCCGATCAGGGTGAACTGGCCGCCGACGAGAAGCTTGCCGTCGGCCTGGACGGCCAACGCATTGACCTGGCCATTGGCATTCGCGTCGCCGAACTCCGTATCGACGCTGCCATCGACATTCAGGCGACACAGGTAATGGCACGGCTGGCTGTTGACCATGCTGAAGTTGCCGCCGATGACGGCCTTGCCGTCGGGCATGACGACGACGGCTTCGATGTGGCCGTCGATCACCGGCGCGTAGCCGTCGGCGGCGCTTTGCGCGCGCGCCGAAACGGCCGCGCACACGGCCATTGCGAAAACCGGCATGCGCATCGCCCGAAGCAGGGACGCTGCGGGACCAGGGTGCGGACGGACTCGACGGACGTTCGACATGGTCGGGCCTCGCAAGGAGTGGACAAGGCGATCGGGTCGGTGCGCGCGCCGTGTTGCGTGCATCACTCGAACCCGCTGCGCAGGAGGAGGTCGTGGTGCAACTGGATGCGGTCGAAATAGCCGTCGAACGGACCCTGCGCGGGCGCATCGAGGCAGAGCTGTACCTCGACGGTGGTGCCGGGCGGATGCGGAACCGCCTCCACCGGGAACGACACGGCATGGTGCGTCCACGCGCCGATGCTCGGCAGGTAGCGGCCGCCGACGGCAAAGGAGCCGCCGGTGCATGCCGGGGCGTTGTATCGGGCCGAATAGCTCAGGACGAGATTGCCGGCACCCTGTCCCGGCGGCGTGTAGACCTGCACGCTCAGCACGCGCCGGCCGCTGTCCGGCAGGGCGATGCATTGGCGCAGGACGCAGTTGCGATTTTCGCCGCCGGGATGGATGCCGTACGCCGAGCCGGATTGCGTCGAGCCGCCGGCATCGAACGGCGACCAGGTCGGCATGGCATCCGGAAACTCCCAGCCCTCGAGGCCGCTGTCGAAGTCGCCGTTGACGACGCCGGATTGCGCGATCGAGCTCGAGCATCCCAGCAGGGAAGCGGCGACCGCGAGCCGGAAGGCAGTGCTGCGGAACGGTTCCATCGCGGTGTCCTCAGTTCTCGAAGCCGTGACTGAAGAGGCGGTCGACCGTGGCGTCGAGGGTGATGCCGTCGAACCAGGCGTTGGTGGATGAGCCCGCACCGAACTCCTGGGCGACGAGGACGACGCGGATCGACGGCGAGGCGCCCCAGTTGGCCGGGGAAATGTCGATCAGGGCCGGCGTCGCGGGCCGGTTCCAGGCGCCGGCGGACAGGGTGAGGGTGCCGAAGGCATCCAGCGTGCCGGTGCAGTTCTCGCCGCCGTTGCGGCGGTACTCCCAGCGCAGGATCGCGCGGTCGCCGGCGATGACCATCGAGCCGGTGCCGCGTCCCCAGCCATTCAGCGCATACAGCGCCGGTCCGGGCAGGTGGATGCACTGGGCGATGCCGAGCGCATCGGCACCGACGCTGAGTCCGCTGGTCGAGACCCGTGCCGAACCCGAGCCGGTCGCGCCGGTGACGTTCTGGGCGGCGTCGCGGGTGGTGATGCCGGCGGTGACCGGCGTCCACAGGCGCAGGTCGTTGGGGTCGAAGTCGGCATTCAGCACCATCGGCTGCAACGACTGCCGCTCGAACGCGCCGATGTCGCGCGTCCCGCCGCCATTGAGTCGGGCCGGCAGGTCGACGTCGCGCAGTTCGCCGAACACGTCGCGATCGGCGTCGGGGAGGGCGGGGGCGACGTCGATCGCCGTCGATCCCGCACGCAGCCGGAAATCGGCGCGGTCGGGGTCGACGAAACGCGGGTTGTAGGAAGCGACCGCACCGCCGAAGCTGCCGGTGTCGCTGGCGTCGAGGTAGGAATGGCTCAGCGATCCGCCGCTGCGCGAGAGAACGGCATTGCCGGGCTGCCAGAGGATCGAGCGCAGCAAGGTCGTCGCCGTGCCGACCGCGCGCATCACCGCGCCGCCGCCGCCGATCGAATTGCCGGCAATGGTGGCGTCGCGCAGGGTGAGCGCACCGCCGCTCTTCGTGATCAGGTCGGAGTCGACCTGGTTGGCATGGATCAGCACGTTGTCCATCAGCACCTGCCCGGAACCGCTGTTGATCAGGTGCCTGCCGGTGTTGTTGCGCAGGACGATGCCGCCCCTGGCGAGGGTGGTGACCACGCCGAGATACATGTCGGTGCCGTTCTCCGCGTGCAGCGCCGCGCCGTTCGGGACCGGTGCTGTACCGATCGCGATGTTGCTGGCGATCTCCCCGCAGTCGCGGCCGCTCGCGCAGGGGACGGCCTCCGCCGGCCAGCCGAACGTGTTGAGCGAAAAGCGCGCGAGCGACCCGCCGCCGCCGTTGCCGAGATAGACCGCGGCGCCGGCCGGCGCGGCATTGCTCTCGAGCGATGCGTTCCACAGCTGGGCGTAGGTGTGGACCGTGCCGCCCGCCGCCCGGGCATGGATGCCGCCACCTGCCATCGTTGCGGTGTTCGAGTTGATCCGCGCGCGGACGGCCGCGTCGTTTCCGAACAGGCGCAGTTCGGCGAAGCGGGCCGAGCCGGTCGGGCCCTGCCCGCCGATCGCCACGCCGCCACCGAACACGGCGCGGTTGCCGAAGATCGCGCCGAATGCCGAGCCGCTGCCGATGTAGGCGTAGCTGTTGAGCGCGCCGGCGACGATGTAGAGCCCGCCGCCGTATCCCGTGTTGGCGCTCAGGCCGGTTGCCTCGTTGAAGAAGATCGCGCTTCCCGGCGCGGTCATCGAGGTTTCGATCTGGTCCGAGAAAACGCCGCCGCCGTCGTACCGGGCGAGGTTGTTGTTGATGGAGACGTTCGCGCCGATCACCAGTTCCGCGTTCGACCCGCTGCCGCGGGCGTGGATGCCGCCGCCGTAGCCGGCGCTGTTGTACAGGACCGCGCTGTCGCTGATCTCGAGGATGCCGTCACCGCTGAAACGGATGCCGCCGCCGGTACCGGCCCCGGCCACGTCGCCATCGCGGATGTTGAGCCGGCGCAGGCGGATCAGGGCGCCGGTCGGCGCTTCGATGGTGAATACCGGCGCGGCGGCGCCGCCGGCTCCGGAGACGGTGGTGTTGGTGTTGTCGGCCGCTGCGGTGCAGGTGGCATAGCCGCCTTCGACCAGCAGTTCCTGTCCGGTGTTGATCGTGATGGCCTGCGCCGACCACGTCAGCGAGCGGGCGATCCGCACCGTGTCGGCGCCGGCGCTGCTGTTGGCCGCATTGATCGCCGCCTGGATCGTCGAATGGGTGCAGCCGGTGCCGCTGGCGCCGACCGTGAACACCGCCGCCTGCGCGCCGGTCGGCACGAGGGCGGCGACCAGCATGGCGCAGGCGGTTCGGGACAGGTGGAAGGGATGCAGGGTCATTTCGGGTTCCTCCGGGCGGGTTCCATGGGGTTCGGGGTCGGCGCATGACCGGCGATGGGTGTCGCCGTGGCCAGCAGGGTCGCAGCCATCCCGCGGCAGGACTTGAGGAAAGGCGCAGGGCTGCGTTCGGCATCGCGCCGGAAGCTTGGGAAATGCTTGGGTCAGCCTTGGGCGGCGATTGACGTATGCTTTCGCGGACGATTCCGGAGCGCCGATGACCCCTCCCGTACCCGACCGGCTGGTGTTCGACGAGGTCGTCATCGACCTCGCCGGCCGGCGCCTGTTGCGCGCCGGCCGCGAACAACCGCTCGAGCCGAAGGCTTTCGCCGTCCTGTCCCTGCTCGCCGCCGCGCCGGGGCGGGCGTTCACCCGCGATCAGATCCTCGACGAGGTCTGGGGCCACCACCACGTCACCCCCGGCGTGCTCAACCGCATCATGACCCTGCTGCGCCAGGCGCTCGGCGAGGATGCGCAGCGCCCGCGCCTGTTGCATACCGTGCACGGGGTCGGCTACCGCTTCGAGCCGTCCGCGGATGCCGGCCTCGGCGGTGCGCCGGTCGCGGAATCGCCGGTCGTGCCCGCCGCTGCGGCGGAGATCGCGCCGACCGCGTCGCCGGCCCGGACGGGTCGGCCTGGCCGGACTGGCGGCGGCGACGCTGGCCGCGCTGCTCTGGGTCGGCTTGCGTCCCTCGTCACCGCCGCCGCCTGCATCGGCCGCGGCGGACTCCACGGAAGCGGCAGTCGAGCCGTCGCTGGTGGTGATGCCGTTGAGGTCGATCGGCGACGACGGCAGCGCGCGCGTCATTGCCGACGGCCTCGGCGAGGAACTGATCTGCAGCCTGGCGCGGATCGACGGCCTGCGCGTGATCGCGCATGCGTCGACCTTGCAGGCGGCGGCGGAGTCCGGCGACGCGGCCCGACTCGCCCAGCGCCTCGGCATCACCCATACGCTGGAAGGGAACCTGCAGCAGTCGGGGCAGGCGCTGCGCGTGCGCATGCGCCTGGTGGATGCCGGCGACGGCAGCACGGTGTGGGTGAAGGATTTCGACCGCGAGGCCTCGGAAGTGCTCGGCCTGCAGCGCGACGTGGCCGAAGAGGTGGCCAGTTCGCTGGCGCTGAAGATGGGCCTTGCCGGCGTCTCCGACATCCGCAGCGGTGACGCGGATTTCCTCCGCCGCTACATGGCCGCCCGCGCCCTGCTCGAGCGTGAAGACCTGCCGCCGGACGAGGCCATCGCCCTTGCCGAGGCCGAGTTCCGTGCCCTGGCGGACGAACGTCCGCAGGATGCGCGCGCGCGCGCCGGCCTGGCCCTGGCCCTGATGATCGCCTCCTGGCATCGACCGGCATCGGCTGCGGCACTGCGCAGCGAAGCGCTGGGCGAGGCGATGGCGGCGCGCCGCGCCGATCCGGTGATGACCGAGACCTGGGCCGTGGAAGCCGAAGTCGCCTGCAGCGAGAACGACTGGGCGCGCTGCCTCGCCCTGAAGGCGAAGGCATTCGAGATGGCGCCGAGCAACTCGCATGTCTCCTTCGGCTACGTGTCCAGTCTGGTCGATCTCGGTCATCTGGACCGGGCCGAAGCCATCGCCCGCGAGCGCTTGCGGCGCGATCCGCTCAACGCCAGTTCCCATCTCGTGCTCGGCAGCATTCTCGATGCCCGCGGCCAGCACGAGGAGGCCCGCGCCGAACTGGCCAAGGCCGCAGCGCGAGGAGCCCAGGCACGCTGGTTCAACGCGCTCTGGCGCGGGGATTTCGCCGAGGCACTGCGGGTGGCGGAGGACGAGATCGCCGCGCCGGGTCATTCGCGGGCGCCGGGATTCGCGGCCGCCGCGCGTGCTGGAGACGATCCGGGTGGATGGGCGGCCGTGCGCACGGAGCTCGAACGCTTCGAGCGCGAGGGCGGTTCATGGCATCTTGCCCGCCTCGTGCTTCCCGATGCATCCGCCGATGCGGCGCGCGCGATCCGGCAGCTCGACGAGGGCCGCCAGCGCGGCAATGCGGCGATGGGTCTGTTGCTGTGGGCAAAGGAACTCGCCTGGCTGCGGCGCGATCCGGCGTTCCAGGATCATCTGCGCCGGCACGGCATCCTCGACCACTGGCAGCGCTACGGCTTTCCCGTGCAATGCCGTGCGGTCGCCGACGGCGCCTGGTGTGACTGAGCGGACGGTCGTGCTGGCCCCGGCCGGCATCGAGCGTCGTGGTAGCGATTGATCCGGGCGGAGAAATCGCGTGCGCGCGCCCCCGGGCTTTCCATCCCGATGCTTCGCGCCGGTGATGACGCCCCGTTCACGCGCCACGCCGGCCCGATCGCCGGACCCTCACTCCGCGGCCTTGGCTGCGGATAATCCGCACCACCACCGATGACGGGGAGGTTGTCATGGCGAGAACCCCATGGGCCGGTTTGCTGCGCCGTGCCGCACGCATGGCCGCGATCGCGCGTGCCACCGGCGCGCCGCTGGATGAAGTGATCGACCGCGAACGCGAACGGCGCTGCGATGCCGCGCGCCGACGCCTGCTGGCCGGCGGCAGCGGTGCCGTCGCCGCACTCGCGCTCGGCGCCTGTGCGCGCACGCCGTCGCGGCCATCCTCGTCGGCCGAGGAAGTCGTCGTCGTCGGCGCCGGCATCGCCGGGCTCAGCTGCGCCTGGCGCCTGCAGCAGGCCGGCGTGCGCGTGCGCGTGTTCGAGGCCCAGGATCGGGTCGGCGGCCGCATGCTGAGCCTGCGCGGCCACTTCGCCGACGGCCAGGTCTGCGAACTCGGCGGCGAGCTCATCGACAGCGGCCACCTGCGCATGCACGCGCTCGCCGCCGAACTCGGCCTCGAACTCGACGACCTCGCCAGCGACCCGACCGCGGCGTTCGGCGAGGTCTGGTATTGCGGCGGGCGCCGCTACGACGAGCACGACATCCTGGTCGCCTTCGCCCCGCTGGCCGAGGCGATCGCGCGCGATGCGGCGAGCCTGCCCGAGGCCGACATCACCTGGAATGCGCCGGGCGGCAGCGAGGCGCTCGACGGCGAGACGATCAGCGCCTGGCTCGACCGCAACGGCGCCTCGGGCTGGCTGCGCCGCCTGATCGAGGTCGCCTACACGACCGAGATGGGCCTCGAATGCGAGGAGCAGTCGGCGCTGAACCTGCTGACCTTCATCGACCCTGGCATCGACCGTTTCCGCATCTTCGGCGAGAGCGACGAACGCTTCCACGTGCGCGGCGGCAACGACCGCATCGTCACCGCGCTCGCCGCGCGGCTCGGCAACGCGGTCCACACCGGTCATGTGCTGGAGTCGGTGCGTGCCGGTGCCGACGGTCGCTACACGCTCGCCTTCGCCCGCGGCGCCGCGGTCAGCGACGTTCGCGCGGACCGGGTCGTGCTGGCGATCCCGTTCACCACCCTGCGCCGCGTGCGCCTCGATGTCGAGCTGCCGGTCCGCAAGCGGCGCGCGATCGACGAACTCGGCTACGGCACCAATGCCAAGCTGATGATCGGCTTCGGCGAACGCGTCTGGCGCACGCGCCACGCCAGCTCGGGCAGCAGCTTCAGCGACCTGCGGTTGCAGACCACCTGGGAGACCAGCCGCCTGCAGGACGGCGCTGCCGGCATCCTCACCAACTTCACCGGCGGTCGCCACGGCGTGGCGATCGGCGAGGGCACGCCGCGGCTGCAGGCCGACGATGCGGCCCGCCAGCTCGAGGCGCTCTGGCCCGGCATCGCCGCCGCCCGCGCCGGCATGCGCGAGGCCCGCTTCCACTGGCCGAGCCATGCCTGGTCGCTCGGCAGCTATGCCTGCTTCCGTCCCGGCCAGTGGACCGGCCTGCGCGGTGCCATCGGCGAGCCGGTCGGCCAACTGCATTTCGCCGGCGAGCACTGCTCGTTCGACAACCAGGGCTTCATGGAAGGCGGCTGCGAATCCGGCGAACTCGTCGCCGCGGCGCTGCTCGGTCGCGCGCACGCTTCGTTCGATGTCGTGCGCGCCTGGCGCCGGCGCCTCGCCGCCGTCGCGGCCGACGCGTGAACGGCGCGCGCTGACGACCGCGACACGCTGCCGGCACCGCGGGTCCGGCGGGCGCTTGCGCCGCCGTTCGGCTTCAACCATGGTTCGCGCAACCGGATCGAGGACGGGGGATCGCCATGCCGCGAATGCTGCGCCGGATCGCCGCCATCGTTCTGGCCGTCGCCGCCGTCTATTTCGTCGCCGGCAACCTGTTCCTCAACACGCCGCTCGGACCCTGGGCGATCAACCGCAAGCCCGAGCGTTTCCAGCTCGGCTGGTCGTGGGGATTCACCGCCTGGCCGGGACAGGTGCTGCTGTGGGATGTCGAGTGCCGCGGCCATGTGCGCCACCTGAAGTGGTCGGCGCAGGCGGAGCGTGCCGACGGCCGCATCGCCTTGCTGCCGTTGTTCTCGCGCGAGTTGCGGCTGCCGTCGATCGACGCCGTCGCGGTCAGCGCCACGATCGAGCGGGTGGATGAGGAAATGCAGCCGCCGCCGGCCGGCGACGGCGGCTGGCTGCTGCGCTTCGAGCGCATCGCCACCGACTCGCCGCGCCACCTGCGTGCCGGCGCCTTCGACATCGACCTCGGCGGCGAGGCGAGTTTCGCCTTCACCAAGCAGCTGCGCGGGGGCGCGCTGGAGATCCTGCCGTCGAGCGCGGCCCTGAACGGCATCGAGGTGACCGTCGGCGAGCATGTGTTGCTGCGTGACGGCGTGCTCGACGGCCGCCTGGCGATCGCCCGCCATCGGCGCGAGGAAGCGGCCGGCATCGACAAGCTGCGCCTCGCCGACGGCGAACTCCGGCTCGGCGGGCGCACGCCGGGCCTGGCGGTCGATCTCGGTGCCGGCCACGACTGGCGCGGCATCATCGTCGATGACGAGAAGGGCGGCCGCCTCGATCTGCGTCTCGCGCTGGCGCGCGGCGTGCTCGAAAGCGGCGGTGCGCTCGACCTGCGCCTGCCGCTGCGCGCGACCCGCGACGGCGCCCGGCTGGAGGATGCGGCGACGTTGCGGTTCGGGGTCGGCGGGGAAGGCCTCGAGGTCGATCTCCATCTGCCGCCGCCACCCGGTGACGACGGCGCCGTGCACGGACGATTCACGGTCGCCGGCCGCAACCTGGTCGAACTCCTCGATCCGCGGATGCTGCTGGCGAAGACCTCCGGCACGCTCGACGTCGACTGGCATTTCGCTTCGCTCGACTGGCTTACCCCGCTGCTGGTCAAGGCACCGTGGCTGCAACTCGAAGGCGCCGGCCGGGTCGATGCGGCGCTGCGTCTCGCCGAAGGCCGGCTCGCCCCCGGTTCGCGCGCCGAGGTTCCCGAAGTCGAACTGGTCGCCACCGTGGCCGAGCATCGCTTCCGCGGTCGCGCGCGTGCCGAGGCCGCGCTCGTGCAGGAAGCGGAAGGCGAACGGGCGAAGGTCACCCTGGTGCTCGCCCGCTACGACGTCGCCGACATCGATGCCCTCGACCGGCCCCTCGTGCACGGCAGCGACCTGCGCATCGACTTCGTCGCCGCCGGCGAGCTGCACGACTTCCGCGAGTCGGCGAAGGCGCGCCTGCGCTTTGCCGATGCCAGCGTGCCGGACCTGCGTCCGCTGAATGCCTGGCTGCCCGGCGCGGCAATCGAACTGGCCAGCGGCAAGGCGCGGATCGGCAGCGACCTCGAGCTGGATGCCGATGGCCGGATCGCGCGCGGCCGCGTCACCCTCGGTGCGCGCGGCATGCGCGCCCGCTTCGGCACCACCGCGCTGGCCGGGGATTTCGACCTCGATGCGCAGATTGGCGGCAGCGAACTGCTCGGCCGCGCCTTCCATCTCGACGGCTCGACGCTGCGCCTGCGCAACCTCCATCTGCCCGGCGACGAGGCCACCGCCGGCAAGCGCTGGTGGGCCAGCATCGCCGCCGAACGCGGTCGCATCGAGGCGGCGCGGCCGCTGCGGATCGACGCCGATGCGCGCGTCGGCATGCAGGACGTCGGCCTGCTGCTCGCCCTGTATGCGCGTCACCGCGATTACCCGCGCTGGGCCTTGCGCCTGCTCGATGCCGGCCAGGTCGATGCCCGCGGCAGCCTGCGCATCGACGGCCACAACCTGCTGCTCGACCGCTTCGAGGCGCGCAACGAGCGGTTCGACGTCAAGGGCCGCCTGCGCGTGGACCGGGCCCGGCCGCGCGGCAACCTGCTGCTCGGCTGGCGCGCGCTCGCCCTCGGCCTCGAACTGGAAGGCGAGCGGCGCGAGTTCCACCTGCTGCACGCGCGCGAGTGGTTCGCCCGCCAGCCGGCGCTGATCGCGCGCCCGTGAGCGGCCCGCCGCGGCGCAGGAAGGATCGCGGGGACAATCCCGATGTTGCGCCGCCGCGTGGCAAACGGTAACGAATCATTAATATCCGCCCATCGAGCGAATCGACTCGTGGGGAGGGAGACCCGCCGCGGCAGCAATGTCCGGCGGGTTTTTTTATGTCCGCGGCGCGGCGCGGGTCGCCGGCGCGGTCAGCGCGCGCCGGGCTCGCCGAGCGCCTGTTCAAGGCGCTCGGCCAGGCGGATCGCGGCCAGGCGCAGGCGACGTTCGGCGATCGGCCGCATGGCATCGAGATAGGCGCGGCCTAGCTTGCGCGTGCGCGGATAGAGGTCGGTATCGCGCGTGATCCGGCACGATTCCACGGCCCAGTCGAGCGGCGTGCCGCCGCCGTGCATGTCCGCACGCGGCTGGATCGCGTCGGCGTAGGCGGCCCAGCCGAGCTGCCGGCTCTGCAGGATGCCGTGGTCCCAGACCCAGTGCAGGTTGCGACCCTTGCCGGCGAGCTGCACCTGGTGGTGGTTGCCGCCGCGATCGTCGCGATAGCCCGAATGCAGCGGCTGGTGGACGTCGCCGACGAAATGCACGAGGAAGCGCAGCGCTTCGGCCCGTTCGGCCTCGGGGCGCGCGCGGTCGGCGAGCACGCCGGCGTAGCGGTCGATCGCGGCGACGATGCATCCGCCGTCGGGACATTCGCGGGCGTGGCACGAGCGATCGGTGAACTTGACGTAATGGAGTCGCGCGGTCGCCTTGCCGAGCTCGCCGCCTTCCTTGCGCACCTCGTCGGCCCAGGCCGCGACGTCGGCCAGCGAGCGCGCGCCGCTTTCGGCCAGCAGCGGCCGGATCCGCGCCTTCGTGGCCGGGGTCAGCCGCGCCTCGGCCATCGCCGCGACGATGCGATGGCCCGACGCCGACCAGGCCCGGGCCGTGCCCGCTTGCAGGCCGAGCAGGATCGCGACTGCGCAGAGCAGCGGCGCGAGCAGGGTCGCCCGCGGGCGACGGGAGGGAAGCGGGGCGATCGGGCGCATGCGGGCGGATCCGGCGGCGGGAACCGGACAATCTAGGGACACTGCGCCGTTTCGCGCAAGACCGGCCGGTCTCCGGCGCAGCGTGCGGCGGACGGCTCGCGCACGGGAGGCGTCGAATGGCCCCATCGCAATGGTGCTGTGCCGGCCATCGGCAGGGCCGATACAATACGCGTCCGGTTTTTCCCCCAGTTTCCCCACTTCCGCACGAGGAGCCGTTCCATGGCAGTCAAGGTCGCGATCAACGGGTATGGCCGCATCGGCCGCAATGTGCTGCGCGCGCTGTACGAAGCGAAGCGCAACGGCGAGATCGAGATCGTCGCCGTCAACGACCTCGGCAATGCCGAGACGAACGCGCACCTGACCCAGTACGACACCGCCCACGGCAAGTTCCCGGGCGAGGTCGGCGTCGACGGCGGCGACCTGATCGTCAACGGCGACCGCATCAAGGTCTGCGCCGAACGTGATCCGTCGATGCTGCCGTGGAAGGACCTCGGCGTCGACGTCGTGCTCGAATGCACCGGCCTGTTCACCAGCAAGGCCAAGGCCGGCGCGCACCTCGCCGCCGGCGCGAAGAAGGTCATCATCTCCGCGCCCGGCGACAAGGACGTCGACGGCACCTTCGTCTACGGCGTCAACCACGACCGCCTCAGCGCCAGGCACGAGGTCATCTCCAACGCCTCGTGCACGACCAACTGCCTCGCCCCGCTGGCCAAGGTGCTGCACGCGAAGATCGGCATCCAGCGCGGCCTGATGACGACGATCCACGCCTACACCAACGACCAGGTGCTGACCGACGTCTACCACTCCGACCTGCGCCGCGCGCGTTCGGCGACGATGAGCCAGATCCCGACCAAGACCGGCGCCGCCGCCGCGGTCGGCCTGGTCCTGCCGGAACTCAACGGCAAGCTCGACGGCTTCGCCATGCGCGTGCCGACGATCAACGTCTCGGTCGTCGACCTCAGCTTCGACGCCGCGCGCGCGACCAGCGCCGAGGAGATCACCGCGATCGTCAAGGAAGCCTCGGAAGGTGCGCTGAAGGGCGTGCTCGGGGTCAACACGAAGCCGCTTGTGTCGATCGACTTCAACCACAATCCGCTGTCGTCGATCTACGACGCCACGCAGACGCGCGTCATCGACGGCACCCTGGTCAAGCTGCTGGCCTGGTACGACAACGAGTGGGGTTTCTCCAACCGCATGCTCGACATGACCCTGGCCCTGGTCAACGCGAAGTAAGCCGTCCCTCCGCCCGCGGCAGCCGCTGCCGCCGCGGGCAGGACCGGTGCGCCACCCGCCGCCGGTCCGGCCCTGCGACCGGGCGTGCTGTCGCCCCTTGATCGCTCTTCCTTGTTGCGCAGTGGTTCGCCTGCGAAGATGCGGGCAACGACCGCACGGGACGGACTCCGATGAAGGCTGCGACCCGCGTTCTCGCACTCCTGATGGCGGTCGCCGCGTCGCCGGCATCGGTGGGCGCGAGCGATGATTCCGCCACCGCGGCGGAACAGCGACGGTCGAACTGGGTCACCGAGGGCCTGCTCGATCCCGCCGCACCGGCCGCGCATCGGGCCGAGATCGCCAACAAGCTCGAGACCCTGGCCAACGAGGGCAACGACCCGCACGCACTCTATGTCGCCGGCTCGCTGTATCGACTCGGCCGCGAGAACAGCCCGACGTCGCCGTTTCCGCGCAATGCCGACAAGGCCCGCGAATACCTGACCCGCGCCGCCCTGCAGGGGCAGCTTCGCGCGATGGGCAAGCTCGCCCTGTTCGAACACGACGAAGGCAACCGGTTCGAGGCCAACGTCTGGGCGCAGTTGCTCGCCTCGTACAGCGCCGAGTTTGCGCGCGACCGTGGGCAGGACAATGAGTCGAAGCCGTCCGTCGCAGCGACGAGTGTCCTCGCGCTCGTCCAGGAAGGGTTCCCGGAGAACGAAGTGCCGCGGCTCGAGGAACGGGTCGGCAGGATGATCAGGTCCCACGACAAGGCCATTCGTGCCGGCGCCGAGAGCATTCGCGAGGCCCGGCTGCGCAGTCCGTTGCGCAATGCGCGTACCCGCATCTGCAGACACCTGGAAGGCCAGTTGCAGACGAGCCGCGTCCGCCGCACGGCGTACTTCGCCGGCGGTGCCGAGTTCTACGTTTCGTTCGCCGACGATGGCAGCGCGGCGCGGGTCTGGCTGCTCGACGTCTGGCCCGACATGCGCATGGAACGTGGCTTGCGTGCCTGCGCCAGTCGCTACCGGGTCGAGGCGACGGAAGCAATCGCGGGCAAGGGTCTGGTTGCCTTGGTCCCCATCTCGCTGGGAGACCCGCGGGTGAAACTGCGCAACGCCGAGGATTGAGCGCAAAGCGTTTCGCGTCGAACCTGCGCAACGCGCATCACGCCCAGAGCACGGAAAGCTCCAGCTCGATGGCATCGAAGGGTGGCACGCGCACCACATCCTGATCGGCGTGTGTGCCGAGCAGCAGCCACTGACCCCCTTTCAGGGCATAGGCTTCCAGCGTGCGAAGAGCCGGATCGACCAGCCACAGGTACTGCACGCCGCACCGGGCGTAGATCGGCATCTTCTCGTAGCGATCCAACCTCGCCGTGCCGGGCGAGAGGATTTCGCAAGCCCAGTCCGGGACAAGCTCGAACCACGCAGCATCGGGATACTTCGGCATGCGTTCGCGCCGCCACCCGGCCAAGTCGGGAACCAGTACGTGCCGATCGAGATGCAGTTCGGGTTCGTCGATGATCCACCACCCGCCGGGTCCGCCGGAGCCCAGATCGAACGGGCCACCGAGCTTGATGCCGATGGCGGAACTGGCACGCGCATGTTTCGAAGCCGGCCGCGGATGACTGTGCAACACGCCATGCACGATTTCGCCGATGCGGTTGGGCGGCAGGGCACAGAGGTCGTCGTACGTGGCGGGTTTGTGCGCGGGAACGGACATGACGGCACTTTAGCCCCGATGTTTCATGAATTGCACGCGAGTTTCCATCGTCAGTGCGCCACCAGCAGCGGCAGGTCGCTGTGCTGGAACAGGTGGCGGGTGACGCCGCCGAGGACGAGTTCGGTGATCCGCGAGTGGCCCCAGGCGCCGGTGACGATGAGGTCGGCGTCGTGGGCGTGCGCGGCTTCCAGCACCGAGGGTCCGTGGGCGTCGCGTGCCGGCTGGAACGGCACGAAGCTCGCCTCGATGCCGCGGCGGGCGAGCCAGGCGCGCAGGTCGAGTCGCGGCAGGGCGCCGGGACCGAAGCCGTCGCCGCCGGCTTCCCCTTCGAGCACGACCACGCGTTCGGCCTGCGCGAGCAGCGGCAGCGCGCCGCGCACCGCGAGGGTCGCCTCGCGGCTGCCGTTCCAGGCGATGACGACATGGCGCGCGATGTTTTCCACCCGGGCCGATTCCGGCACCACCACCACCGGCGCCGACGAGGCGAACACCGTGCGCGAGACGATGCCCCAGCCGACCGGTGCGTCGGGATTCTGGATCGGCCGTTCCACCACCACCAGGTCGCTCCAGCGCGCGGCATGGCCGAGTGCGTCGACGACGTCGCCCTGCACGACCTGGAAGTCGCCGTCGACACCGAAGCGCTGCAACTCGCCCTGCCACCACGGTGCCCTCGCGCGCGCTTCCTCGAGCAGGTGACTGGCTTCGGAGGCATGCAGGGCGACCGCCTCCGGCGAGGCGAATGCCGCCGGCGACAGCGCGACCACGTGCAGTCCGAGCGCATGCGCGTCGAGGCGGCGGGCCAGACGCAGGCCGGCTTCGGCGGCACCGAGGCCGTCCTCGCAGCGCCGCAGGTGGATGAGGATGTCGGATGCGCCCATGGCGGATTCCTCGCAGTGAGCCGGGGTCGAGCTTACCCCGCTTTCCTCCGGCAGATGAACGGGCCTGCACTGCAGGGCCTGGCACGCATTGTCGATGCCGGAGTCTGCGGCGAGAATGACCGGCGTCATCCGTCGGAGGATTTTCCATGCGCAGCTGGCTGTGCGGATCCATGATCGTCGCCGTCCTTTCCCTGCTCGCGGGGCCGGCACGGGCCGAAGTGCTCGACTGCAAGCTCAGCTTCACCATGTCGGGCTGGTCGGTGTTCTACAAGCAGGCCTCCGGCAGCGGCGTGGTCAGCTGCACGAACGGCCAGTCGATGAAGGTGAAGATCTCGGCGAAGGGCGGTGGCCTGAGCTTCGGCAAGTCGCGCATCGACGACGGCATCGGCACCTTCAGCGACCTCTACGCCATCGAGGATGTCATTGGCGGCTACGCCACCGCCGAGGCGCATGCCGGGGCGGTGAAGTCGGCCACCGCACGCGTCGTCACCAAGGGGCCGATCTCGCTGGCCCTGACCGGCAAGGGTCGCGGCTGGGATCTCGGCGTCGCCTTCGGCAGCTTCATCATCGAGAAGCGCTGACCCCGCAGCGACACCCCGCCTGCTGGCTTTCGCCGCCGGGCAGGCGTATTTTCGTGCGACGCAACATCGACTGCCGATCCGTTCGCCGGAGACCGCGATGACCACGCTCGTGCCGCGCTATGCCCTCGCCGAGGAGATCGCGTCGAGCCTCACCCATGGACTCGGCATCGTCCTCAGCATTGCCGGCCTCGCCACCCTCGTCGCGGTGGCCGCGCTCGGTGGCGACGGCTGGACGCTCGCCGCCGGCATCGTCTACGGCACCACCCTGATCCTGCTGTTCACCGCCTCGACGCTTTACCACAGCATCCCGAATGCCGGTGCCAAGCCGGTCCTGCGCGTGCTCGACCACGCCGCGATCTTCCTGCTGATCGCCGGCACCTACACGCCATTCGCCCTCGTCACCCTGCGCGGACCGTGGGGTTACACCCTGTTCGCGGTGGTGTGGACGCTGGCGGTGATCGGCATCGCCCTCGAGCTCCGGCGCGTGCGCAACCGCCTCGTCATGGTCGCGCTCTACCTCGGCATGGGCTGGGTCGGCATCATCGCCATCGGGCCGCTGCTGGAGAGGCTGTCGAGCGGCGGCCTGTGGCTGCTGTTCGGCGGCGGCGTCTGCTACACCCTCGGCGTGCCGTTCTACCTGTGGCGGCGCCTGCCGTACAACCATGCGCTCTGGCACGTGTTCGTGCTGGCCGGCAGCGTGCTGCAGTTCCTCGCCGTGCTGCTGCACGTGATGCCGGACTGAAGATTCAGAACACCAGCGCCACGACGAACACGCCGAGCATGGTGAAGCACAGGGCGATCTTGGCGACCGTGCCGAACAGGAAGCCGAGCCAGGCGCCGACGCCGACCACGGTCGAGCGGTGAAGGGTGCTGCCGGCGATCAGTTCACCGAGCACGGCGCCGACGAACGGGCCGAGCAGCAGGCCGAAGAGGCCGAGGAACATGCCGACGATCGTGCCGAGCGCGGCGCCGAACAGGGCCCAGCCGCTGGCGCCGACGCGTTTGGCTCCGAGTACCCCGGCGATGAAGTCGACGATCACCGCGATCACGGTCAGCACGCCGAGCAGCACCAGGGTCGGCCAGCCGATCTCGGCGAAACCGCCGGTCCAGGCCGCCAGCAGCATGCCGGCGAACACCAGCGGCACGCCGGGCAGGGCCGGCACGATCGTGCCGGCGATGCCGATCAGGATCAGCAGGGCGGAGAGGATGTAGAGCAGGATGGTGGCGGTCATGCGGCTTGCCGGTCGAAGGCCGGTGCGCAGTCTATCGGCTGGCCGCGCCGGCTGTCCGGGGGCCGGCCCGTGAGGAATCGTGCCGTGGCGCGAATCATGTCGGGGAACGGCGCAAACGCGCCCCGGCAGGCAGCGGATCCGGCACGATGGAACAGGTCATCGACATGATCGACAGGCAAGGCGACACCTTCGCGGAGCGCTTCGAGGAACACCGCGCGATCGTGTTCAAGGTCGCCCATGCCTGGTCCCGCGACGCCCACGACCGCGCCGACCTCGCCCAGGAAATCGCCGCCCAGCTCTGGCGCGCATGGCCGCGCTACGACCCGCAGCGTCGCTTCAGCACCTGGATGTACCGGATCGCGCTGAACGTCGCCATCAGCCATGCCCGCGCCGGTGCGCGGCACGCCGAAGTGCCCTTCGACGAGGAGCTGCACGAAGTCGCCGACGAGCATGCCAGCGACCATGAAGCCGCCGAGCACGTGCGCCTGCTGGAAGCCTTCATCGCCCGCCAGCCGGCGCTCGAGCGCGCCCTGTTGCTGCTCTATCTCGACGAGCGCAGCCAACGCGAGATCGGCGAGATCCTCGGGCTCAGCGAGACCAACGTCTCGACCCGGATCGGCCGCCTCAAGCAGCGCCTGCGCGACGAACTCTGATCCTCCCACCCCGCGGACACGACGATGGAAGCCCTCATGGAAAACGACGACCTCAAGGCTGCCTGGCAGGCCCTTAACCGCCGCCTCGAACGCCACGACACGATCAACCTGCAACTGCTGCGCGAGAAGAAGCTCGAGCGCACGCGCTCGACCCTGCGCCCGCTGCTGTGGGGCCAGGTCGCCCAGGCCCTGTTCGGCGTCCCCTTCATCCTGCTGGCGAGCTTCCTGTGGACGCGCGCGCACAGCCTGCCGGACGGTCTGCCGACCGGCGCGTTGCTCGCCGGCATCGTCGTCCAGGTCTACGGCATCGCCACGGTCGCCCTCGCCGGCGAGACGATCCGGCGTATCCGCGCGATCGACTTCGCCGCACCGGTCCTCGGCATCCAGCAGCAGCTTGCCGCCTTGCGCCGCACCTACATCGTCAGCGGCATGGTCGGCGGCCTGCCGTGGTGGTTCCTGTGGGTGCCGATCCTCCTGCTGCTGGCCGGACTCGGTGGCGTCGACCTGCATGCGCGCGCGCCCGGCCTCGTCTGGGGCGGCCTCGCCATCGGTGCGCTCGGCCTGCTCGCCACGGCATGGTTTCACCGCTGGTCACGCAATCCGCAACGTCCGCGTCTCGCCGCGGCGATGGAGGCGGCGGTCACCGGTGGCAGCCTGCGCAAGGCGCGCGCACAGATCGACGAGCTCGAGCGCTTCGAGCGCGACTGATCCGCGTGGATCTCCGTTGCGGGGCGGCCGGACACGCCGGCCCGCGCGCATCCGCGATAATGTCCCCATGCAGACCGGATTGCTGAAGGCCGATGCGCTCGGCCGCATCGAAGTGGTGGAGGAGGGCGGCACGCGGCGCATCCGTCGCGACACGCGCGCCGCCCGCTTCGGCCTGCGCTGGCTGGCGCGTTCGGCGGCAGCGCGCGAGGCGCGCGTGCTGCGTGCCCTGGCCGGACTCGACGGCGTGCCGCAACTGCTGTCCTGGGGCGGCGGCGTGCTCGAGCGCAGCTACATGGACGGTGCGCCGATGCAACGCGCGCAGCCGCGCGATCCGCGCTACTACCGTGCCGCCCATGCCCTGCTCAAGCGCCTGCGCGCGCGCGGCGTCGCCCACAACGACCTCGCCAAGGAGCCGAACTGGCTGCAGCGCGCCGACGGCTCGCCGGCGGTGGTCGACTTCCAGATCGCCTGGGCGAGCCGCCGTCGCGGCGGCCTGTTCCGCCTGCTCGCCCGCGAGGACCTGCGCCATCTGCTCAAGCACAAGCGCATGTACTGCCCGCAGGCGCTGACGCCGGTCGAGCGCCGCGTGCTGGCACGCCGTTCCTGGCTGGCCGGCGCGTGGAAGGCCACCGGCAAGCGGGTCTACAAGTTCGTCGCGCGGCGCCTGTTCGGCTACTGGGACAACGAGGGCCAGGGCCGCGTGCGCGATTGAAGCGGACATCGGACGACGGTGCGTGAGCCGCTTCCGCGCCGTTTTGCGCCCTGTCTGCATGCCGGCAGCGACCGCACCCCCGGACGTGGCAGGGACGGCAAGTCGAGCAGGTGCGGCCGGGCAGGAGCCCGGCCGCACAAGGACCTTCGCCCTTCAGCCGCGCGAAAGGCTGAACTCGATCGGCACGAGCCCCGACGCCGGCACCGCCACGCCGTTGCGCTGGACCGGACGGAAGCGCCATGCGAGCACGGCCTCGCGGGCGGCGCGATCGAGCCGGCTGTGGCCACTGCCACGCACGATGTCGACGGCCACCGGCCGGCCCTCGCGGTCGACGTGCACGCGCAGCAGCACGGTGCCCTGTTCGCGCTCGCGTGCGGAGGCCCTCGGATACGCCACCTCGGTGCGCGACAGGTAGGCGAGACCGACATCGACCGCGCGCGCCGGACCGGGATCGGGCGCCGGCGTCGACTCGGGCAGGATCGGCTCGGCCGGCAACGGCGATGGTTCGGCGACCGGCGTCGGTGTCGACATCGGCGTCTCGATCACCGCCACCACGCGCGGCGCCGGCCGCCGCGGCACCGGCAACGGCTCGGGCTCCGGCGGCAGCGGCTGCACGACCGGTTCCGGTTCGGGCTCGTGCCAGATGATCTGCACGGTTTCGGTGGCCGCCGCAATCACGGCCGGATGCATCGCCGGCATGGCCAGCAGCAGGAGGGCGAAGGCATGCACGGCCAACGCACCGGCAAGGGCGAGCGTGCGTGGCACGCTCCATTCGTTCGTCACGGTGACGGTGTCTGCGCGCATGGCAATCCCCGGTTCGGTGGCAGGGGATGCAACGGCGCAGGCCCCGCCGCGGGGTTCGTCACCGGCAAGCGCCCACCACGATCCGCATGGTTCCCAGCCGGCGAACCCGTCCGTCGCTCCCACCGCCCCTCATCCGCGGCTGCCGCCGCACCTTCTCCCCGTCGCCACGGGGAGAACGGGCAGGCCTGCGCTTTCACCAGCGTGTCGCATTGCATGCTTGCGACGACGCCAGCCGTCCCTTCGCCCCGCGCAGCGGGGAGAAGGTGCCCGGCAGGGCGGATGAGGGGCCGCCTTTGTGCTTGCGGACGCGGACCGGGGAGGCCATCCCTGCGCGGCGGATCGCTTGCCTGCACGCGCGCGCGGATCCGCCTCAGTCGAGGCGCTTGCGGAAGCGCGTGACGGCGAGCATCAGCACGACGACGATGAACGCCGCCAGCGCCGCCAGCGAGGGCCACAGTTCGCCGAGTCCTGCGCCGCGCAGCATGATGCCGCGGATCAGGCGCAGGAAGTGGGTCAGCGGGAACACCTCGGCCAGCCACTGCGCGGCGCGCGGCATGCCGTCGTAGGGAAACATGAAGCCCGACAGCAGGATCTGCGGCAGGAACAGGAAGAAGGCCATCTGCATGGCCTGGAACTGCGTCCTCGCGATCGTCGAGATGAGGATGCCGAGCGCCAGCGTCGCGCCGATGTAGGCCAGCGAGGCCGCATACACGGCGAGCAGGGAGCCGCGCACCGGCACGCCGAACACGACGAGGCCGAGCAGCAGGATCAGGGTGACCTGGATGAGGCCTATGCCGATGTAGGGCAGCACCTTGCCGAGGGTCAGTTCGGCCGAGGACAGCGGCGTGGCGATCAGCATCTCCACGTTGCCGCGCTCGCGTTCGCGCACGATCGCCATCGCCGTGAAGATCACCATGGTCATGGTCAGGATCACGCCGATCAGGCCCGGCACGGTGTTGACCGGTGCGCGCCGCTCGGGGTTGTAGAAGTTGACGATCTCGATGCTGGCCGATGCGCGCGCTCCGGGGCGCTGCTGCGGGCTGCCGTAGTCGAGCGCGGCGAGCGGAAACGCCGCGAGCTGGCGTGCGGCGGCCTGTACCGACTGGTCGGCGCCGTCGACGACGACCTGCCAGGCCGGTTCGCCGGATCGTTCGAGGCGACGTTCGAAGTCGCGCGGGATGACCACCGCCGCGCTGATCTCGCCGCGCCGCATCAGCGTCTCGATCTCCTGCGGCACGGCGACACGATGGGCGAAGTCGAGCACCTGCGAGGAGGCGAGTTCGGCAACGAGTTCGCGCGAGCGCCAGCTGTCCGCCTCGTCGAGCACGGCGGCCGGCAGGTGGCGCACGTCGAGGTTGATGGCGAAACCGAACAGCAGCAGCTGCAGGGTCGGGATGCCGACGATCATGGCGAAGGTCAGGCGGTCGCGGGCGAGCTGGCGCAGTTCCTTGCGCACGACGGCGAACAGGCGCGCGAGGTTCATGTGCGTTCTCCCGTCGCCGTGCGGGTTACGGCGACGAAGACGTCCTCGAGGTTCGGCGGCGCCGGCTCGACGCGACCTTCGAGGCCGGCCTCGGCGAGCAGTCGGCGCAGGCGGTCGGCGCCATCCTCGCGGCGGTCGGTCAGCACGCGCAGGTCGCTGCCGATCTGCGCCACGCCGACCACGTGCGCATCGCGCGCGACGACCTGCTGCACGCGCCGCGGCTGCGCACATTCGATGCGCAAGGTGGTGCCGGGCAGGGCGCCCATGAGTTCCTGCGGCGTGCCGTCGGCGACGAGGCGACCGTGGTCGAGGATGGCCAGGCGATGGCAGCGTTCGGCCTCGTCCATGTAGTGGGTCGAGACCAGCAGGGTGGTGCCGGTGTCGGCGAGGTCGAACAGGGAATCCCAGAAATCGCGCCGCGACTGCGGATCGACCGCACTGGTCGGCTCGTCGAGCAGCAGCAGCTCGGGTTCGTGCAGCACCGCGCAGGCCAGCGCGAGGCGCTGCTTCTGGCCGCCCGACAGGGTGCCGGCAAGGCGCCCGCGCAACTCGTCGAGGCGATAGCGCGCGCACAGCTCGTCGATGCGCCGCCGTGCCGCCGCGCCGCGCAGCTCGTGCACGGCAGCGAGGAACTCGAGGTTCTCGCCGACGCCGAGGTCTTCGTACAGCGAGAACTTCTGCGTCATGTAGCCGATGCTGCGCTTGGCCGCCTCGGCGCCGGCCGGCAACGCATGACCGAGCACCTCGACCGTGCCCTCGCTGGCGTCGAGCAGGCCGCACAGCATGCGGATCGTGGTCGACTTGCCGGAGCCGTTCGGGCCGAGGAAGCCGTAGACCTCGGCACGGCGCACGTCGAGATCGAGACGGTCGACCGCGGTGAACTGGCCGAAGCGCCGGGTCAGGCCGCGCGCGACGATGACCGCATCGCGCTGCCCGCGCGGCAGCGTCGACGGATCGGTGGCGGCGTTCGCGGCGGGTGTGCTCATGCGTGGATCAGGGCGTCGCCGCGCCGCACTCGGCCTGCGCCGGCAGGCCGACGGCGAGCGTGCGAGCGTCGCCGTCGAGCACGATCTCGGCGCGATAGGCGAGACGGCTGGCGTCGTCGCCGGTCAGCGCGTAGTACGGCGTGAACGCGGGATCGGCGCGCACGCTGCGCACGCGCGCCAACAGCGCGTCGTCGATGCCTTCCACGTGCACGCGGCAGGTAGTGCCGACGGCGATCTGCGTGCGCCGGCTCGCCGGCACGTAGACGCGCGCGTAGGTCGGACCATCGAGCAGGCTGACGAGCACGGCGCCGGCCGGCGGCTGGTCGCCGGTCTTGAACGGCAGTGCGTCGACCCGGCCCGCGCGCGGGGCGCGGATGTCATAGCGTGCGCGGGTCAATTCGAGTCGGGTGACGGCCGCCCTTGTGGCGGCGAGCGTGGCTTCGGCCTGTTCGATGTCCTCGATGCGCGTGCCGTTGAGCAGTTCCGCGAGCTGCGCGCGCGCCGCATCGGCCTGCGCACGTGCCGTGCGCATGCCGGCATCGGCACGATCGAGTTCGGCCTGGGCGACGAGCCCGCGCGTGCGGATCTCGGCGATGCGCTCGCGCTCGCGGCGTGCATTGGCGAGGCTGGCCTCGTTGCCGGCAAGCGTCGCCCGCGCGGCGGCAATCGTTTCCGCGCGCGTGCCGCGGCGCAGTTCGGCCAGCGCGGCTTCCGTGCGGTGCTGTTCGGCCTGCGCGGCAGCCAGTTCGGCGTCGATGCGACGTGCGTCGAGGGTGAGGATCGGGGCACCCGCCGCGACCTCGTCGCCCTCGGCGACGTCGATGCGCAAGATCGTCTCCGCCGCCTCGGCGGTGACCGCGATGCGATCGCGTTCGAGGCTTCCGAGCAGCCGGTCGGGCGCGTTCTTCGCGCAACCGGCGCAAACGCACGCGGCGAAGGCCATGCAGGCAAGCGGTTTCATCAGGCGGGCTCCAGTCCGCGTTCGAGCAGGGCGATCGCGTGCGCTGCGAGCGCGGCGATCGGGATGTCATCGGCATCGAGCAGTTGTCGCCAGATTGGTGCGGCGGCGAGTGCGAACAGGGTCAGGCCCATCACCGAGACGACGACGAGGCGCGGATCGAGGTCGCCGCGGATGCGTCCGGCCCTCTGCGCCGCGGCGATGTGGTCGCGCAGGCGCTTGGTCACCGCCTCGCGCGCGAGCACGAGCAGGCGTTCGCGCAGCAGGCCGCCTTCGCTGAGCACTTCGCGTACCCAGAGGGGCGCCAGCCAGGGATGTTCGGTCGCCGCCGCCACCACGCCGCGCGCGATGCGGCGCATGGCTTCGAGTGCATCGTCGCCGGTCTCGCCGAGCGCCTGCACGACGCCGTGCATGACCGGCACGAAGCGCTGCGCGACGAGTGCGTCGAGCAGCTGTTCGCGGTCACCGAAGTAGTAGTGCACGAGCGCCGGCGTCACCGCGGCATCGCGCGCGATCGCGGCAACAGGAGTCGCCGCGATGCCATAGCGGGCGAAGCGGGTCACCGCAGCGTCGAGAATCCGCGCGCGACGGTCGCCGCCATCGTCGACGGGACGGCCGCGGCCACGCGCCTCGGGCTTCCTCGCTCGGGTCATGGGCAAATATTAAATGGAGATTCAATTAAATGGCAATGTCTGGCCGTGCGGAAGGGCGAAGGGTCCGCGGGAAGGCCGGCGAAGGCTTCGCAGCGATCACTTCCTGCGCTAGCCTGGCCATGGAAGTCGTACGCAAGAGGCCGAACGCGTGGCGTACTGGTGGGTCAACCACAAGCAGACCCGGGACCACGAAGTCGGCGGCGGCTATCTCTGGTCACCGGTGCGCAACGCCAACGGTGCGCGCAACCAGTCGTACGACAACATGCGGCTGGCGAGACGTGGGGACATCGTGTTTTCGTATGCGCACGGCCGGCTCGGCGCCATCGGCGTCGTCACCGCGGAAGCCTGTGCCTCGCCGAAGCCGCACGAGTTCGATTCGGTCGGCGGCTATTGGTCGAATGAAGGATGGCTCGTCGAAGTCGACTTCTTCGAGGTGCCGCGCAAGATCCGGCCGCGTGACTGCATCGATGCCATCGCGCACCTGCTTCCGGACCGGTATTCCCCGATCCAGGCCAACGGGAACGGCAACCAGGGCATCTACCTGGCTGCCGTGTCCGATGCTCTCGGCATGGTCTTGATGGCCCTGCTCGAAGTGGAACAGGTTCAAGGGAAACGCGCCGACTACGTCGTCGAGCGTGCGCCCGATCCGGAACTGCTCGACGACATCCACGATGTCGAGTCGGATGCCACGATCCCGGATACCCAGCGCGTCCAGCTTTCCAGAGCCCGCGTCGGCCAAGGGCTGTTCCGCAAGCGGGTCATCCTCCTCGGTGGCGAGTGCCTGGTGACCGGCGTATCCGACGAGCGCGTGCTGATTGCCAGTCACATCAAGCCCTGGCGTCTGGCCAGCAATGCCGAACGCCTGGACGGCTACAACGGTGTGCTGCTGTCGCCGCATGTGGATGCGCTGTTCGACCAGCATCTCATCACCTTCGAGAACGATGGCCACATGCATGTCCATCCCTCGCTGCCGCGTGATGTGCTTGAGCGCTGGGACATCCGCGCCGAACTGAAGGTCGACCGGTTTCGCGAACGCCAGCACGTCTTCCTTGAACATCACCGTGCGGCATTCGCGGCCCGACGCTAGCCGCGGTCAGGCCATGCCTTGACGACTTGGTGCCGGGCGCCGGCGCAGGACTCCGCAAGCGAGGCGATCGGGGCAATGGCGTCCGGTTCCGTTCGATCGGGCGCGAATGCGGGCTTCACGCCTTGCCGGACGCGAGCGGATCGCGGTCAGGGCACCGTGCCGACGCGCACCACCGGATAGACGTCCAGGCGCTCGTCCCACGACGCGTGCCGGCGGGCGAAGAAGCCGAGGCGGGCGGCCGGATCGGCGGCGAACGAACGGTCTTCGGCGAGTTTGCGCGAGAACTCCGCCTGCAGCGCCGGATCGCTGCGCAGCATCTCGCGGGCGACGGCTTCGGCGACGTAGTCCTCCATGTATTCCTTCTGCTCGAAGGCGCCGTTGAAGTCGCCCCAGCCGGCGAACGAATCGGCCGATTGCGGCTCGAACAGGGCGACGACGAGGCGCGACTTCGCCTGCGCGACCGGGATGAACAGCGAGCCTTCCGCAAGCTCGCGCGTTTCCGGTGACCACGCGCCCTCGATGGCGAGTGTCTGCCGGCCTTCGACCGGCGCCGCGCCGAACTTCTTTGCGCTCGCGCGAAAGGTTTCCACCGCGGTTGCCGGCAGTGGCCGATCGAGGCTCCGGTAGTCGATGCCATGGACATCCAGGCGCGTCGCCACCCGCGCGGCCCACGCCGCCGGCACCACATAGCCGCCGCGTGGCGCATCGACACTGAGCACGGGCTGCACGTCGTCGCGCAGCGGAACCTTCCAGACCTGCGGGGTCTTCTCGTCGTAGCGCGTCATCAGCGCGCCGGAGATCTCCGACGGCGTGCGCGTATAGGCGTAGCCGCGGAAATCGATCGTGCGGGCGGTGTCGGTGGCCTGGTAGGCGAGCGCGAACGGCTTGCCGGCCAGGCGCGCGGCACGCGCATCGGCCTCGAGCGCGAGGCTGCGCCAGCGCGGGCCTTCCTGCGCGGCGAGTTCGACGAGGGCGGCGAAGGTGTTGCGGGTGATCCGCACGCGGGTTGCGTAGTCCTTCCACGAATGCGTCTCGACGAGCACGCCGAAGCGGTTGCGCAAGGGCATGTAGCCGGTCGAGAAGCGCGGCGGGGCGACGCCGTCGGCGAAGCCCGAGGCCGGATCGTCGTGGACGACGAAAGACGGATAGAACGGCAGCGGCAGCGAGCCCTGCTTTGTCAGCTTTGCCAGCAATGCGCCTTGCAGGGCGCGGCCGGCCTTGCGCAGCGCCGTGTCGCCCGAATGCAGCGGTTCGAGGTTGATCGAGACATCGTGCTCGAACTGCGCGCCGTCGGTGACATGCAGGTCGGCGTAGACGATCGGGTCCCAGGCGCCGACGAGGCGCAGCATGGCCTGCATCTCGGGCGCATCGGCCTTCATGTAGTCGCGATTGAGGTTGAGGTTCTGCGCGGTGGTGCGCCAGCCCATCTGTTCGGGGCCACGCTGGTTCGGCCGGTTCCAGGCGCCGAAGCGTTCGTGGCCATCGACATTGAACACCGGCACGAACACCACGCTCACGCGCTCGAGCGCGCCGGGCGCGAACGAGCCGTCGAGCAGTTCGCGCAGGACGAGGAAGCCGGCGTCCTTGCCGTCGATCTCGCCGGCATGGATGCCGCCCTGCACGAGCAGCACGGGGCGGCGCTTCGCCTGCGCCGCGGCCGGCGTCAGTGCGTCGGCCGCGCCGACGACGAGGGCGAGCAGCGGCCGGTCCTCCGGCGTTCGCCCGAACTCGATGCAGCGCACGCGCTCCGGCCACGCCTTCGCGAACTCTGCGCACAGGCGGACCACTTCGTCGTGGCGCCCGGTGCGCACGAAGCCCGATTGCTCGGCGATCGTCGACAGCGGCCGCGTTTCGGCCAACGCCGCGCCGGTGCAGGCGAGGGTGGCGAGGAAGGCAACAAGGCGGGAAAGCATCATCGTCGGGACGCCGTCGGGTTAGTCCCTGCGATGTTACCTGCCGCGCTTCGCCAGTTCCGCGTCGAGGGCGGCTTCGGAGAAGCCCTTGAACGCCTTGCCGTCGATGACGATCACCGGCGTGCCCTGGCCGCCGAGCGCGGTCCATTCCTTGCGTGCCGCCTCGGAGCGCTCGATGTCGCGCTCGTCCCAGGCCAGTTTGCGCGCCTTGAGGTATTCGCGCGCCTTGACGCAGTAGCCGCAGGTCTGGGTGGTGTACATGACGATGCCGGGCGACTTGCCGGCGACTTTCGGCGCCGCCGCGATCGCGCCCGCGGCGACGATCGAACACAGCGCGAGGCCGAGCCCCGCGACGATGGATCCACGCTGGAACATGATCTTCCTCCTCCCTCTCGAGTCCCGGTCGGGACGCGGATCAGAACGCGCGTCGCCGCAATGGTTCCCGGACCGCGCGGGTCGGCGGAAACCGCGGCGTCTTCGCCGGGCAGCCTGCCTGCGCGGCGACGTCCGGCCGGATGGGATCAGGCGCGCTTGCGCGGCTTGCGCGCCGGCGTCTTCGTGCTGCCCTTGCGCGCAGCCGGTGCGCGCTTGCGCCGGGCGGGCGCCGCGCCGGCCTTCGCCGGCGTGCGCCGGTCGCTGTCGATGCTCTTGCGCAGCAGGGCCATGAAATCGACCACGTTGGTGGCGGCGCCCTCCGGTACGGCCGGCTCGTCCTCGATCGTGCGCACGCGGCCCTTGCCCTTGATGCGTTTCTCGATGACCTTGCCGAGCTTGACGCGGAACTCGTCGCGGTAGTCGCCGGGCGTCCATTCGCCGGCCATCGATTCGACCAGCTTGGCGGCCATGTCGAGTTCGGTCTTGCTGATGCGGTAGCGGGCGAGGCTGCCTTCGGGGAACGCATGGTCGTCGAGCGGCACCAGTTCCTGCTGGTATCGCAACAGGTTCAGTGCGAGCGCGTCGCCCTGCGGCATCACCGCACAGAGGTATTCGCGCGTGCGGATGACCACGCGGCCGATGCCGATGCGACCGGTCTTGCGCAGGGTCTCGCGCAGCAGCACATAGCCCTTTTCGGCTTTCTTGCCGGGCAGCAGCAGGTAGGGTTTCTCGTAGTACGGCGGGGCGATGGCATCGGCGGCGACGAACGTCTCGAGGTCGATCGAGTCGTGGCTTTCCGGCGCTGCCGAACGGATGTCCTCGGGCTCGAGCACGACGTAGCTGCCCTTGCGGTATTCGTAGGCCTTGACGATGTCCTTCCACGGCACCTCGGCACCGGTTTCGGCATTCACGCGTTCGTAGCGGATCGGCTGGCGCGTCTTGCCGTCGAGCATGCGGAACTGCAGGTCGACGCGGCGCTCGCCGCTGACGATGGACACCGGCAGGTGCAGCAATCCGAAGGAAAGGGTTCCGGTCCAGATCGGGCGGGCCATGGCGGCGTTCCTCGTGGCGGAGAGGATTCGAGCCTAGTCGCCGCGCATCGCGCCGGCCACCGTTCGCGACGAATGCGTTGCATGCGGTTCAGCCTCCAAGCGCCATATACGAAGGCCCCAGCCGTCGCCCGCCCGCATGAGCCTCGCCGAGTACTCGCGCAAGCGTGATTTCAGCCGCAGTCCGGAGCCGGCGCGCGGCGGTCGGCGCGGGCGCCGCTTCGTCGTGCAGCTGCACCACGCCTCGCACCGCCATTTCGACTTCCGTCTCGAGGTCGACGGCGTGCTGAAGAGCTGGGCGGTGCCGAAGGGTCCGAGTTTCGATCCGAAGGTCCGGCGCCTGGCCATGCAGGTCGAGGATCATCCGCTCGCCTATGCCGGGTTCGAGGGCGACATCCCCGAAGGCGAATACGGCGCCGGTCGGGTCGACGTGTTCGACACCGGCGAGTGGGAAGCACTCGGCTCGGCACGCGAAGGCCTCGCGCGCGGCGAGCTGAAATTCATCCTGCATGGCGACATCCTGCGCGGCTCGTGGCTGCTCGTGCGCAGCGGCGCCCAGGGCCGCAAGCCGGCCTGGCTGCTGATCAAGCACGACGACGCCTTCGCCGGGCCGCGCGAGGCCGACGATTTCATCGATGCGAAGACGCAACGCCCGTTGCCGTTGCGGCTGCGTCGGCAGGTGTGGGCGGAACCCACGCCGCTCCGCCGGCCGGCGAAGAAGGCGGCGGCAAAGGCCACCCGGGCCACGGGAACCCGCGAGTCGATCCGTGCCGAAGCCTTCGCACCGGAACTGTGCCGGCCGGCACGCGTGCCGCCGGCCGGCGACGACTGGCTGCATGAGGTCAAATGGGACGGCTATCGCCTGCTCGCCACGGTCGTGCGCGGCAAGGCCCGCCTGTGGTCGCGCAACGGACTCGACTGGACCGCCCGCCTCGCGGAGATCGCCGCGGCCGTCGAGGCACTCGGCTTCCGCAGCGCACGCATCGACGGCGAACTGATCGCGCCGGGCGACGGTCGCGGCAGCTTCGCCAACCTGCAGGGTCGCCTCGCCGGCACGCGCGAAGAGCCGCTGGCCTACATGCTGTTCGACCTCATCCATGCGGATGGTCGCTCGCTGCGCGAGGTGCCGTTGATCGATCGCAAGCAGCACCTGCGCGCGCAGCTGGAACGGCATCCGCATGCCTGTCTGCGCTGGTCGGAGCACCACATCGGCGACGGAGCAGCGGTGCTGGCCGGGGCCCGCCGCGCCGGCCTCGAAGGCATCATCAGCAAGCGTGTCGACAGCGGCTACAGCGGCACGCGCAGTGGCCAGTGGCTCAAGCTCAAGCATCGCCCGAGCGACGAGTTCATCATCATCGGCTATACCGATCCGAAAGGCGGACGTCCGGGTTTCGGCGCCCTGCTGCTGGCCGAGCCCGACGCCGGCGGGCGCCTTGCCTACAGCGGACGCGTCGGCAGCGGCTTCGATGACGCCGGCCTCGTCACCCTGCATCGTCGCCTCGCCGCCCTGCGCGTCGAACAGCCGGCCGCGGACGTCGACCGGCTCGCCCGCAACGATCGCGCTGCTGCGCACTGGGTCGAGCCGCGGCTGGTCGCCGAAGTCTTTCATCAGGGCCGTGGTGCGCAGGGGCTGTTGCGCCAGGCTTCCTTCAAGGGTCTGCGCGAGGACAAGGATGCGCCGGCGCAGACCGGGTCCGGCCGGAGATCGCGCATGAAGAAGGACAAAGCGGAACCGCCGGCGTCCTCGCCGAGCGTGGTCATCACCCATCCCGAGCGGGTCGTGTACCCGGCGTCGGGCTTCACCAAGCAGGATGTCGCCGACTACTACGAGGCGGTCGCCGATGTCCTGATGCCGGAGATCGCCGGGCGTCCGCTGTCGGTGGTGCGATGTCCGGACGGTGTCGGCGGCGAATGTTTCTTCCAGAAGCACGCCGGCCGCGGCTGGGGAAAGCAGGTCGGACGCATGCGCGTGCGCGAAAAGGGCGGCCTGCGCGAATACCTCGCCGTCGACAATCCGGGCGGCTTGCTCGAACTCGTGCAGATGAATGTCCTCGAGTTCCATGTCGGCGGTTGCGAGGCGAACAGGCCGGATCGGGCCGCCCGGCTCGTCTTCGACCTCGACCCCGGCGAACGCGTCGGCTGGCAGGCGGTGGTCGAAGCGGCCCGCTACCTGCGCCGTCACCTCGCCTCGATCGCGCTGGAGTCGTTCGTGCGCACCTCGGGCGGCAAGGGCCTGCACGTGGTCGTGCCGATCCGGCCGGCGATCGACTGGAAGCAGGCACGCGCGTTCGCCCGCGCGGTGGCCGAAGCACTGGCGGAATTGCGGCCGCAGCAATTCGTCAGCGTGGCCGGCGCGAAAAACCGCCGCGGCCGCATCTTCATCGACTGGCTGCGCAACGGCGCGAGCGCGACCAGCATCGCCTCGTATTCGCTGCGCGCGCGGCCGGCGGCGGGGGTGGCGATGCCGCTCGGCTGGAACGAACCGGGGCGACTGCGCGGCGGCGATCATTTCGGGCCCGCCGAAGCCTTGCAACGCCTGCGCCGGCGCAGGCGCGATCCGTGGCAGGGAATCGATTCACTGCAGCAGACGCTGCCGAAGCTGTAACGGCCGTCGCCGGCCGCTGCGGCGGCGGGCGCTGCGTGCCGCTCAGCCGCGCGGACCGCCCATCACCGGCAGGACGATGCCGTTGACATAGCCCGCGCAGACCGGCGCGGCGAGGAACACGTAGGCCGGGGAGATTTCCTCCGGCTGGGCCGGCCGCGCCATGTCGCTGTCGGCGCCGAAGCGGCTGACCGCGTCGGCAGGACGGTCGGCCGGATTCAACGGCGTCCACACCGGTCCCGGGGCGACCGCATTGACCCGGATCCCGCGCGGCAGCAACTGGCTGGCCAGCGCGCGCGTGAAGGCATGGATCGCGCCCTTGGTCGCCGAGTAGTCGAGCAGGGCGGCGCTGCCGAACAGGCCGGTTTCCGAGCCGGTGTTGATGATCGACGCGCCGGCTTTCATGTGCGGCAAGGCGGCCCGTGCCATGTGGAAGTAGCCGGCGATGTTGGTGCGCAGGGTTTCATCGAGCTGGTCGTCGGCGAGATCCTCGATCGCCGTACAGTGCTGCTGGAAGGCGGCGTTGTTGACGAGGACATCCAGTCGCCCCCATTCGTCCACCACGCGGCGGACCGCCGCCTCGCAGAAGTCCGGTGACTTCACGTCGCCGGCGATGGCGAGGCTGCGACGACCTTCGCCCTCGATCGCCGCACAGGTTTCCGCGGCATCGGCGTGTTCGTCGAGATGGAGGATGGCGACATCGGCGCCTTCGCGCGCGAACAGCACGGCCACCGCGCGCCCGATGCCGGAATCGCCGCCGGTGATGATCGCCACGCAACCTTCCAGCTTGCCACTGCCGGCATAGTCGGGCGCGAGATAGCGCGGTGCCGGGGCAAGCTCCTGTTCGCGTCCCGGTTTGCGCAGGTGCTGTGCCGGCAGCGGGTTGACCGGCTGGCGGCGTGCGCCGGCCTGCACCGGCTTCGGCTTCGCCGGCTTGCCGCGTTTGCGGTTGCGGCGCTGGGCTTCGTCCTGGATGGCGCGCTGGCGGGTGGCCGCTGCGGCGCCGAGCGAACGGACGGAATCGGACTTGCGGCTTGCACGAGACATGGAGGGACTCCCGGTTGCAGCGGCATCAGCGCTTTTCGCCGTCGCCCGATGTCGAGGTCGTGCAATGCGCGTGGCCGCAGTCGCAGGTTTCGCTGCCGGCGTGCTGGCGGCAATGCTCGCTGCAATACGCGCCGCTGGAAGGCACCGGACATCCACAGGCCGGGTGCGCGCAGGTGCCGGGGGATTCGCTGGTCATGGCCGTTCTCCGCAGGACGGGTTTTCGACCTTGCTCCGCGGGCGCTGAATCGCGGCCGGATTCCGCGGTCGGGCCGCCGCCCTGATTCGACGGCATTCAGGCCTCCCTCATCGCATCCGGGCGGACACGCCGGGAAGCGTGCGCGGCGGCTCAGGTTCCGGTCTGCGAATGCGGCGCTTCCAGCGGCTTGGATTCCGGCGACTTGTCCTCGCGCAGGAAGATCGACAGCACCACCAGCGCGAGCACGGCGAGGAACTCGCTCTGCCAGTTCTGCAGCGATTCGAACCAGAACCGTGCCCCGCCGAGGTATTGCTGCAGCCCGACCGCAGCGCGCCCTTCCATGGCGCGCTGCACGTTCTCGTGTTGCCAGCTGCCGAATGCATGTCCGACGAATGCCGCCGCAAACAGCGCGAACAGGGCCAGCGACAACGAGTGCGCGTACAGCGCGCGCCAGAATCTCCCGGCGCGCAATGGCCACGGTTTCGGACCGGGGGCGATCTTCTCGTCCTCTTCGGCCGGATCGAGCGGGCGCGATTCGGCCGAGCCGCGCTGCCGCAGCCACACGGTCAGCAGCACGTACATGCCCATCTGCAGGAACTCGCTCTCCCAGTTCTCGAACGTGGCGGAAGCGAAATGGCCGCTGGACGCGTAGGCCTGCAGGGTCAGCGGGGCAAGCCCCTGCTGCTGCAGTTCTTCGTTCCATACCTTCCATCCGCTCAGCCACTGTCCGCCGAGGCAGGCAAGGAAGATCGCCGCGAGCGTCAGCGACAATCCGTTCGCGCGCAGGAACGACACGGTTGCCCTGGCGGCCATGGCAGCCTCCGCGACGATCTCATAGCATCGCCTCGCGCGCCTGTTCGGCACGCGAGGCACCGATCTTCGTCTCCACGTTCTTCACTTCTTCCGGCGGCGGCAGCACGGCGGGGAAACCGAGCGATTCGATCCACAGCTCGCGGGTCCAGCCGGTGGTGTGGTAGAGGTGATGATCCTCGTCCTTCTCGACCGCCTCGTGGGCCTTCCCGAGGATCTTCGGTGTCGGTCCGCTCGCATGCTTGGCGATGTGGCCGATCAGTTCCCAGTTCTGGTGATCCTTGGTCTCCGCCAGCACCACGCATTCGCCGGCGACCAGTTGTGCCGCGTCCTTGTCGCCCTTGGCGAGCGCCATCTCGATCGCCGCGACCAGCGAGGCGCCGAGATGGGCAACGACCTCGCGTCCCGGCGTGCGGGTTTCGGTATCGAGGCCGAGTTCCTCGAACACGCTGGTCAGGACGCGTTCGTGGGTCCTCGTCTCGTCGAGGTATTCCTGCCATTCCTTGCGCAGGTCCGGGTTCACCGCGGCCTTCAGTGCCGTCTTGTAGATCTGGATGCCGCCGCGCTCGGTCTCGAGGGCCTGATAGAGGAGTTCATTGACCTGGTCGTTGTCGAATTTGCGTTGCATGGCGGCCGCCTTGAAGAGACGCGGTGCGTCGGGTGGCCCAGTGGAGCGCAGCGTCGCCGAATGGCCGATGACTCGGCCAGGTCGGCGCAATCCGCGTTCACTTCGCGTTGGCCTGGCGGCGTGCCGGCGTGCGCAGCGTGCGGCCGACACTGCCGGAGCGCACGAGGCGCGCAACTCCGCGCGCAGCGACGAGTTGCAGCGCGCGCCGGCAACGCGCCGGCGTTTCCGCCGCCACCGCGTCGCTGACCACCCGCGCGACGAGGTCGTGCATGTGGGCGTCGACGACGCTGTCGATGACGCAGGCATCGGCGGCGATGCCGGCAACATAGACATGGCGCACCTGCAGCGAGGCCAGCAGGATCGCCAGCGGCGTCGCATGAAAGGCGGAATGCCGCGGCTTCAGCACGAAGTAGTCCGAAGGTCGCGGCAGCAAGGCACCGACGACGTCGGCACCGGGGTTGTCGGGTTTCGTGCAGGCGTCGATGACGGCGCGGAAGTCGGAGCGCCACTGGCCGAAGTTGTCGTTGCAGTAGATCGTCGGCAGGCCGGCGCGGTCGAAGGCCGCGCGCGTGCGCAGCAGCGCCGGCACGATCCGCCGCGTCGCCCGCACGAGCGCAGACGCCCCGCGGAAGTCGAACGGATGGATGACGTCGATGATCAGCAGGGCCGCCGCGTCGCCCATGGCCTTCCTCCGTCGCCGCAACGAAGGCGATTGGCCGACGGCACGCAAGCCGTCCCGTCCTCGCGTCACCGCCATGCCTCGCGCCGAAGGCCAGCTTGCCGGGCGGATGATGAACGCCGTCGGTGTCGCGTGCCCTCGCGGAAGGAAATGCGGGATCGCCGGCCGTGCCCGCTGATGCCGGGGCCGCCGCCTCACGGGTGATAATGCTCTGTCCGGTGCGGAGCCGGAACGTGACGGATCGGAACGTCGAGTGGAACCTTCGGAAATGCCCAAAGCCGGCGCGTCGCGCACGGCAATGACCGATGCGCCGGCCAGCACCTGTCGGTGGCGGCTTTGCGTTGCCCCGATGATGGACTGGACCGACCGGCACTGCCGCCATTTCCATCGGCTGCTGTCGCCGCATGCGCGCCTGTACACCGAGATGGTCACCGCGGCGGCGGTGATCCACGGCGATCGCGAGCGGCTGCTCGGCTTCGATGCGAGCGAGCATCCGGTGGCCCTGCAGCTCGGCGGTTCCGAGCCGGCCGAGCTGACACAGGCGGCGCGGATCGGCGAGGGTTTCGGCTACGACGAGATCAACCTCAATGTCGGTTGTCCTTCCGATCGCGTGCAGTCGGGACGTTTCGGCGCCTGCCTCATGCGCGAGCCGGCGCTGGTGGCGGAATGCTTCGCGGCGATGCGTGCGGCGGTGTCGATTCCGGTCACGGTGAAGTGCCGCATCGGTGTTGACGAGCAGGACGAGGAAGCCGACCTCGACCGTTTCGTCGACCTCGTGCGCGAAGCCGGTTGCACGGTGTTCGTCGTGCATGCGCGCAAGGCGTGGCTCGAGGGCCTGTCGCCGAAGGAGAACCGCGACATCCCGCCGCTCGACCCAGCGCGCGTGCATCGGCTGAAGCGGCGCCTGCCGGAGCTGACCATCGTGCTCAATGGCGGACTCGATCGGGTCGACGAATGCCTCGGCCATCTTGAGCATGTCGACGGCGTCATGCTCGGGCGCACCGCCTACCACGAGCCGTGGCGACTGGCCGAACTCGAGCACGCCCTGTACGGCACGCCGTTGCCGGTGCGCGAGGAGGTCATCCTGGCGATGCGGTCCTACATCGAGGCGCATCTCGCCGCCGGTGGTCGCCTGCAGCACATCAGCCGGCATCTGCTCGGATTGTTCCAGGGCTTGCCGGGTGCGCGCGCGTGGCGGCGCCATCTCAGCGAGAACGCCCATCGCGCCGAGGCCGGCTGGGAGGTCGTCGAGCGTGCCCTTGAATCGCGTGCCGCGGCGCATGCGGGGCAGGTCGAGACCTGACCGGGCGGTGGCGGGTGCTGCAACGACGAAGCCCGGCGCAAGGCCGGGCTTCGCGGGTGGTGCCTGCCGCGCGAACGCGGCGTGGCCGCGCTCAGAAGTGATAGACCGCCGAGGCGACCACGGCATCGACACGGTCGGAGAACTCGGCGCCGAGGTCGATCTGCAGCTTTTCGCCGAACACGGTGCCGAGGCCGAAGGTGAAGTGGTTGTCGTCGGTGTCGATCTCGCCGTAGCTGTCGTGGTCGGGATCGGTGAAACCGCCGAAGCGCACCGACAGCAGCTTCATGCCCATGGTCGGGGTGTCGAACAGGAAGGTTTTTTCGGCGCCGAGGTGGAACACGGTTTCCTTGCCGAGCGGATCGACGTTGGCCGAGATGCCGGTGGTCGCGCCGAACAGGAAGCCGTTCGGCGAGCCGTTCGGCAGGTTGCCGTAGTCGACGCGGTCGAGCTGGGCGGAGATCAGCCAGGTGTCGGTCGGCCGCCAGGCCGCGCCGAACGAGAGGATGTCGGGCAGGCGGATGGTCTGGCGCAGGTCGACCGAGCCGGTGAAGTCCACGCCGCAGTTGGCGTTGAAGCAGCTGGCCTGGTTGATCACGTAGTACTGGTTGGTCACCTTGAACTCGCCGCCCTTCTTGTAGACGAGGCCGGCGGAGAAGGTGCCGTTCGGATTGACCAGCAGGCCGGCGTTCCAGGTGAAGTCGTGGTCGTCGCCATGGATGCGGCTGCCGAGGGTGATCTGGTCGACGAACGGCCCGCCGCCGGGGAACAGCACGTCGAGGTCGCGGAAGCCGAGCACGGTGGAACTCGAGAAGGCATGGATGTCGAGCGAGGAATGCTTGATCGAGGCGCCGATCGAGAACATGTCGTTGATGCGGAATGCACCCGACAGGCCGAACGACTCCTGTTCCACGTCGATGCCGGTGGAGGCGATGTAGGCGTCGTTGAACACCGAGTCGATCGAGATGATCTCGGAGGTGGCGTCGAGGGCGCCGGAGTTCTGGTAGAACACCGACATGACGAAGCGCTCGAACGGATAGACGTAGCTCAGGAACGAGACCTTCGTGTTGCTGTCGTCGTAGCGCGAAACCGGGCCGGGACCGACCGCGGAATAGGCAAACGAATCGATCACGTTCGGATCGAAGAACTTGGCGTTGTAGCTGGCGTTGCGCACGTGCACCGACACTTCGGGGCGGGTCAGGATCGTCTGTCCGGCCGGATTCGCCTCGGCCGCGGTGGCATCGTCGGCGACCGCGGCGAAGGCGCCGCCGAGGCCGAGCGAGCGCGCGCCGGGTGCGAGCAGGTCGAACGGGATGGCGGCGAGGTTGCCGCGACAGATGGCGAAGTCGGGATTGGTGATCTGCAGGAAGAAGTCGGCGCAGATGGGACGATCCTGGGCGATCGCGGCGCCCGACCAGGCAAGGCTGGCGACGGCGCAGAATCCGGCGGTGCGTTTGAACGAAATCATGCTTCTCTCCCCGATGGATGATGGATGGCGGCAGGCCGTCCCGTCGCTCGATGGTCCGCTTGACTCGCGCCAAATGTCTGATATTCCAGCGGCAAACGATGACAGCACCGAACCGGAATCAGTGTCAAGCGAGCCATGCAGGCGCGTTCGCGGCCGTTTTGGCCACGCAGGAACGGCGACCGCTGCTGCCCCGTACGCCTTCAGGCGCAAAAAGCTGCCAAACCGGCTCATCGGTCCGCCAGCGCATGGCGTCTTCCGCCGGCGTATGATGGGAAAACGTCCAGCCCGGTCGGCTGCACAGCGAGGTGGTTCCCATGTCCCGGTCGATGCCGAAGTGCCTGCTGCCAGGTCTCGTCTGTGCCGCGCTGGTCTCGCTCGCCCCGCGCGAACTGCCGGCGGCGGTGGTCGAGGGCGTCACCCCGTTGCCGGCGGCGGTGCTGCTGGCCGAATCGACCGTCGATGCCCTGCGCCGCAAGGTGCTCGTGCAGTGCGGCCTCGAAGGCCGCCGCGACAGCCTTCCGTGGTACTTCCATTTCGAGTTCGGCCGTGCCCTGCTCGAGGCCGGCGATGCACGGCGCGCGATCGCCCAGTTCAGCCAGTCGGTCGAGCTCAATCCCGAGCCGCGCGCCGACAAGCGCCTCTACGGCATGTGGTTCACCGATTACCTGCCGTATTTCCAGCTCGCCGATGCCCATGTGCGGCTCGGCAACTGGCCGTGCGCCGCGCAAGCCTGGGAACTCTCGCAGGCCAGCGGTGAAGTGCGCACCGGCCGCCTCGATCCGACGCGCGTGCGGGCGGTGGAAGACGCCATCGGCGGCCATGGCGATGCGGTCGGTGCCTGCCACGCCCGCGACTTCGAGGCACGTTCCTTCGCGGCACGCTGATCCGCTTCAGGATGCGTCGTAGAACGCCACGAAGCGTGGCGGATAGAAGGTTGCATCCGGTCGCCGACCCGGCGCGAGCTTGCGCGCGGCGGCGGCGGCGGCCCGCGCGGTCGCTTCGGCATCCCCCGGTTCGGCGGCGAGCTGGCTGATCTGCCAGGCCGAGGCGGCCCGCAGCGTCTGCAGATGCCAGCCGACGCGGCTGTCGGCGGCAGGTCGAGCGGTCAGGCGCAACACTTCCGTGTAGCGGCCACCGAGATAGGCATCCAGGGTCGGGCGCAGGGCGTCGGCTGGGCCGGCGCTGACGGTTTTCGGCGGTTCGGCCGGCGCCGGCCGGGTTTCCGCGGGGGTCTGCGCGAGCGGACGCTGCGGCGGATCCGCCGGCGGGCGTGCCGGCGGCCGCGCCGGAGTCTTCGGCTCGGTCGCCGCCGGCCGGGTTTGCGCCGGCGGCGGCCGCGTCTCCGCCACCGCGGGCGTGGCCGGCGGCTTCGTTTCCGCGGCAACCGCCGTGCTGCAATCGCTGCGCCCACCGGCCTCGACCCCGGACAGGGCCGCGTTGCCGCCGACGAAGCTGCGGTTGGCCGGCTCGTTCCACCAGCGCAGCGCGCCCGCGCAGTCGCCGCGGCGCAAGGCGGCAAGGCCGAGGTAATGCTGCGGCGCATAGACCTCGTAGCGCTGTCCGTACAGGCGCAGGCGCGCGGCCGGTTGGGCATTGCCGGCCAGGGCGCTTTCCATCAGGCGCGTTGCTTCGGCCCAGCGCCCTTCGCGCACGGCCTCGAGGCCGCGCGAGTAGTCGTCCTTCCAGTCGGCCAGCGCCGGCGCCGCGCACAGCGCGAGCAGGGCGGGCAGTGCGCGCAGGGAATCAGAAGCCCGCATCGCGCAGGTACTCGTCGGTGCCGAGGCTGGGGAAACTGCTGCTGGTCTGGCTGCGCTGGCGCGCCTGCACGCGGGCGAAGGCCGACACGGTCTTGTTCGACTTCGGGTGACGCAGGGTCACGTAATAGCTGCCGGCCGGCAGGGTCAGGCGCAGCGGCGTGCTGCGCTCGCCCGGCAGTTCGACCGGCTTGCGCGCGGCGTCGAGCACCTGGTCGACATAGCCCCACGGCAGCGCATTGATGACGAGGGTGCCCTTCTGCGCCTCGAGCTCGGCGGCGCGCTGCTGCTGCAGGGCGGCCACCCGCGCCTCGGCATCGGGATAGATCGCCGCCAGCACGCGGCTGTTGGAAAGGGCCGTGGTGGTCGCGCGGATGGTGGCGAGGCTGGCATCGGCGACGCCCGGATCGGTGGCCGTGCGCACGTCGTCGGCGAGCACCTCGGCGAGTTGCTGCTCGTAGCGCTCGGCGGACGGACTGCGTGCCTCGCGCAGGGCGAGGATCTCGCCCACCAGCGTGCGCGCGGAGTCGGCGGCCAGCGGGCGCTGCTGCAGCAGGCCGGCGATGCGCTGTTCGCGTTCCTGCAGTGCGCGTGTGGCATCGCGTGCCAGCACGCGCTGGCGCAGTTCGGCGGCCAGCCCGATCAGGGTGGTGTCGTCGGCGTAGCTGGCGGTACCGGCGGCGACCAGCGCGGTGGCGGCATCGAGATCGTCGCGCGCCAGCGCCGCACGCGCAGCCTCGGCGGTGTAACGCGGCAGCGCTTCGCGCAGCTTCAGCGCATCGGCGTTGGCCGGGTCCTCGCGCAGCAGGGTGTCGAGGATGTCGCGTGCATTGTCGCGTGCCGGCGGCAGCGGCCGGCCGGCGCTGATCGCGATGCGCGCATTGCCGAGCAGGCCGGCAATGCGGATCAGGCGCGCATCGAGCTGGCTCTCGGCGGCCGCGCGGATCGATTTTGCGGCCTCGAGCGCCGGATCGATGCGCAATGCGAGGCCGGCACGGTCGAGGCTGGCACTGAAGTCGCCGCGATCGCGGGCTGCACGCGCTTCGGCGACCAGGCGTGCGGTGAGGACGCTGCGGAAGGCGGCCACCGCGCTGCTCCTTTCGTCGAGCTGGCGCGCCTGTTCGTAGAAGTCGAAGGCATTGTCGCCGGGCGGATCGCTGATGCGGCCGGCATCGAAGGCGCCCTGGGCGAGAGCGAGTCGTTCGGCCACCTGGCGCGCACGCGTCACCTCACCCTGGGCGCGCACGATGTCCTCGCCGAGGGCGATGAAGACGGGGTCGCTGCCGAAGTCGGCCTTCAGCGCGGCATGGGCCTGGGCAGCCTCGTCGGATCGACCGAGCTTGAGCAGGTCGCGCACGCGGCGGAACTCGGCATCGGTGACGGTCTTCAGGCGCTGCAGCACGCCGGCGTCGTCGGGGACGAGCGCCAGCGCATTGCGCAGCAGTGCATAGGAGCCGTCGGCCCCGTTGCGGCGGCCGCGCCGCTCGGCATCGTCGGCGCGGGCGAGCAGTTCGGCGACGCGCTGCGCGCGCGAGCGCGCATCCTGCTGGTCGCCGATGCGCTTGACCAGCGCCTGCACCGCGGCATCGTCGGGGACGACCAGCAAGGCCTGGTTGGCGCGTTCGGCGGCACCGTCGAGGTCGCCGGCGGCGAGCGTCGTCTCGGCCTGCGCGCGCACCTTGTCGCCGATCTGCTGCAGCAGTTCCAGCGCGCGGGCGTTGGCCGGGTCCTTCTGCAGCACCTTCTGCACGTCCTCGAAGGCGTTCTCGCCGGGCGGGTCGAGCAGGGCGCCGCTCTCGACGAAGCGGTCGGCCTCGCGCAGCAGGGTGCGCACGAGCACCTGTTCGTCCTGGCTGAGCTGGCGCGGGGCGAGGGCGAGCCAGAGCACGCTGCCGAGCACGAGCACGCCGATGGCGGCGGCGATCGCGGCGAACAGGCGCGGCCGCCGGCGCAGCGCGCGCTGCACGCCCGAGCTGGTGTTGCGCAGCGACGGGTCGGTGCGCGGCATGCGCAGGAGGTCGAGGGCGAAGCCGCTGTCGCCGCCGGTCAGCTCGCCGGAGAAACCGAGCGCACGCAGGCGCTCGGAGGTGCTGGTGGCGGTGATGTCGCCGAGCTTCTTCGCCAGGGTGTCGTTGCCGACCACGATCGTGCGCAGCGCACGGGTGAACTCGTGCAGGTCCTTGTAGCGGTCGGCCGGTGCCTTGGCCAGCATGCGGTCGAACACCGGCTGCAGCGGTGCGAGGTCGGCCGGCAGCGGCGGCGGCGCCTGCAGGGCATGGCCCATCAGCACGTTCATCGGGTTGTCGCCGGTGAACGGCGGCTGCCCGGTGAGCAGTTCGTAGAACAGGATGCCGAGGCTGTACTGGTCGGAGCGGCCGTCGGTCTCGCGTCCGCTGGCCTGCTCGGGGCTCATGTAGGTCGGCGTGCCGAGCACGAGGCCGGTCTGGGTGATGCGCGCGGCCATCACGTCGGACTGCTTGGCGATGCCGAAATCGGTCAGCACCGGCGTGGCATCGTCGCGGAACATCACGTTGGACGGCTTGAGGTCGCGGTGGATGACCCCGTTGCGATGGGCGAACTCGAGGCCGTTGGCGAGTTGCACGACCACCCCGATCGCCTCGCCGAGCGACACCCCCTCGCGCATGCGCTCCGACAGCGTGCCGCCCTCGAGGTACTCCATCGAGATGTAGGCGATGTCGTCGCGGGTGACGATGTCGTAGACGGCGACGATGTTGCGATGGGGCAACTTCGCCATCGTGCGGCCTTCGAGCAGGAAGCGCCGCTCGAACTCCGGCATAGGCCCGCTCGACACGCGCAGCTCGCGGCGCATGACCTTGATCGCGACCTTGCGGTCGAGCGAGTGCTGGATGGCGAGGAAGACCGTCGCCATGCCGCCCTCGCCGAGCTCGCGGAGCATCTCGTAACCAGGAATGTCCTGGAACTTGCCGGTCATCGCCCCATCCTGATCCACACGACCGGCCTCGCGGCGACAGACGGACAACCCACGGCAGGCGGCAGGCGCACAGCGGCCGCAGGGCGGTCAGGCGTGCGCGCGGAACGACTTGCGCGTGTGGCATCCGCCGCGTCGTGCGGGCCGACAGGCTGGTCCGGATCATAGCAGGGGGCTTGCGGTACGGGTCGCGGGATGGGCAACGGTCTTGCCTGCGTCTCCGCGGCGGCCCCGCCTCGCTCCCACGCCCCTCCTCTGTCGCTGCCGCCGCGGAGGAGGCGCGCTTTGCTGCTCCCTGCGCGCCCTGCACCCGCACGAAACCGCCAGCATCCCTTCGCCCCGCGTAGCGGGGAGAAGGTGGTGCGGCAGCACCGGATGAGGGGCCGTGGGAGGTGGGGCGGGATCGACGTTGCAGCTGTGCGCAAGCGCCGATTCATCGGCTGCTGCAGAAGAAGCCCGAAAGCGCCCCTCATCCGCGGCTGCCGCCGCACCTTCTCCCCGTCGCCACGGGGAGAAGGGACCAGCATGCGTTTTCACCAGAGTGCAGCCTTGCATGCTTGCGACAGCGCCAGCCTTCCTTCGCCCCGCGCAGCGGGGAGAAGGTGGTGCGGCAGCACCGGATGAGGGGCCGTGGGAGGTGGGGTGCGATTGACGCTGCAGCCGTGCGCGAGCGCTGCTTCATCGGCTGTTGCGGAAGAAGCTCGAAAGCGCCCCTCATCCGCGGCTGCCGCCGCACCTTCTCCCCGTCGCAACGGGGAGAAGGGACCAGCATGCGTTTT